>NZ_JBMHHY010000005.1:0-399504 GCF_049739465.1 Embleya sp. AB8
GGCCGGCGTGTTGCTTTTCCCGGCCCCGCGGGCCCTTCCCCGTGGGGGGGGGGGCGCGCGGGGGGGGGGGGGGGGGGGGGGGGCGCCCCCCCCCCGGGGGGGGGGGGGGGCCGGGGGGGGGGGGGGCCCCCACGGCGCCGAAGAACACATCCCACTGCCGGGCTGTGCGGTTGGCTCACGACCCGTCGGCGAGGCAGTGGCAGCCTTGCCGGGCCGGTTGCGATCAGGCCGGGCGGGTGGCGCCGGCGATCGGCATGGTGTTGATCGAGGCGATCTCGACCGGCTTGCGCGAGTTGGCGGCGTGCACCATCTTGCCGTCGCCGATGTAGATGCCGACGTGGCTGATGCCCGAGTAGAAGAACACCAGGTCACCGGGCTGCAGGTTGGCGATCGACACGTGCGGGTCGGCGGCGAACTGGTCGTTGGTCACCCGGGGCAGCGAGACGCCCGCCGACTGGTACGCGGCCTGGACCAGACCCGAGCAGTCGTACGCGTTCGGGCCGGTGGCGCCGTACACGTACGGCTTGCCGACCTGCGCCTTGGCGAACGCCACGGCCTGGGCGGCCTTGCTCGACGCGGTCGACGAGCCGCCGCCGGTGCTCGGCTGGGCCGGGATCTTGGCGGCGGGCTTGACCGACACGTCGGCGGACGGCTTGCTCGCCGGCTTGGCGGTGGCCGGGTCGGGGGTGACCGTGCTCTTCGGCTTGACCGTGATGCTCGGCTTGGCCGGGGTGTCGGCCGTGGCGGGTGCCGTGGCCGAGCCGGTCAGCTTGAGGGACTGGCCGATCTCGATCAGGTCCGGACCCGACGGCAGCACCTCGCGGTTGAGCTCGTACAGGCTCTGCCACCCGCCGGTGATCTGGTTGGTGACGGCGAGCTGGGACAGCGTGTCGCCGGCCTTGACCAGGTACGCGGCCTTGTCGGCGACCGCGGGGGCCTCGGTCTGGACCGGGGCGCTCTCGACCGCGGCGGTCGGCGCCGCGGACAGTACGGCGGAGGCGCCCGAGGGGGCCTGCTCGGTGGTGGGGACCTGCGCGTGGGCGGCACCGGCGCCGGCCACCGGGAGCACGGCACCCATGCCGGCGATGCCCACCGCCGCGACGAAGCGGCGGACGTTGGCGGGTCGAGCGGCGCGATGGCGAGCGTTTGCGGACAGCATGAAATGGGGTCCTCTCCTGTCGCCTACGAGGTGAGCTGTCGGATTCGGACTGGAGCAGCCCGGTCGCGCAACACGCGACTTCACCCCTAGCCGTCACCGGAACGATCCCGGCCACGGCGATTCACCTGGTTCCCCCGCTCCCGTCGGATTCTTCGATGTAGAGCTCCCGCTGCCGGCGACGGGATTCGGCGTACCGGCGGCAGGGTTCACCCGAAAGGTGAATCGGCGAGAAAGGTAGGCAATGCGGATGCGGGTTCACAACCGAATCGCCGGCTTTGGGCGGGGGGTAAAGGCGGAATAAAGGCGACATCTCGGCCGGCATCGGACTCGGCGCACCGGCGGTGACGAGGGGATATCTCGGAGAGTGGCGTGACGATCCGGTAACCCAAAATAATCAAGATTGATCGCCGGGCACCGAAAATGAATTACGACCCGAAGTCGGCTATATAATTTATGTCCGTTTCATCCCTGCGTTCTACGTCACATTCGGGCCGAACGACGCAACCCTCGACTCGGCGACGAGGGGTCTCCCCCGGACGCGAGCCCGGCAAGGCGTCATCGTGATGGACAGGGGCGCCACGACGAGCGTGCCGCTCGGGGGACCACCGGGGGGTGGCCATGATTGCCGCAATCGCAACAGGCGGGCACATCGCGACGGAGGGACTGTCGGGCGGCCCGGCGTGGATGCACCCTCGGGGGTTGGACCTGCCGACGGGGACCAGCGCGCTGCTCCTCGGGTCGGCGTACGCCTGTCTGGTCTGCGTCGCGGTGATCCACCTGGTCCGGGCCCGGCGCCTGGCCGGGCTGCGCCGCCACCCCGCCCCGCCCGCCGCCGGACGTGTCCTCGACATCTGGGAAATCGCCCTGCTGGTCGACGGCCCGACGCGGCTCGCACAGGTGACGATCGTGCACATGCTCGGTCGGGGGCGGGCGGTGATCGGCAAGGACCACTCGATCGGGCTGCTCGCGGCCGAACCGGAGGACGAGTACGAGCGGATGGTGTTCGACGCGGTGGGCCCCCAGCGGACCGCTCCGGTCGAGTCGGTCGTGGCTCGGATCGCCGAGTCCACGCCGACGGCCGGTTGGCGACCGACGTGGGCACGACTCGAACGCGACGGACTGCTGTTGCCCGAAGGGGCGGCGGAGCGTGGCGCCCGCACCATGACCAACCTGATGGGCATCGGCTTCGTGCTGACCTTCGTCTCCCTGGCGGTGGGCTACATCGGCCCCCTGACGATCGGCTACTTCCTGTTGTGGCCGGCCGTGGGCTTCGTCTTCCTGCGGCCCTTCGCTCCGCAGACCACGGTCGGCCGGGCCTGGGTCACTGCGCTGCGAACCGACACCCCCGCATACGTACCGACCCGGGTCGCGGTCTTCGGCCCCCGGGAGATCCCGGACCGGCTCGCCCGCGCGGCCCTGACCCCACCGCGCCCCTCGCCGATCGACTGAACCTCGGATCCGACCGATACCTCAGACGAAGATCTCCACCACCGACCAGATCGCCAAACCGAGCATGCACACGCCACCAACCCGCTGCACCGTCTGCAGCGGCACGCGGTTGGCGATGAACCGCCCGGCGAGCAACGCCAGCGCGGACACCGCCATCAACGCGGCGGCCGAGCCGATCGCGGTCGACCAGGTGCCGTTGGTCGCGGCCAGGTTGGCGGTGGTGATCTGGGTCAGATCGCCCCACTCGCTGATGAACACGGCCATGAAGGCGGTCGAGAACACCGGCCAGAAACCGACGACCCGCCTGCCGCCGGCGCCCTCGTCGTCTCCGTCCACGCCACCGCGCAGCAGCATGAAGGCGCCGACGCCGAACAGCGCGGCGGACACGACCTGAACGATCCACCCGGGCAACATCCCGAGTAGCCCGCCCGCCCCGACGGCGAGCGCGACATGCACGATGAACGCGGCGGAGGTGCCGAACCAGACGAAGAGCGGCCGCATACGGGTGCCCATGGCAAGCGACGCGAACATCGTCTTGTCGGGCAGTTCGGCGACGAAGATCAGCCCGAAGGCGGTCAGAATCGCCAGGGGATCGAGATGCATGTGTGGGTGGCTTCCTACGAGAGCCGGGCCCGGGATCTCCACGAAGCGCCACACTCGGCAGCCGGAGGACCACTCGACCCGGCATGACAAAGCGGACATGTCATTACCTGGTCGAAGGTCTCGCCCACCCGTGACCTTCCACGGGCCCGGCCACCGGGAGCCAAAAGACTCCAGCATGTCGACAACCGGTTCACGGGGCTACTCCCCTTCGCACCGCGAACCCTACCGCACCAACGAACCCACACCACGCGCCGACGCGGACGGTAGCCGAGCAGCCCCAGCCGGTCCGGCACTCGAGGACAAGGGGACCACCCGATCGATCCGGCGCCCGATGACGACGAGCCACAGGCCGCGCCCCCGCACGATGGGGGTCGACCACCCCTCCAGCCCGTCCGGCGTTTGAGGACGGCGAGCCGCAGACTGCATGCCGACGCGTCGGCGGCCGAGCATCCCCAGCCGGTCCGGCGCCTGAGGACAGGCGGGCCGCCGCCTCCAGCCGGTCCGGCGTTTGAGGACGGCGAGCCGCAGGCAGCGTGCCGACGCGTCGGTGGCCGAGCATCCCCAGCCGGTCCGGCGTTTGAGGACGGCGAGCCGCAGGCTGCGTGCCGACGCGCCAGCGGCCGAACAGCCCCAGCCGGTCCGGCGTTTGAGGACGCCGAGCCGCAGGCTGCGTGCCGACGCGATGGCGGCCAAGCAACCCAGCCCGTCCGGCGTTTGAGGACAAAAGCCCCCCGCCGACTTCACGCGTCGAGGCACCGACCCAGCGCCCACCGGAGCTGGCCCTCGTCCAACGCCGCGCCCAACGTGAGTACCTGCAACATCGTCCCGTCCAGCACCGCCACCACCCCCGCCGCCGCCCGTGCCCCCACGCGCGGCGACAGGAACCCGCCGACCCCCTCGACCCACGCCCGGGCGAACCCGCGTAGTTCCGGGCTGCGCGCCGCCGCCAGATACAGCTCGTATTCGAGCAACGCCCGCGACCGGTCCGCGAGGTACTCCGCGGTGAGCGCGGTGAGCACGCCGGCCGGATCGTCGCTGTCCCGGGTCCGCTCCGCCCACTCGGCGACCAGTTCCACCGTCTCCGCCGACGCGTGCGCCAAGGCCGCCGCGACCAGGTCGTCCAGCGAAGCGAAGTAGTACGTCGTGGCCCCCAACGGAACCCCGGCCCGAGCCGCGACCAGGCGATGCGTCGTGTTCCCCACGCCCACCTCCGCGATCACCTCGCACGCCCCTCGCAGGATCAGCAACCGCCGCCCCGCCGGATCCCGGGCCGCGCTCAGTGCGCACCGCCGACGTTCAACACCGCGACCCCCGCGATCACCAACGCCATCCCCAACGCCTTGGCCGGTGTCATCGGCTCGTTCAGGAACACCGCCCCGATCAACGCGATGGCCACCGTCCCGAGCCCCGACCAGATCGCATACGCCGTACCCACCTGCAACTGCCGCAACGACAACGTCAGCAGATAGAACGCCCCCGCGTAGCCGGCCAGACACGTGAGCGTCGGCCACACCCGGGTGAACCCCTCCGTACTCTTCAGCAGACTCGTCGCGAGCACCTCGCACGAGATCGCCAATCCCAGGAACAGCCAGGCCACGGACCCCTCCCCTCCGACCACACGCACCGCGTACCCACCGCGTACCCACCGACTGGTACAGATGTACAAGTACAAATGTACAAGAGCACCCGAGCCGCCCGCCGGCCCCGATCCGCACACCACGTAGGCTGCCCGGATGCCCACCCGCCTGGCCGCGCGCGTCGTCGCACTGCCGCCGTCCATCGGCGCGACCCGACTGATCGCCGTCGACGGCATCGGCGGCTCGGGCAAGACCACCTTCGCCGACGCCCTGGCCACCCACCTGGCCGGCGCGCCCGTCGTCCGCCTGGACGACTTCGCCCGCCCGGGCGACTTCTTCGGCTGGCTGCCGCGCCTGCGCGAGCAACTGCTCGAACCGCTCGCCCGCCGCGAACCGGCACGCTGCGACACCTACGACTGGGCCGGCTACCGAATCAGCGGCTACAGCGAGGTGCCGCCCGCGCCGGTGCTGATCCTGGAGGGTGTCGGCGCGGCCCGCCGCGAACTCGGCCCGGTCACCGCGCTACGCATCCGCGTGGACACCCCGCCCGCCCTCGCCGCCGCCCGCACCCTGGACCGGGACGGCCCGCAACTGGCCTGGTTCTGGCGGCTGTGGCGGGCCGCCGAAGCCGCCCACCTGGCCGCGGACCGCCCCTGGGAGCGCCCCCACGTCCGGGTCGACGGAGGCACCCCGGCGCCGGCGTGCCCGTACCCCCTGCCCACCACACCCTGGACCGCGCCCCGATCCCGCCAACCCGACCCCACCTGAACCCGATCCGACCTGAACCCGATCCGACTCGACGGGTCACATCCCGGCCGCCCCGTCGAGGCGCTCGCGCAGCAGGTCCGCGTGCCCGTTGTGCCGGGCGTACTCGGCGATCTGATTCACCAGCAGCCAACGCAGCGAGAACGGCTCGCCCGTCGTCCGCCGAATCCCGGTCCCGTCCAACGACGCAGCCGCCGTGATCGCCCGGGACCGATCGCACTCCGCCCGCCAGAGCTCGAACGCCTCGGCGGGATCCCCGGCCAGGCTGTCGAAGTCCTGGTCGGGGTCGTCGTCGGAGTAGTACAACAACGGCACGTCCTCGCCCGCGAACTGGATCCGGAACCACCAGCGTTCGACCCCGGCCAGATGCCGGACCAGCCCGTGCAACGACATGCCGGACGGCGCGATGGACCGCTCCGACAGCAGATCCGCCGCCAGACCCGCGCACTTGAGCTCGAACGTGGCCCGATGCCAGTCCAGGAAGCCGGTCAGGATCTCCCGCTCGTCGCCGAGATCCGAGGGTGCGGTGCGGGTGTCGGCGCTCCACCGGGGGGAACGGTGCAGCGGCACGCTGGGCTCGGTCATGATCGGCCTCTCCATCATTTCGGGGCAGCCGAGTCTGCCCGACGGCACCGACATCGCACCACGCGCCGCCCACCACGCCACGCGCCGCGCACCACGCCGCACGCGAGCCGCCGCCCGGACGCCCGAGGCACGTCCGGACGGCGGCCTGCTCACCCGGCGGCGGAAGTCGAAACAGCAGCCGAAACAGCAGCCCAAACAGCAGCCGAAACGACCCGTCCTACTTCCGCCCCAACCGCCGCGCCGCGATGTCCATCGCGTTGCCGCGCCGCTCCTCCGCCAGATCGGCGATCTCCGACTGGCTGGTGTCGTTGGTGCGCGCGTACTCCTCCGCCATCGCCTTCGAACTGGACCACCCGCTCCAGTAGTTCTCGGTCCGGCTCAGCCCCGACTTGTGTTCGAGCCCGGCGGTGTCCGCGGCCAGCGCGTGTGCCGTGTACACGTCCATCATCCGCCCGGCCGGGATGCCTACCTGCGGGATGTAGCTGAGGATCTGCGCGCCGGCCAGGTATTGGTACTTCCGGTTCCACATCGCATCGGTGACCCCCGCCTCGCGGGCCGAGACGATCGCCTCGTCCCGCAGACCGTCCATGGTGCCCAGCGCGTTGAACGCCTTCCGGGCGTCGACGTCCATCGCGGGCAGCGCGCCGGGCGCCTTGACCACCGGATGCGCGGCCAATACGTCGGCGGCGTGTTGCACCGTCGCGCCGTGCATCACCGCGAATGCCTCCGGGTCGTTGCCCGCGCCGGTGATCACCCGCATCAGGTCCTGGTCGTGGAACATCGGCCCGTTCTGGGCGTCCTTGGCCACGAGTTGGTCGTAGACCCCGTCGCCCATGAAGGACGCGACCAGGTTGCCGACGCTGTCCCGCAGGTTCGCCGGGAACTTGCCCTGCTTGCCGTCCTCTCCGCCGAGCGCGGCGACCGTGTCGCGCATGATCTGCTTCATCGTCTCGTCGTGCGGCGGGTGCGCGCCGGCGGGCAGACCGTACCCCCCGGTGGGCACCTGCCCGGTGGCCGCGGCCTCCAACGCCCGACCCAACTGGTCGTACCCGGGCGGGTTGTACCCCTTGGGGATCGGTCCCACCCCGTCCCAGTCCGGCAACCAGTGCCGGCCCTTGAGCATGTAGGCCACCTCGCCCGGATGTTTGGCGGGATCGAAGAACTCCTTCGCCGCCTCGGGGTTGTTGCCGAAGGCGGCCATCAGCCCGGTCATCGGGTCGAGCCCCGCCCCGTGTCCGCCGGCGATGTCGAGTCGGAACCCGTTGTACATCGCACCCGACGGGGTGTTCTTGATCCATACGGCGGGATCGTCCCGCTCCATGGCGCGCATGTCCTGGCCGATCAGGCGCAGGAAATCGGTGTCCTGATGCCCGGTGTCCAGCAGGGTGCCGAGGAGTTGGTAACCATAGGGCTGAAACGAATACAGCCCGATGTCGATCTTCTCCCGCCCGGCGCGCATGAGTTCGTCGACCCAGGCGCGGTCGACGTGCGGCCCGGGACCCTTGCCGGTGCCGGCGGCCAATATCCGGCCGAGGTCGGCCTGCATCGCCTTGAGGTCGTCCAGTTGGTCCTTGGGCACATCGCCGCCGCCGAGCTTGGCGAGCATGCCCGTCAGCCACAGTGTGCCGCGTGGGCCCTCGCGGTTCAGGAAAGGCGTGGCGAACGCCGGATCGTCGGCGTTGGCCGCGAGCAGATTGCGCAGTTCGGCGCGTTCGGCCGGACTGAGCATCATCAGCTTGTCGGCCAACTCGGTGGCCCGGCGCGCGTCCTGCTCCGGACCCGCGCCGATCGCCTTGCCGTTGAACCGCTTCGGGTCGTCGCCCCGGGTGTCCGAGTTCAGCGCGAACGCGGCGCGCTGATCGGCGGCGGTGGCCTCGGTGAGCGCCTTGCCGATACGATCCGCGATGCCCTGGGCGGCCTCCTTGAACGGTTTGGTGGCCGCGTCGTAGTCGTCCGGCGCCAGGTTGCGGGCATATGGCGGTGCCGTCCAGTGCACGCCGCCGGTGTCGTCCACGGTCAGCTTCTGGTCGACCGCGTCGGCGATCGCCTTGGTCAGGTGCTCCTTCGCGGTCTTGAGGTCGCTCGCCGCGTCGAGCAGCACCGTGCGCAGCGCCGCCGCCTCGGTGTGCGCGTCCTCGATCTGGCTTGACATGCCGCGCAGTTCGCCGATTCCGGCGTTGGCCTCGCTGCCCTTCCAGGCGCCGTTCGCGAGTGGGGAGACCACGTCGCGGTCCACGTCGCCGTGCTGGGTGTGCATCCGGTCGGGCAGTGTGGCCCACACCTCGGCGGCGGTGGTGAGGGTGCCCAGATCCACGTCACGCAGGTGGATGAAGTCGACCATGTCAGCCTCCGAAATTGGTGCAGACGGTTCCCTCGGTGGTACGCCAATTGCCTGCCGTGGTAGTCAGGTTCCCGGCCCGGCCGGCGAGTGTGTCGGCGACCGCGATGGTCCGGTCGTGCCAGGCGTTGTGCGCGCCGTCGACCGCCTTGGCCAGGTCGAAGCCGGCCAGGGCCTTGGCCACCGGTTCGAGCGCGGTGACGCCCTTGAGGCCGGTGCTGCGAAAGTCGCCCGCGATCTCGCGCAGTCGGCCGGCGGCGGTGTCGAGCGTGCCCGGCTCGACGTGTACATCCGGCGCCTGCGGCTTGCAACCGGGGCGCGGGTTGGGCGTGTTCGCCGCACTGCTCGATGTCGCGGCGAACGGACTCCGGGTCGGCCGGGGCATCCCCGGATTGATTATCGAGTCGAAATCGGTCGTCATGGTGTAACCCCCGAGTCACCAGTGCGATGTGTGTCGTACATCCGCGGTACCACCCGGCCATCCAAGACCACCGGCCCGGTGTGATCAACAGATCCGAGCGGATCACGGCGGATGATGCGGGATCGGGACCGTACGGCGGGGCACGATCGCCGACGAGCGGTCGCGGACCGCCGTGGCCGACCGCCGTTGCCGACCGCCGTCGGGACTGCCGTCGGGGACCGCCGTCGGGACCGCGACGCGCCGCCGAATGTGCCGGGGATCGGGGCGCCGGCGGGGGACGCTGGCCGCGAACACCCCTACCGACCCTTGGGAGCCTCCGATGACCGACCTCGAACCACCCCCGCCCGCCCGCTACGACGATCTGCGCGCGCTCTTCGTCAACTGCACGCTCAAGCGCTCACCCGAGGTCAGCAACACCCAGGGCCTGGTGGACGTCAGCCGCCGGATCATGACCCGACACGGGGTGACGGTCGATCAGATCCGGGCCGTGGACCACGACATCGCCACCGGGGTATGGCCGGACATGAGCGACCGGGGCTGGCCGGGCGACGAATGGCCGGCGCTGTACGAACGGGTGATGGCCGCGGACATCCTGGTCCTGGCCGGGCCGATCTGGCTCGGCGACAACAGCTCCGTGCTCAAGCGGGTGGTCGAGCGGTTGTACGCGTGTTCGAGCCTGCTCAACGACGCCGGGCAGTACGCCTACTACGGGCGCGTCGGTGGTTGTCTGATCACCGGGAACGAGGACGGCGTCAAGCACTGCGCGATGAACGTGCTGTACAGCCTCCAACACCTGGGCTACACCATCCCGCCCCAGGCGGACGCGGGTTGGATCGGCGAGGTGGGGCCGGGGGCGTCCTATCTGGACCCCGGTTCGGGCGGCCCGGAGAACGACTTCACCAACCGCAACACCACGTTCATGACCTGGAACCTGCTGCACCTGGCCCGGCTGCTGAAGGACGCGGGCGGGATGCCGGCGTACGGCAACCAGCGGGCCGGCTGGGACGCGGGGTGCCGGTACGACTTCGAGAACCCCGACTATCGCTGAGGTTCGGTCGGGCCTCGGTCGAGTGTTGTCACGCGCCCGGGTCGGCCAGCGCGGCGATCGCCCTGGCGGTCCAGGCACCGGCGGCACCCGGGCAACCGGCCAGGTAGCGCGCGGCGCGGCGGCGGGACCAGCCGTGCGCTTCGGCCAGGCCGGAGGTGAGGTGGCGCAGGTAGGCGGCGGCGGGTGGGGTCCAGGCGACGTCGGCGCTGCGCCACGGGGCGGTCAGGGTGAGCATCGGGCGGCCGTCGACGTCCCCCACTCGGACGATCGTCTCGTAGCGTCCCGGGCCCAGGGTCAGCCGGCCGGTGGTCGCCAGGGCGGCCGGGTCGAGGTCGGTCCCGGGCGGGCGGTACATCTCCTGCGCGGCCAGATCGGCGAACTGGGCGGCGGTCAGCAGGTAGGCCCGGCCGGGGATGCGACCACGATCCAGCGGGTCGTACAGCGCGAGCCCACCGGTCCACACCGGGGACTCGAGGGCGAAGTACAACCGCCCGGGCAGTACGACGGCGCGGCTCGCGCGCGGGTCGGCGGGGTCCCGGCTGCCGGGATAGACCCGGGCCCCACCGGGCGGCCGACCGCCACGCAGGTAGTAGGCAAGCCGAGCGGCATGCATGTTGGACCCGTACGCGGCATACCAGACAAGATCGGACCCCACGCCCGCAGCCTAGCGGCGCGACCCGGCACGATCGGCCGGGCCACGCGGCTCGCGGGGGCGTTCTTGTGTCGGATCGTTCTCCGGCGGCGCGGTGGCCCGACGGCGGGTTGAACGAGTCCAATTGGTCTCGGTCGCGGCGTGGACGCGGCGGCGGCCAGGGTGGTCGAGTGTGGAGGAATCCGCCGTTTCGGCGGCCCGTGGTGGAAGAAACCCGCCAAATCCCCGGCCGGATCGCGACCCGCCGCACCGACCACAGCAGGGTGGACCCATCGGCCGACACACCGGCCGACCCGTCGACCGATCGGCCGGCCGACGTGTACCGACACCCGTACCGCCACCCGTGCCGACACCCGCGTCGCCCGTTCGGCCGGTCCCACATCCCGGGAGCACCCATGTCCGCCCTGCCCGCCACCGTCCGCGAGGTCCGCCTCGTCGACTACCCCACCGGCCTGCCCACCCCCGAACATCTGGCCGTGGTCGAGGTGCCGATGCCGGTGCCGGGGCCCGGCGAAGTGCTGGTCCGCAACCGCTGGTTCCGGGTCTTCGCGTCGATGCGCATGGTGATCGGCGGAGCCGTCGAGGGCACTCCGTACCCCGTGCTGCGCCCGGGTGACGCGCTCGCCGGAGCGGCGATCGGCGAGGTGGTCCGCGCGCCCGCCGACAGCGCGCTGCGCCCGGGCGATCTGGTCGAACACTGGCTGGGCTGGCGGGAGTACGCCGTACTGTCCGCGACCGAGTGCGTGCCGCTCGGTGACGTGCTGCCCGATCCGATCGCGCACCTGTCCCAGGGCTGGACGGCGTACGCGGCGCTGACCCGAGGGCTGCGCATTCGCCCCGGCGACACCGTATTCGTCGCCGGCGCCGCCGGTGCGATCGGCTCGATGGCCGGGCAGCTCGCCAGGCTCCTGGGCGCCGGCCGGGTGATCGGCAGCACCGGCAGCCGGGCGAAGGCCGACCGCCTGGTGGCCGAACTCGGCTACGACGCGGCCGTGGTGCGCGGCGCGGGACCGATCGCCGACCAGTTGGCCGAGGCCGCGCCGGAGGGCATCGACGTACTGTTCGACAACGTCGGCGGCGAGCAACTGCGGGCCGCCGTCACCGCCGCCCGCCCGGCGGCCCGGTTCGTCCTGATCGGCGCGCTGTCCGGGCAACTCGCCGAACACGGCGCCGGCACCTCGGCGATGGTGGAGCTGGACTCGTTCCAACTCGTCCTCAAGCGCCTGGAACTGCGCGGGTTCAGTGCCGACGACGTCGAGGACGCGGCCACCCGGGCCGAATGGCTGGACCGATTCGGCGGCTGGCTCCGCTCCGGCGCGATCCGCTTCCCGCACGTACGACTGACCGGGATCGACCAGGCGCCGCGCGCCCTCCCGGACGTGATTGCGGGACGGCACCTGGGCACGGTACTGGTCGAGTTGTAGGCCAGGGGTCTGGTCCGGGGCGGCCCAGCGCCCGGTGCTGCCGTCGAGGAATCCGCGCAGCACGTCGGCTTCGCTGTTCGCGGTGCGCGGCGGAGGGGTGTTGTTGCGACGGGTGGCGGTGGGCACGGCGTTCTCCTTGCGTGGCGTTGGTGGCGCGGGTCGATTCGGTCGAGGCGGTTTCCTTCCCCTCGGGTTCCGTGCGGCCAGTCTCGGCCGAGGGGATGCAGGGCGCCCGCGCGCACGTCCATCCGGACCGCGCGCCTCGGCCGAAGCCATAGCCCCACCCCACCCCCACCCGGCAGGGGTACGCGCCGCCGTGTGCGGCGGAAATTTGCCGGCCCGGGCTCGCCCGTTCCGTCAGGATGCCTTCGTGTCGATCTTTCTGGAGACCTCCCGGCTGGAGTTGCGCGCGTTCACCGAGTCCGACCTGACTCACCTGGTCGACCTGGACGCCGATCCCGAGGTGATGCGGTACCTCAGCGGCGGGTGGGCGACGCCCGCCGACGAGGTTCGGGACACCGTGCTGCCGCGGCTCATGCGGGCGCATCCCGCCTGGGGTCGCCCCGGTTTCTGGGCCGCGCGGGAGCGGGTCGGTGGGCGGTTCGTGGGCTGGTTCGAGTTGCGGCCGGTCGCCGAGGACCGCGCCGACGTGGTCGAGCTCGGATATCGGCTGCGCCGGGACGCCTGGGGGCTCGGCTATGCCACCGAGGGGTCACGTGCCCTGGTCGACAAGGGGTTCGCCGAGCTCGGGGTGCGGGAGGTGACCGCGAACACGATGGCGGTCAACAGCGGTTCTCGGCGCGTCATGGAGAAGGTGGGGCTGACCCTGCTGCGGACCTGGTTCGAGGACTGGTCCGAGCCGATCGAGGGGTCCGAGCACGGTGAGGTCGAGTACGTCCTGACCAGGGACGACTGGGCCCGGCAGGCGGCCCGGTGAGGCCACCCGGCGGATTCGCCCGGCCGGGCCGCATGGGAAGCTGCGCCTTGTGACTGTTCTTGTCGGTATGCCGCTCTTCGTCGGCCGTGAGCCCGAGCTGGGTCGACTTGTCGAGGCGCTGGATGCGGCCGACGGCGGGGAGCCCCGGGTCGTCCTGCTGACCGGGGAGGCCGGCGTCGGCAAGACCCGCCTCCTCGACGAGTTCCTGGCCGCGGCGGCCGACCGCCCCGAGCCGACCTCGGTCGCCGTCGGCGCGTGCCTCGAACTGGGTGCCGAGGGCCTGCCCTTCGCCCCGTTCGCGGCGATCCTGCGCACCCTCGCCGGCACCCTGGGCGACACCTTCGACCCGATGCTCGGCGACCGCCGCGGCGACCTGGCCTGGATCTCGCCCGCGCTCGCCGACGAACCCGTGGCCGGCCCGCCGCCCGAGCGGGCCCGGCTCTACGAGTCCGCGCTGCGCCTGCTCGAGCGGATCGGCGCGGACCGCACCCTGATCGTCGCCTTCGAGGACCTGCACTGGGCCGACTCGGCCACCCGCGAGCTGCTCGCCTTCCTGGTCCGCTCGCTGCGCCGGGGCCGAATCCTGCTGGTCGGCACGCTGCGCGCGGACGCGATGGACCGCAGCCACCCGATGCGCCGCCTGGTCGCCGAACTGGAACGTATCCGTACCGTCGGCCGGCTCGAACTGGGCCGGCTCACCATGCCCCAGGTCGAGGAACACCTCACCGGCCTACTCGGCGAGACCCCCTCGCACGCGCTCACCCGGCAGGTGTACGAGCGCTCCGAGGGCAACGCCTTCTTCGTCGAGGAACTCGCCGACAGCGTCCGCGACGGCCGGCTCACCGGCCTCTCCGACACGTTGCGCGACCTGCTCCTGATCCGGATCGAGCAACTGCCCGAGCAGGCCCGCCGAGTGGTCCGACTGGCCGCCGTCGGCGGTATCGGGGTCGAACACCGCCTGCTCGCCGAGGTGGCCGGCCTGGACCCGGACACCCTGGAGACGGCGCTGCGCGCGGCGGTCTCGGGACACGTACTGGTGGCCGAACCGGACGGCGAGGGCTACTCGTTCCGCCACGCGCTGGTCCGCGAGGCGGCGCTGGAAGACCTGCTCCCGGGCGAACGTATGCGCCGATACACCGCGTTCGCCGAGGCCCTGGACGCCCTGGTGGCACGCGGCGAACTGCCGCTCCACCGGGACCACGTGGAGCGCCGGGCCCGCTACTGGATCGCCGCCGGGCGCCCCGCCGAGGCGCTGCCCGCGAGCGTGGCCGCCGCGGCGGCTGCCGCCGACCGGTACGCGTTCGGCGAGGCCTGGGGGCTGTACGAGAGCGCGATCGCGATGTGGGACCAGGTGCCCGACCCCGAGCGGCTCACCGGTACCACCCTCGCCGCCGTCCTCGACGGGGCCATCGTCGCGGCCCGCTACGACAACTCCGGTGATCGCGAACTCGCGCTGCTGCGGCAGGCGTTGGACCTGGTCGACGAGGACCGCGAGCCGGTCCGCGCGGCGGTGTTGTGGACCCAGCGGTCGAAGACCCTCAGCCGGCTCGGCCACGGCCCCGGGATGCCCGAACTGGAGCACGCGCAGCGGCTGTTGCGGGATCGGCCGGATTCGCCCGAGTACGCGACCGTGCTGATCCGGATGGCCCGCCCGGAGTTCCTGGAGGGGCGCGCCGACCAGGCCCCGCAGATCGCCCGGCGCGCGCTGGACGTGGCCCGACGCCTCGGCGACCACGACATGGTCGCCACCACCCAGCAGACGTTGTCCTGGCTGCTGGCCGGGATCGGCGAGATCGAGGAGGGCCTGGCGCACGGGATCGAGGCGGTCCGGGTCGCCGAGGCGTCCGCCGAGAAGCCGGACACCCTGGTCTACGTGCTCGGCAACTGGGCCTCCGTACTGGAGGGGATCGGCCGGCACGCCGAATCCGTCGAGGCGGCCGGCCGGGCCCTGGACCTCTCCCGCGAGCGCGGCGTGATCCGCAACACCGCCGGGTTCGTCCTGGGCAACCTCGCGGAGAGCCTGTACTCGCTCGGCCGCTGGGACGAGGTGGCCGAGGCGGTGGACCAGGTACGCGAGTACCAGCCCGACGGCTACGCCACCGGGCACGCCGAACGGGCCCTGGCCCTGGCCCACTTGGCCCAGGGCAAGCTGACCGAGGCGAGCACCCGACTGGCTCGCGCGCAGGAGGCCGGGCGCGCCGGCTACCAGGAGGCCCAGCACCGGATCCCGCAGTCCGCCGCCGAGTTGGCCCTGGCCCGGGCCCTGGGCCGGCGCGCCGAAGTCCGCGAGATCGTGGACGCCGAACTGCGGGCCGGCTTCCCGATCGGCAACCAGCGGTTCGCCCTGCCGCTGCTGATCGAGGCGACCCGCGCGTACGCCGAGGACGAGGCGACCGAGCAGACCCGGGCCGTGCTGCGCCGGATCCGGGCCGCCGGCACGGCACTTGCCGTGGACTGCGAGCTGGACCGGGTCCAGGCGCTCACCCTGGTCGCGCACCTGGACCGGGCCGAGGGCACCGACACCGTGGCGCAGTGGCAGGAGGTCGCCGCGGCCTGGGCGACCACCACGCAGCCGTATCCGACCGCCGTCGCGCAGGTCGACCTGGGTGCCGCGCTGGTGGCCGCCGGCGACCGGGCCGGCGCCGCCGAGGCGCTCGGCCGGGCCCACGATGCGGCGGAACGACTCGGCGCCGCGCCGCTGCGCGAGCAAATCGAGCTGCTGGCCCGCCGCGCCCGGCTCGAACCGGCCGGGCGATCCACCACGCGCCCCGCCCACCGGGCCGGCGAACTGACGCCCCGGGAACGGGAGGTACTGCGTCTCCTGGTCGACGGGCGGACCAACCGACAGATCGCCGAGACGCTGTTCATCAGTGTCAAGACCGCCAGCGTCCATGTGTCCAACATCCTGGCCAAGCTGGAGGTGGCCACCCGCGGCGAGGCCGCCGCCCTCGCCCACCGGGTCCGCCTGCTCGACGAGCCCCCCGCTCCTCGATAGGGCGGGTGGGGTGACCGCGCCGAGCGGAGCGGCTATACATGACCCGTTCGGGAATTCGGGGCACCGACGGGGGAGTTGGTCATGGGGGAGCACGGGGTGCGGGTCGTGGCCTGCGGTGTGGGGCGAACACTCGGCGGACGTACCGTACTTCGGGACGTCTCCCTGGTCGCCGAGGCCGGCGAGGTCTCGGCCATCGCGGGCAGCAGTGGCTCGGGCAAGACCACGCTGCTCGACACCCTGGCCGGGATCCGGCTGCCGAGCGCCGGCGACGTGCGGCACGACGGCGGGCGGCCCGACGCGTACGGCCTCGGCTACGTACCGCAGGACGACATCCTGCATCGGGCGCTGCCGTTGGCCCACAGCCTGCGCTACGCCGCCGCGCTGCGTGGCCCGGTGGTCGAGGGTGTGGACGCCGCCGTCGCCCGCACCCTGGCCGCGCTGGGGCTGACCGGGTGCGCGGGCCGTCGGGTCGGCGCGCTCAGCGGCGGCGAGCGCAAGCGGGCGAGCATCGCGGTCGAACTGCTCACCCGCCCACGGGTGTTGTTCCTGGACGAGCCGACCTCCGGCCTGGATCCGGCCGCTGCGGCGGAACTGCTGGCCGTACTGCGCGAGTTGGCCCGAGCCGGCACCACCGTCGTGCTCACCACCCATGCCCCGGCCGACCTGACCCGCTGCGACCGGGTGGCCTTCCTGGCCCCGGACGGGCGACTCGCCTATGTCGGCCACCCGAGGGCGATGCGCGCACACTTCGGCGTCGAGACGGAGGCCGACGTGTATGCCGCGGTGGCCGCCCGCGGCGCGAGCGTGGACGCCGGACGCGAGCCGGAGCTGATCCTGGAACCCGAAGTCGGGGCACTGGAACCGGAGTTGGGGGTCGGCGCGGACACCGTCCGAGAGCCCGGAGGCGAACCCGGCGCCGAACCCGAAGCCGAACCGAAAGCCGACTCCACCCCACGCCGCCCGGCCGCCGGCCCCGGACCCGCCCTGCGCCAGTGGGCCATCCTCGCCCGCCGCGACCTCGAACTGCTCACCCGCGACCGGCTGACCGCCGCGATGCTGATCGGCTCGCCGCTGGTGATCGTGGCCATGTTCGCGACGTTGTTCCGACCCGGCGCGTTCGATGCGTTCGAGCCGAGTCCCTCCGGGGCCGCGATGATCCTGTTCTGGATCGCATTCGGCGGCTTCTTCTTCGGGCTGACCTACGGGTTGTTGCAGATCTGCGTGGAGTTGCCGATCGTCCGCCGCGAGCGGCTGACCGTATTGCGGGTTGGGCCCTACCTGGCGGCCAAGTTCACCGTTCTGCTGCCGATCCTCGCGCTCGCCGACCTGCTGTTGCTCGCGGTGTTGCGCGCGATGGACCGGCTGCCCGCCGAATCCTGGGGAGTGTACGGATCCCTCCTGGTCACCCTGCTGCTCGCCTCCACCGCCGCGCTCGCGCTCGGGCTGCTGACCTCCGCCGCGGTCACCGAGGTCGGGCAGGCCACATTGATGTTGCCGCTGTTGTGCTTTCCGCAGGTGTTGTTCTCCGGCGCGTTCGTGCCGGTGCCGCGGATGCCGGCGGTCGGGCACACGCTCAGCTATGCGATGACCAACCGGTGGGCGTTCGAGGCGCTCGGCAGCGATCTGGACCTGTCGAGCCGCTGGGAGCACAGCCGTTCGGTACTCGGGCCGCCGCTGCTCGCCTCCTACGGGGACAGCTTCGACCACTTGCCGGCGCTCGGCTGGGCCGTACTGGCGGGCTGCGCCGTGCTGTTCGTGGCTGCGACCGCCGCGCTGCTGACCCGGCGCTGCCCCCGCGCGGGACGTTGAGCCCCGCACCGCGCCGCCGGAACCCCGTCAGCAGCGCAGCCGTGGGGCCAACCCCCGTGCGTCCGCCGGTCGGTCGCGATAGGTGCGGGTGACGAAGTCGAGGAACGTGTCGATGTCGGCCCGCGTGGACGGCAGCCCGAGGGAGACCCGGACCGCGCCGCCGGAGGGCAGGCCCAGTCGGCTCAGGTAGTCGTCGAGCGTCCCGCCGGAGGCGGCCGTCCGCAACACCGCGCCGCGCAGCGTGCGTCGCCCGATCGCGAATGCCGCCTCGCCCGCGCCCGGATTGCAGAAGCAGCCGGTCCGGACGCAGATCCCGGCGGCGGCCGTATCCCGCGCCACGATCCGCTCGTCCACCACATGTCCGGCAGCGTCCAGTATGTTCAGCGCGACCGTACCGCCGCGCGCGACCGTCGTGGTCGGCCCGTGCACCCGGATCATCGGCTCCCCGCCGCGGTGCCGCAACTCGGTCAATCCGGCCAGCAGTTGCCGGGTCAGCGCGTCGACCCGATCGTGGATCGCCGGCATGCCCGGCCGGTTGACCACGGCCAACCCCTCGGCAACATCGGGAATGGCCAGGAAGTTGAGCGTGCCGTCCTCGTAGGCGCTCTCGTCGGCGGCGAGCCGATGCCGGCCGCCCTGCGCGCTGACCGCCTCGATCGTGCCGCCCGCGAACCACGGCCTGCGCAGTCGCGCGAGGGCGTCCCGCCGGGCGATCAGACAGCCCACGCCGGTCGGGTAGCCGAACACCTTGTACCAGCTGACCGCGACGAACTCCGGGTGCACCGCGCCCAGATCGAGCACATTGGTGGGCGCGAACGCCGCCGCGTCGAGCAGTACGTCGTAGCCGCGCTCGCGAGCCGCGCCGATCCACTCCAGCGGATGCCGGGCGCCGGTGAAGTTGCTCTGCGCGGGGAACGCGAACAGGCCGCGCCGGCGAGCCGGCGCCGCGCCCAACTCCTCGCCGTCCAGGCGCAGCTCGGGTCCGGTCAGGCCGACGTAGCGGGTCCGCGCGCCGCGCGCGCGGGCGTACTCGCGGATCCCGTTCACCGAGTTGTGGTTGTCGATCGGCAACACCAGGCGGGTGCCGCGACCGAACGGGTAGGCCTCGCCGACCAGTCGGCAGGCACCGGTGGCATTCGCGGTGAACACCGCCGCGTAGTGCGCCGGATCGGCGTTGAAGTGGGCCGGCACGGCCCGGCGGGTGTGCTCGATCAGCTCGGTGGAGGCGGTCGAGGCGGGATGTTCGGAGTGCGGATTGCCGTAGGTGGTACGGGACATCCGCTCCGCATGCGCGCGCCATTGACTGCGGGCGGCGAGTCCGGCGCCGGTGTGGTCGAGGTAGACGAGACCCTGCTCGTCCAGGTAGCCGTACTCCTCGCGGCGCAGCGCGGCGAAGTCCGGACCGGCCACGTCGGCTCTCGGCACCGCCCCACCTCCCCGAATCCCCGCCGGCCCACCCGAGTCTCGCCCCGCCCCGGCACGCCGTCAACGCAGGGCGCGGCGAGCGGGCCGGCGGTGCCCGATCTCACCCCTGATGGTCGATCCGCACCGAGCACCCCTTAGAGTGAGGCAAGGTAAGCCTTACCTCAGCGGGGTGATCCGGGTCGTCGCCCGCCGTGACGCCCGGTCCGCTCCGCTGGTCCGTGCCAAGGAAGCCGAGGAACCAGGACCCATGCCGATACCCCGCCGCCGGATCGCCGCCGTCGCCGTGACCCTGTCCGCCGCCCTGCTCACCGGAGCGTGCGGCGGCTCGGACTCGTCCGACGGGAACAAGGGCGGCGGCAAGCCCGCCGTCGCGGCCGGCGGCAAGGAGTTCGGCAACGCCGGCCAGGTGACCACCGGCCTCGGCACCGACGCGGCGCCCGGGCAATATCCCCGGACGATTCGCACCGCGATGGGCGATGTGACGCTCAAGGCGCAGCCCAAGCGGGTCGTCGTCCTGGACACCGGCGAGTTGGACAACGTCGCGGCGCTCGGCATCCAGCCGGTCGGCGTCGCGTTCACCGACGGGTCCCAGGAACTCCCGGCCTATCTGGACGGCAAGGCGGGCAAGCCGGCCAAGGTCGGCACGATCAACAGCCTCAACCTGGAGGCGATCGAGAACCTGAAGCCGGACCTGATCCTGGGCAGCAAGCTGCGCGCCGAGCAGCAGTACCCGGTGCTCGCCAAGATCGCGCCCACGGTGTTCTCGGTGCGGCCCGGCTACACCTGGAAGGAAAACTTCCTGCTGAACGCGGCGGCCCTGGACAAGACCGCCGAGGCCAAGCGGCAGTTGGACACCTACCAGGCCCGGGCCAAGGCGCTCGGCGACAAGCTCGGCCCGAACAAGCCGACCATCTCCATGGTCCGCTTCATGCCGGGCAAGATCCGCCTCTACGCGAACAAGTCGCTGATCGGCACGGTGCTCCAGGACGTCGGCCTGCCGCGCCCGGCCAACCAGAACATCGACGATCTGGCCGTGGAACTGTCCGAGGAGCGGATCACCGAGGCCGACGCGGACCGGATCTTCGTCGGCACCTACGGCCCGGCGGACAAGACCGCGCAGGCCCGGGTCACCGACAACCCGCTGTGGAAGAAGCTCGGCGTGGTGGAGAAGGGGAAGGCGGTCACCGTCCCCGACGACACCTGGTACCTCGGCCTGGGCGTGCTCGCGGCCGACTCGATCCTCGGTGACCTGGAGAAGCACCTGGCCGGCTGAGCCCGACCCGGGCCCTGCCGGCGCGGGCCCCCGCCGACTCGGGCGCCCCCACCGGCGCGGGCGAGCGGTCAGCCCGCGCCCGGCGGAGCACCGAAGACCCGCCCCAGCGGCTCGCGGGCCGCGTGGGCGAGCAGCGCGGCCACCCCGGCGGCCGGCCCCTCGGCCCGGCGCCAGTGCTCGTCGCGTTCGGTCAGCGCCGCGAACAGGCGTTGCCACGACCGGTCTTCGGTGCCGAGCAACTCGACGGTGAGCGCGGTGATCTCGGCATGCGCGGCCCGGACCGCCGCGCGCACCGGCGGCGCGGTGTCCACCCGCGCTCGGGCGTCCGCGAGGTAGCGCAACACCCGGTCGGCGTGGCCCACTTCGTGCACCAGGTCGGACCCGGTGAGCAGGCCCGCGGCCACCAGCCGCTCCAACTCGGCGTGCCACTCGGCGGTGCCGCCGTTGGGCAGGACCCACGCGGCGACCGTACGGGCCAACCGCGGGCCGCGCCGGGCCGCGGCGAACGCCTCGGCGGGATACAGGTCGGTCAGCATCGCCAGCACGATCTCGTCGGGCGCGTCCGGGCGGCTCGCCAGCGCGTGCCGGACCCCGGCGGGCCACGGCTCGCGGGCGTGTTCGTGGGCCAACAGCGCCCAGTCGCGCGCGTAGGGGCGATCCAGGACACGCTCGGCATCGGCGAACCGCTCGCACGTGCGCAGCTTGGCGACCAGCCGGGCGGGGGCCAACTCGCGGTCGATGCGCGCGGTCAACACGGCCTGACCGGCGTCGGGTTCGGCGGCCTGCTCGTGCGCCGCCAGCGCCTTCGCGGCCACCTTCGCGGCGCCGGATCCGAGCAGGCCACGGTCGATCATCGCGCGTAGCCGCGGCGCGCCGCCGAAGCGCAACACGTTGCGCGCGGCCAGCAACTGGTCCGGCAGCGACAACTTGCCGGCCAACGATTCCAGGGCGAGTTCGACCACGTCGGCGTCGGCGGCCTCGACGGTGACCCGCAGTGTGTCGGCCCAATACCTGGAGAACACGCCGGGATCGAGCAACCGAGCCCGCAGCGCGGCGGACAGCGGCCTGGGGTCGTCGGCCGCGCGGGCCAGGATCCGCCGCCGCTCGGTCACCTCGCCGCGCCGCTTCACCTCGCCGTACAGTCGATCCTCCAGCTCCGGATCACCCCGGCTCAGCAGTTGCTCCCGAACATATCGGCTGCGCGGCGCCCACGGGTCGCCGTCGGCCAGGACCAGCGCGGGACCGACGTCGGGCAGACTCAGGGCGTACTCGACCAGGTCGTCCGTGACATGCCGGCTGCGCTCCGCGTCCCGGGCCAGCGCGGTCGCCGAACCCGGGCCGAGGAGTGGGACAACGGCGCGGAGCACGTGTACATCCGCATAGACCAGCAGCGCGGAGCCCGCGCAGGACAACATCGCGGGGGCCGGATCGGGCCGGGTCGGCGGGTCGGCCGGCACCCGGTCGAGCAGTTCCGGCAGCGGGAGTTCGTTCCCGTCGGTGTCCATCAGGTCCAGTGCCGCCAACCAGCGCCGCGGGTGGTGGCCCAGACGTTCGGCGAGCAGCGCGCGCACCGCGCGGGTCAGCGGGGCCCGGGCCAACTGGGAGAACTCGCCCGGGCGGGCCGCGCTCAGCGCACGGGCCGGCGTGGTGGCGATCAGCTCGGCCGGGCCGACCAGGCCCGCGCGGTAGCGGACCGAGGCCGACGCGGTGGCCCGGAAGCCGACCGGATCGCGCCGGGACAGGCGCTCGCGCGGGAGTTCGGCCGGACTCGCCTGACAGGCCGCGACCAGCCAGTCCGGGTGCCGCAGGCCGGGTACGTCCGCCTCCGGCGTCTGGGCCAACACCGCGAGTACGGCGGGGTCCGTGGGCAGCGGCGCACCCGGCACCATCGCCCGCAACAGGTGTGCGGCGGCCAGCGCGCAGCCCCGGTCGGGGGTGTGCCGCCGGCCGCGTCTGGTCGGCAGGGTGGGCGCGGCCGGCTCGCCGTCCCGACCGGCCGGCGGCGAACTCGCCTGTGCCCGGGCGAATTCGGCGATCTCGGCGTCGTCCAGGGCCCGTTGCGCGGGTCCGGGCCGGGCACCGGCGGCCTGCGCGGCGACGGTGATCAGTTCGGCGACGGTGCCCGCGAACGAGTCGAGCAGGCCGAGCCCGATCACCGTCGCCTCGACATGGCCGGCCAGCCGGCTGCGGACCAGGTCGGCCAGCCGGGCCCGAATCGGCCCCGCCACCGTGTCCGGGGTCAGCTTGGGCAGCGCCCGCAACACCTCGGCGGCCGGTCGGGCGGTGTCCACCAGCCGTACCGGGTCCAGGAGTTCGTGTGCCACGCAGTCGTTCACCCAGTCCGCGTCGGCCCGCCTGAAGGCGACCGCGGCGAGCCGGTCGACGGGTTCAGGGTCGGACTCCCCGGCGCCGGTGCCGCACGCGCGGTTGACCACCGCGAGTCGTAGCAGGCGGGCGTGTTCGCCGACGGCGTGTTCGTGGCGCAGGAGTTCGTCGATCGACTCGGGTGGGTAGGGCGTCTTGCGGTGCCCGGCGACCAGACGCGGCAGGTCGTAGACATACGGCTCGTGGACGAGGGTGGCCATCAGCCGGCGGGTGGCGTTGCGCCCTCGGGTGGTGGCGAACACGCGCGGGAGCGCCTCGGGATCCTGGTAGTCGATCCGCAGTGGGCCCAACCCGCCCGGCCCGTCCGGGGTTTCGAGGGCGTCGAGGACGGTGGCGGTCTGCCGGGAGTGGCCGGGGCCGCCGAGCAGTTCCACCAACCGCCGGACCGCGTCGGGGCCGCCGCGTTGCCACACCCGCAGGAACGCGAACCAGCGCGCGTCGGCGGAGGGGAACGCGGACAGCGCGGCATGCACGAGTTCGGGATCGCCGCTGACCACCAGCGGGCTGAGCCGGCGCGGATCCCGGCAGTCGAGCAGTTCCGCGCGCAACCCCGGGTCCAGCGGCACCGGTTCGGTCCGACCCGGGGTGCGTGGGACGCCGGACGCGATGGTGCGGCGCAGGGTGAGCGGGGTGTGCTGGTTGCGGTACACGGCCGCGTCGACGCTCGGTTCGTCCAGCGCGGCGAGCCGGCCGAGTTGACGCGGGTCGAGCCCGGCGTTGCGGGCGACGGCCGCGCAGACCCTCGGGTCCTCGGTGGCCAGCGCGACATCCAGCGCGGGTGCGGGAAGCGGCCCCTTGCCGAGCAGGTCGCCCAACAACTCGTCGGGCAATTGCGGCAACAGCGCGCGTAGATCCGAGTCGGGGGCGGCGTAGAGCAGGAAGCGGCAGACCCGGGACAGGGCCGGCGGCACGGCGGCAGCGGGGGCCGGGATCGAGCCGTCGGCGATCCCGGCGAGGAGTTCGGCGAAGGTGCCCCGATGCCGCGACAGGGTATTGCGCAGGGTTGCCCAGCGGGCCGCCGAGGAGCCCAGGTGACGGTGGATCAGCCGGCCCAGCGGCCCGGGCTGCGGGAGTTCGGCGAGGATCGCGACGGCCGTCCGGGCGGGCCTGACCACGGTCGACACGAGTACCGCGTGGCGGGCTCGGACCAGCCCGGCCGCGGCAGCGGCGGCGGCGATCGAGGTGGCCTCGGGGTGGCCGGGCAGCCGTACGGCGGCCTCGAGGAGGGTGGCCGAGGGCCGGGCGACCCGGGCCACGGCGGTGGGGTGGGCCCGGTACAACTCGGCCACCAGGTGCTCGGGGCAGTCGGCCCGGGCGGCCAGCGCGGTCGCCCCCGCCACTGGCAGCGACGCCTCCCGATGCGCGGCGAGCACCCGCTCCCAGTCGATGTCCCGCCGCCAGACCGCCTCCGGCTCGCCGCGCCGCAATCCGGCCACCAGGCCCTCGCTCCCCTCCGCGACGCGCACGGCGTCCCGCAGCAGGCCCACTTGCCCGGCCGCGAGCGCCCGAGCGGCAAGGGCGACCACGTCGGGCCGGCCGGGGGACGCGGCGGTGTCGGCGGCGAACCCGGTACCGGCGCGACCCTCGGCAGGTGCGCCGGGGGTGCGAGCAGCGATGGCGGTGGGCGCGGGGGCGGTCGGGGCTCCTGCGTCGGGTTCGGCGTCGGCGGTCGCTCCGCTGTCCGGCTCGGCCGGTGCGCGGTGGGTGCGGCCGGCGGTGGCGAGGTCGTGGGGGTGGGTCGGCGCCGGCGCGGCGTCGGATCCGGTGGCGCGGGCCGCTCGGCGCTCGGATCGGCCGAGTGTGCCGGGCGCGCGCACCGCGACGGCGACGACGTCGGGGCGGACCGGTATGAGCGCCGGTTCCGGGCCGGTCTCGGCGGCTCCGGACGCGGCGTCGGTGCCGAGTCCCGCCCCCCGGTTGGGCTCGGCCGGTGTGCGACGGGCGCGGCCGGCAACGGTGAGGTCGTGGGTGCGGATCGCCGTGGGACCGGTGTCGGTGTCGGTGTCGCGGGCCGGTCGGTTGGCGGGCTCGGCCGGTGCATCGGGGGCGGGCATCGCGGTGCCGGTGGTGTGGGCCGGCGCGGTAGCGGGGAGTGGGCCGGCGCCCGGGTCGGAGCCGCCTTCGGGTTCGAGACCGGTGCCGGCGCCCATGCCGGTCACGGTGCCGGTGCCGTTGGTCGCACTTGGGCCCGGGCCGGCTCCGGCATCGGGTTCGGTTGCGGTTCCGGTGGCGTGCTCCCGGCCGCCGAAGTCTGCCTCCATCAGCAGCCTGGTCAGCCGGTTCGGGTCGGCGAACAGCCCGAGCAGGCCGCGTAGTTGCTCGGCCCGAGTCAAGCGTGACCCGCAGGTGCGCAGGGCGTGGTCGATCAGCGCCGGGATGCCCGAGACCACCGCCGCGCCGACGAAGTGCGGGTGATCCGGCGGGTCTTCGGCGCAGGTGCGGATCTCCTCCCACAACATGGTGAGCGCGTTCGGGTCGGCATGCCGGCCCGGGGTGAGGATCTCCCGCCGCATCCACGGCAGCGCGGTGGCGTGCCGGTACACCAGGCGATCCACCACCGGGTCCGGCCGGCTCAGCAACTCGGCCAGGTCGGCCACCGTGGCCCGGGGGTTGCGCGCCACCGCGCGGCGGACCAGCACGTCCGGATCGCGAACCGCCTGCCGTCGCGCGTCGATCGGCAGCGCCGCGTCGGCCAGGTAGGCCGGATCGACCTCGCCGAGTCGATGCCGCAACCGGCCCGCGTCCCCGGACTCCCCGCTCGCCACCGCCAGTCCGAGCAGCACCTCGGCGGCCGGGTCGAATCGCCGCGCGGCTCCGTGCGTCACTGTTCGCCTCCCCCTCGTCGGGTCAAACCCATCCTCCGCCGTGCCCGCATCCCGGCCGGTGTCACCACGAATACCCCACCACAGGACACCGACGTCCGGTTGCCGGGAACGATCGGTAGGGGCGAAGTAGGGGGTGCCCGGCAGGGGTTCGGTTCAGCCGCCGAGCCGGCGCGGTGCGGAACGGGTGTACCGGCCGGGGCTGGTGCCGAGGGTGCGCTTGAAGTGCCGGTTCAGGTGCGACTGATCGTAGAAGCCGGCGCTGGTGGCCACCTCGTGCGCGGGCATTCCGTCGAGCAACAGGCCGCGCGCCAGCTCGACCCGACGGCCCGTCAGGTATTGATGCGGCCCGATGCCGAACTCCCGGCCGAAGGCCCGGACCAAGTGGGTCGGATGCGCGTACAGCAGCTCGCCGGCCTCGCGCAGGGTGACGCCCTCGACGAAGCGCTCGTCCAACAGGTCGCGCAGCCGCCGGGCCAGACTCCGATCGCGGACCACCGGCGGCGCGGCGAGTCGACCCCGGAGATGCCCGCGCAGCCGCTCGGCGACGAACGCGAGTCTGCTCTCCGCCTCCAACTCCTCGCCGTCCCCGAGCAGGGACACGTGCAGCCGATCGACGCGCGCACGCAGCTCCGGGTCGTCGAACACGGAACGGCCCACCGCCGAGCCGATCAGCGAGTCGGCCAGATGCGAGGAGTCCAGATAAAGCACCCGCTTGCGAAACCCGGACGAGGTCGCGGCGGTGCCGTTGTGCGGCACGTGCGGCGGCAACAGGCTCACGGTCTGCCGCAGCACACCGTGTTCGTGTCGATCCAGGTCGTAACGCACGATGCCGTCGTCGACGATCAGCAGCGTCCAGGCCGTGTGCGTATGCATGGGGTAGGCGTGCCCGGTCATCTGCGCGTGCATGACCTCGGTCACCCCGGCCACCGCGGGCCGCCAGGCCACGATCCTCGAACCGGCATTCACGTCAGGATCGTACAAGACGGGTGGGTCCGGACCCGGAAGGATTTCGGATCATGGAATCCGAGCACACGCCCATTCGTTTCGACACCAAGATCGCCGTCCTGCTCCGCGAGGACCTGCACACCTGGCAGCGGCTGAACGTGACCGCCTTCCTGGTCAGCGGCCTCGGCACCCGGCTGCCGGAGGTGATCGGCGAACCGTACGCGGACGCCGACGGCACCGACTATCTGCCCATGTTCCGCCAGCCCGTGCTGATCTTCGAGGGCGGCAAGGAGTTGCTGACGTCGGCTCACACCCGGGCGCTGGGCCGCGAGTTGCCGACGGCGGTGTTCACCGCCGACCTCTTCGGCACGGGCAACGACCGGGACAACCGCGCGGCGGTACGCGCCGTCGGGCGGGGGAACCTCGACCTGGTGGGCCTCGCGGTGTACGGGCCGCGCAACGTGGTGGACAAGGTGTTCAAGGGCGCCACACTGCACCCGTAACGCCGCACGGGTCCCTGCTCACACCTCACGCCTCACGCCTCACGCCTTACGTATCGTCCGCGATACGTAACGCACCGCAGCCCCCGAGTGGGCGGGTTTTCGCCTCCCCCGTGGTGGCGAACCCCCGCCACTCGGGGGCCGTTCGATGTGCAGACTTCGATCGCCGGACGAACTCATCGCTGCGGCCCGGATATCTTTGCCGGTCGCCGGTCGCCGGTCGCCGGTCGCCGGTCGCCGGTCGCCGGTCGCCGGTCGCCGGTCGCCGGTCGCCGGTCGCCGGTCGCCGGTCGCCGGGCCTCGGAGACCGAGCCGACCCCGGACGGCCGCACCCGACCCGCCCGTACGCCCGGAACGAACGAAAGGGGTTTCGCCGCCCCGTGACGGCGAAACCCCTCCCTCGCGCACATCGGGACCGCATCCGAACCCGACGGCGCTCCCCGCGGTCGGATCCCGGCGGCCCGGGTGGTCACCGGTCGTCGGCGCTCGGCACCGCGCGAGCACTGGCGCCGGCGCCGTCGCATGGCAGCAGCGTATGACCCGCGCGGCGCCGATCGAACGGCTCGACATGCCATCCAGGGGACCGATCGCGACACCCGCCGAGCCGCCGCCCACCTGCTGTGACGCAGGACACGTGCATCCACTTGGGCCCTTCGATGCGTATGGATCAGGGACGGACGCGGCAGGAAGGGAGGTCGGGATGGGTGCGCAGGGGCGGGAAGGATTCACCGAGTTCGCGCGGAGTTCGGCGCAGCGGCTGGGCCAGACGGCGTATCTGCTGTGCGGAGACTGGCATCTCGCCGAGGACCTCACCCAGATCGCCCTGGAGAAGTTGTACGTGGCCTGGCGCCGCATCGAGCACACCGACCAGCCGTACGCCTACGCGAAACGGGTGCTCCTGAACGCCTATCTCGACCGCCGCCGCCGGCGCAGCTCCACCGAGTTGCTCGGGATCGACGCGGTCGCCCTGGAGCGCCGGCCGGACGCGGCGGCCGACGCCGACCTGCCGGACGTCCGGCTGACCCTGATCGACGCGCTGATGCGGTTGCCGCCGCGCGATCGCGCGGTGGTGGTCCTGCGCTACTGGGAGGACCACAGCGTGGAGGCGGTCGCCGAGATGCTCGGCATGTCCACCTCCGCGGTCAAGAGCGCCGGCCCGCGGGCGCTGGCCAGACTGCGCGGCACCCTCACGGACAACCCACTGGTGCGCTGACGCACCGTCGACGCACGCGTGGCACACCAGTGATGCAACGCAGGACGAATCCATCCGCATCGGCGACGACCGATGACGAGCAGGAAGAAGGAAGGGAGGTGACCATGACCACGCACAGGGCGATTCCCACCCCCGAATCCGAATCCGAATCCGAAGACGCACCGGACCCCCAAGGCAGCCTCGAAGGCGCCTTCCGGCGGCAGTTGCACGCCGAGCTGGTGGGCCAGGGCACCCGTCCGATGGCCGACGTGGTGGCCCGCGCGACCGGCCGCGGCAGGCGGCGGGTCCGGGTCCGCGCGGGCGGCGTCGCGGTCTCCGTGGTCGCGACGGTGGCGGTCCTGGGCCTCGCGGCCACGGTCGCCGTCGAGCGGGGCGACGTCGAGCCGCGGCGGGCCGCCGCACCGGCCACGAGCACGCTGCCGGACCCGGGTCCGAGGACCGCGGACGCCCGGGACACGATCGCCCGGGAGCTGGGCGAGGCGCTGGTCGACCTGCTGCCGGTCGGCGGCACCAAGTCGCCGATCCGGACCGGGTATTCGCCCGACAACGGCCTCTCGGCCGAGCTGACCTGGGACAGCGGCCCGGGTCCGGCCGGCGTGTCGGTGTCGCTGCGCACCGGCGGACCGACCGTGTGCGCAGGCGGCGAGCAGGTGCCCGACCGCACCGACGACCAGGGTCGCACCTACTCGCTCAAGTGTGTCGGCGCGCCGAGGTCGGGCACCCGATTCGGCGTGGAGACCATCCGCCGCGACGGTGTGCCGTGGGGCCAGGCCCTACAGATCCCGATCGGCCCGAGCGTACTGCGGCTGTTCTGGGCCAACGGTCCGCTGGACGGCCGACCGGTCACCGATGCCAAGGGACGGATGCCGCTGACCGACGACCAGGCCCTCGCGATCGCCCGGAACCCCCGTTGGGAATCGATCGCCCGGACACTGCGGGACGCCGGACCGGGGGCGGGGTGAGCGGGCGCGCCAGGGCCGGCCGTCGCGCGAAGGCACCCACCCGCACCGGCAACCGGCGTCGCTCCCGCGCCCGTTCGCGAGCCGGGCGACGCGCTTATCCCGCGATCGGGGTGGGTGCCGCGGTGCTGCTCCTGATCGCCGTCGTTCCCCGGATATCCGGCCCCGGTGGCGGTGCACCCGCCGTCGACTCGGCCGCCTCCCCGGCCGGGACGCCCGGAGCGCGGCCGACGGGGGTCGGCCCGAGGCCCGACGAGCCGTCCGCCCAGCGGGAGTTACCCGACCGGCCGGCCGCATCGCCGGACGTCGCCGCGCGGCGCCCGGGCGCGCGCTACCCGCTGGACCCCCGACTGCGGCTCGGCGGCGACTTCGCCACCGTTCCGGGCGAGGACGCCGCGCCCGGGACCGGGAAGCGGTACACCTACCGGGTCGAGATCGAACAGGGCCTGGCGCTGGACGGCCCGCTGTTCGCCGAGACCGTGCAGCGTACGCTCAACGACCCGCGCAGTTGGTCCCACGACGGCCTGACCTTCGCGCGCACCGACGCCGGGACGGTGAACTTCGTGGTGCGCCTGGCCAGTCCCGGCACGCTGCATCGGATCTGCTCGCCGATCGTGGGCGACACCAGCGTGGCCAATGTGTCGTGCAACGCGAGCGGCACACCGTGGGTGATGATCAACGCATGGCGCTGGGCCCAGGGTTCGACGGCCTACGACGAGGGCGAGGACGTGCTGGACTATCGGCGGATGTTGATCGACCACGAGGTCGGCCACCGGCTGGGACACCAGCACGAGACCCGCTGCGGGCCCGGCGGCCTGGCCCCGGTGATGATGCAGCAGACCAAGAGCCGCGAGGCGGCCGACGGCACACTGTGCACCGCCAACCCGTGGCCCTACCCCAAGGCGACCGAATAGCGCGCCCGCGCGACGGCGGTCGGATCCCCCCGGACATCCGACCGCCGAGTTCCGCCGAACCCGCCCGGCGCGCCAGTAGCATCGACCGCATGCGCATTGTCATCGCAGGTGGACATGGTCAGATCGCACTGCGCCTGGCGGCGCTGCTCGCCGCGCGGGGCGACGAACCGGTGGGGTTGATCCGCAAACCCGCCCAGGCGGACGACCTGGTCGCGGCGGGCGCCGAGCCGGTCGTCTGCGACCTGGAGGCGGCCTCCGTCGACGAACTCGCGAAACACCTGGCGGGCGCCGACGCCGTGGTGTTCGCGGCCGGGGCCGGGCCGGGCAGCGGGATCGCCCGTAAGGACACCGTGGATCGGGCCGCCGCCGCGCTGTGCGCGGACGCCGCCGAGCAGGCCGGCGTCCGGCGCTTCCTGGTGGTCTCGGCGATCGGCGTCGACCACGAACCGCCCGCCGACACCGACGAGGTGTTCGCGGCCTACCTGCGGGCCAAGGGCGCGGCGGACGCGGACATCCGGGGCCGGGCCGCGCTGGACTGGACGATCCTGCGCCCCGGCCGGCTCACCGACGACCCCGGCACCGGCCTGGTCTCGCTGGCCGAGCACACCGGCCGAGGCCCGGTCACCCGCGACGATGTCGCCGCCGTACTGGCCGCGCTGCTGACCGCACCCGCGACCGCCGGGCACAGCCTGGACCTGATCGGCGGCTCCACCCCGATTCCCGCCGCCGTGGCGGCCGTTGCCGGTGCCTGAGCCGGGCGGCCGGTGTTACGCCGTCGGGATGCGCAAGTGCCGTCGCAGGAAGTCGAGTTGATGCCGCAGCAGCTGCTCGAAGAGGTTCTCGTCCGAGGGCGCGTGGCCGGTGCGCACCAGGGGGAGCACCTCGTGCGGGCGCCCGGCGGCGAGCAGTTCGGCGGACAGCCGCAGGGTGTGTGCGGGGAAGACGTTGTCGTCGGCCAGGCCGTGGATCAGCAGCAGTGGGCGGCGCAGGTTCGCCGCCTCGGTCAACGGGGAGCAGGCGGCGTAGCGTTCGGGGTGCTCGTCCGGCCGGCCGAGGAAACGTTCGCGCCAGTGTGTGTCGTACAGGCGTTGGTCGCTGGGGCCGCCCCCGGCGATCGCCGCGTGGAACACCTCGGGCCGGCGCAGCACCGCCGCCACGGCCAGCGTCGCGCCGAACGACCAGCCGCGTACGGCCACCCGGCTCGGGTCCAACTCCGGCCGCAGGCACACGACTTCGGCCAGTGCGGCGACCTGGTCGGCGAGTACCGGACCGAGGATGTCGCCGGCCACCTCGCGCTCCCACCCGGGGCCGCGCCCCGGGGTGCCGCTCCCGTCGGTGATCAGCACCGCGAAGCCCTGCTCGGCGAACCACTGGGAGACGAACGCCATCGGGGACTGCTGCCTGGTGACCCGCTGTAGCGCGGGGCCGCCGTAGGGGTCGACCAGGACCGGCAGCGCCGGGTCCTGGCCCGGGCGATACCCGGACGGCAGCAACAACTGGCTGTGCAGGCCGCGTTCGGTGGTGGTGAGCCGGGTGTCGCGCAGCCGCAGTACCGGCGTGTCCACGAGCGAGCGCACGGGCACGGCGGGCCGCCCCGGGCGCCGCACCACGGTGCGTGCGCCGGGTCGGTCGGCGGTACGCGCGGTGTGCACCAGGGTGCCGGCGCGGCGCACGCCGTGGTGTACCCCCGCCTCGGTGTCCAGGCGGTGGGCGTCGCCGCCGGGGCGGCAACTCCACAGCTGGGCCTGGGTGGGGTCGGGCGATGCGCCGAACAACACCTCGTCGCCGTCCACCCCGAACACCTCGCGCACGTGCAGGCCCGCCGGGGTGATCGGGACGCCGTCCAGGGTGAGCCGGCGGGTGCCGTCCGCGTCGCTGTGCGCGAGCAGCGCGCCGGCGGCGGTGCGCACGGGTGTCCCGGGCAGGAGGTGTACCCAGTGCCGGTCGCGCTGGGTGGCGAGCGGGCGGGTGCGGCCGTCGGCGGGGTCGATGGCCAGGGTGCGTACCGTGCGCTGGTCGCGGCTCTGTACGGCGGCGAACGGGCCGTGGGCATCCCAGCCGGCCGCGGTGAGGTATTCGAACTCATCGACCTTCCAGGTCACTTGGGTCCAGGGGCCGGCCAGGGTGAGCAGCCACAGGCCGACCTCGGCATTGGCGCCGCCCGCCACCGGGTAGCGCACGGTACGTGGCGGTGCGGCCGGTTCCGTCGGGTCGCTCACGTGCCAGATCGGTACGGCGCTGTCGTCCACCCGGGCGACCAGCAGCCGGGTGCCGTCCGGGGCCCACCAGTAGCCGCGTTCGCGGCCGACGGATGCGCTCGCGACGTACTCGGCGGTGCCGAATCGCACATGCGCCGCGTCGGGCTCGACCAGCGCACGATCCCCGGACCCGTCCGCCTCGACCACCCGCAGCGCGCCGTCGCGCAGGTAGGCGATCCGCCGGCCGGTCGGGTCGGGCCGAGGGTCGAGCACCGGCCCCCGAACCGGCAGCCGGCGGGCCCGTCCGGTCCCGACCTCGACCACCCACAACCCGTCGGCCAGGGCGAATGCGGCGAGCGTGACCGAGTCGTCGGTGGCGTAGCCGGTGATCCCGGCGCCGCCGGTCGGCTCGTCCAGCCGGGTCGGATCCACCAGGAGGCGCTCGGTCGCCGGGTCCGGGTCCAGGCACCACAGGCAGCCGAGCGGATCGTCGCCGGAGCGACTGCGCAGGAACAGTACGGACGCGCCGTCGGGGGAGATCGTGAAGGCGGACGGGAGGCCCACGGTGAAGCGTCGGGTACGGATGAACTGGCGGGGCAGGCTGAGCGTCGACATGCCGCACAGGCTGACCGGGACCGCCGGGCCCGCTCCACACTTTCGCGAGCGGGCGAAACCAGCCGGGCGGAGCCGTGTATCGCATCGATCGGGACACCACCGTCGAACTCGCGGACCGCGACCCGGCCACGGCCGAGCTGCCGGACCGGGACCTGCGGCGGCGCCTGGCCCCCCGCTGCGCACCGCGTTCGAACTCGGACAGCGGGCGGGCGACATCACCGCGACCCGGCCCCCGCAGGCGCCGGCCCGGTATGTCGACAGGCGTGTGACGAAGCCGGTTTGCCCGAAGCCGGTGTGCCGAACGACAAAAGCCTTCGACAATCCCCGGGGTCGGGTGGTTAGGCTGGTCGGCATGTCTACGCCCCGAATCTCCTAGCTCGAGGACCCGCTTACACGTCACCCGTGTGTCCTCTTGCCATCTCGGAGCGTCATTCCATGATCACCCTTCGTGGTGTCGACGTGCGCGTCGGCGCCCGTCTCCTGCTGTCCGACGTGACCTGCACCATCGCCCCCGGCGACCGGATCGGCCTGATCGGCCGTAACGGCGCGGGCAAGACCACCCTGCTCGACACCGTCGCCGGCCGGCTTCGGCCGGCCGGTGGCACCATCACCCGCACCGGATCGCTCGGCTACCTGCCGCAGGACTCCCGGGCCGCCGACCAGACGGTCACCGTCACCGACCGGATCCGCTCCGCGCGCGGACTCGACGCGGCCGACCGCGCGTTGCGGACGGCCGAGGCCGGGCTCGCCGACGCCGGCGAACCGGCTGCGCTGGAGCGGGCGATGCGGGCCTACATCCGCGCCGAGGCCGAGTTCCAGGCGCGCGGCGGCTACCCGGGCGAGGCCGAGGCGGCCCGGGTCGCCGCCGGACTCGGGCTGCCCGAACGGGTCCTCGACCAACCCGTGGGCACGTTGTCCGGCGGCCAACGACGCCGCGTCGAACTGGCCCGCATCCTGTTCGCGGACCACGGCACGCTGCTCCTGGACGAGCCGACCAACCACCTCGACGCCGACTCGATCGGCTGGTTGCGCGATTTCCTGCTCGGCCACCGCGGCGGCCTGGTACTGATCAGCCACGACCTCGACCTGCTGGCCGCGACCGTCAACCGGGTCTTCCACCTCGACCCCGGCCGCGGCGCGCTCGACGTGCACAACACCGGCTGGGCCGAATACCTCGCCCAACGCGCCGCCGACGAGCGCCGCCGCACCCGCGAGCGGGCCAACGCCGAGCGCAAGGCCGCGTCCCTGCACGCACAGGCGGACCGGATGCGCGCGCACGTGGCCACCGCCGTGGCCGCGCGGAACATGGTCCGCCGCGCGGACCGGATGCTGGCCGAACTGGCCCCCGTCCGGCGCACCGACAAGGTCGCCCGGATCCGACTGCCCGAACCGGCCCCCTGTGGCCGGATCCCACTCGGCGCGATCGCCCTGACCAAGTCCTACGCCGAACACCGGGTCCTGACCGGCGTCGACCTGGCCGTGGACCGGGGCAGCCGGCTGGTCGTGCTCGGCCCCAACGGCGCGGGCAAGACCACCCTGCTGCGCGTCCTGGCCGGGCGCGAGACGCCGGACGGCGGTCGGGTGGTGGCCGGACCCGGGCTGCGGGTGGGCTACTTCGCCCAGGAGCACGACACGCTCGACTCGACCCGCTCGGTCCGGGACAACCTGGCCGCCGCGGCCCCACACCTGACCGACGGCGAAGTACGCCGGGTGCTCGGCGGGTTCCTGTTCACCGGGGACGACGTCGACAAGCGGGCCGGGGTGCTCTCCGGCGGCGAGAAGACCCGGCTCGTGCTGGCCGGTCTCGTGCACTCGGGCGCCAACGTACTGCTCCTGGACGAGCCGACCAACAACCTCGACCCGGCCTCCCGGGACGAGGTGCTCGCCGCGATGGCCGGCTACCCGGGCGCGATCGTGCTGGTCACCCACGACCGGGGCGCGATCGAGGCGCTGCGCCCGGACCGGGTGTTGCTGCTTCCGGACGCGGACGAGGACCTGTGGAGCGAGGACTATCTCGACCTGGTCGCGCTCACCTGACCGAGCCCCGCGGCGGGCCCGGCCCCGGTCGGGCCCGCCGGCGACCGGGGCCGGGTCAGTCCGGGCGTCGCGCCTCGATCAGCACGCGGGTCGAGTGCGCGACGAACGGGCCGTCCCGTTCGATGAGTTCGTGCAGCTCGCGGAGCCGGTCCCGGTAGGCGTCCACGGTGAACCCGGGCACGATCCAGATCACCTTGCGCAGGAAGTAGACGACCGCGCCGATGTCGAAGAACTCCATCCGCAACCGTTCGAGCCGCAGATCCACGATCTCCAGACCGGCCGCCCGGGCGTCGGCGCTCTCGAGGTCGGGCCGGCGACCCTCACGCGCCTCGGGTTGCGGTCCGAGGAAGTATTCGGTCAGCTCGAACACCGAGCCGGGGCCGACGTGTTGGGCGAAGTACGTGCCACCGGGCCGGAGTACGCGGGCGATCTCGGCCCACCACACGGTCACCGGATGCCGGCTGGTGACCAGGTCGAACGCCGCGTCGGCGAACGGCAGCGGCGGCTCGTCCGGATCGGCCACCACCACCGCGCCGAGCGGGTGCAGCAGTCGGGTGGCCTTGGCCACGTTCGGCGGCCAGGACTCGGTGGCCACCATCGTCGGCGGCAACTTCGGCGCGCCGGCCAATACCTCGCCGCCGCCGGTCTGGATGTCCAGGGCGGCGGTGACGCCGGCGAGCCGCTCGCCCATCAGGCGTTGATATCCCCACGACGGGCGGGCCTCGGTGGCCCGTCCGGCCGGCCAGGAGAAGTCCCAACCGGCCACGGGCGCCGACTCGGCCTCGGCCGACAACTCTGCGAAGGTGCGTGACATACCCGAATCATTACCGGTGATCGGCGGATCCGCCAACAACCTCGTCCAGGCCCTCGGGGTGCTCGGCCGGGCGCTGCGGCCTGCCGGAAATCCCGTGTCAGTAAAGGGAGTTGATGGAATATCAGCCCTCCAGCAGGGCCTGGCCGAGATAGTCTCCCGGCGCGCATCCGCCCGGTGCGGCATACAGCCCGGACGCCTCGTGCACGGTGTAGCGCGACAGTGCGTCGCCTCGGGCCAGGCGCTGCTGGACGGGGACGAACGCGGTGTGCGGGTCGCGTTGCCAGGCGAGGAAGAGCAGGCCCGCGTCCGGGCTGCCGTCCGAACGAGGGCCGTCGTCGTAGGACCAGCCTCGGCGCAACATGGTGGCGCCGCCGTTGAACCCGGCCGTACCGAGCCGGATGTGCGCGTTGGCCGCGATCACCGGCGCACCGCCCGGGCCGACCGCGTCGAAGTCGGCCGGGGTGTGCTCGGCAGCGCCGGTCAGCGGCGCGCCGTCGGCCAACCGGCGGCCGATCACCTGCTCGCGGTGCGCGCGCGGCAGCGTCTCCCAGTGGTCGAGGAGCATCCGGATCCGGCGCAGCACCAGGAAGGATCCGCCGGCCAACCGGGCGGAAGGGGCGGTGCGGGGGAGCAGGACCTGATCGGCCGGTACGGGATTGGCCGTTCCGTCGATCTGGCCCATCAGGTTGCGCCGACTGTCGGGCGACGCGAACCCGCGCATCCGCCAGCGCTCCCGGGCCAGGCCCCGGGCCAGTCGGCGCAGCACGCCGAGCGCGGCGGTGACCACGATCGGGTCGTCGGCCGCGAGTTGCACCAGCAGGTCGCCGTCGCCGCGCGCGGGGTCCAACTCGTCGCCGGGGAAGGCCGGGATCGGCCGCAGTGCGGCGGGCGGGGCCAGGCCGGCGGCGGCGAACAGGCCGCTGCCGAAGGCCACGGTGACGGTGAGCGCGGCCGGCCCGGCGCCGAGCGGCACGTCGGCGTCCAGGCCGGCCGCGGCGGCCGAGCCGGCGTCGAGCGGCTCGCCCCGGGTGAGGCGCGCCGCTGCGTCGGTCCAGCGGCGCAGCAGGTCCGCCGTGCCGGCCCGGTCCACGGCGGGGCGCAGGTCGAACGCGGCGAGCAGCGCGTAGGGCTGACGGCGGGTCAGGATGCCGGCCTGGTGCGGGCCGTGGAACGGGACGACCGGATCGACGTGCGGCGACCGGGCCCGGCCGGGCACCGTCGCCCCGGCCAGGCCGCCCGCGACGAAGGCACCGGTGCCGGCGCCGACCGCGAGCAGGCCGCGCCGGCTCAGCGGATGCTCAGCGGGCACGGTCGGCCGATTCGTCCACGCTGCCCACGTACAACCGGTTCAACTCGGAGACGTAGCGCCCGCCCCGGGTGTCCTGCGGAACCACCAGATGCGGCCCGGCGGTGTCCTCGTAGGGCACGCCGTCCTCGCTGACCGCGACCAGGATCTGGCTCTTCGCGAAGCCGGGATCGAGCTCGGCCCACGCGAACGCGGCCCGGTAGTCGCCGCCGCCGGTGGCCGCGACGAACAGCCGCAGTCCGCCGTTCTTGGCGGCCGGATCGACGATCGGGCCGGTGGCGTTCAGCACGTCGTACAGCGGGACGCCCTCGTAGGTGTGCTTCTGTTGCCCCTTGGCGCTGCCGTACTCCACCGTCGTGCTCACCTGCGGCAGTTTGCGCAGGTCGGCCAGGGTGAGGGTGCCGGGCCGGGCGATCTTCCCGACGATCCGCACCTCGCCCGGCTTGGCCGGCACGACGGGCGGCGCGACCGGCGCGGTCGCGGGGGCGGCGGCCGGGTTCGTGGGCTGTTTCGCCGACGCGGACTCGTCCTTCGAGCCCCCGCCGCAGCCGGCGGCGAGCAGCGCGACTGCCGCGACGGCCACGGCGAATCGAGCGGACCGGGCGGATCGGGTGAGTCGGGTGGATCGGACGAAACGGCCTGATCGGAGTCCGGGCATGCGAAATCCCCCCACAGGATGATTCGGGTCAATCTCGCATCTGCGAGCGATAAAGCGCAACAATATGTTGAAGTGCAAGCCGAACGGAAGATCGAACTCGCATATGCAAGAAACGCCGGACCGGCCGCAAAGGCCCGTCCGGCGTTTCGGTGTCCCGCGCCCGAGTCGGGGTCAGCCGACGAACTCCCGGTCCCCGTAGCGGATCGTCGCCTTGGACCAGTCGCCGCCCAGGGTGCCGACGAAGCGTTGCACCAGGGCCGCGTCCGCGCGGTCGGCGACCAGGATCAGCTTGCCGCCGCGCACGGTGACCGAGCCGCCGGACAACCGGTCGCGCGCCTCGGGGTCGGCGGCCAGACCGTCGTGCAGGCGCTGTACGTCCACCCCGGGCACCTCGACCTCGATCGCACCCGCACGCGGCGCATCGGCCCGCAGGTATTCGAAGGTCAGCACCGACTCCTGGGCGAAGCGCTTGCGCAGCACCTCGGCGACGTCGTGCAGCCGTGCGGCGTCGATGTCGTCGACGTCGAACTCGCGCGAGCGCTCGTAGGTGGTGTTCTGCAGCGTGCTCGACCAGAACACGCCGTCGAGCAGCGAGGACTTCTCCGGATCGGAGCCATGCCGGCGGATGATCGACCGCACCTCGCAGGCGAACCCGTTCAGTTGTGTGTTCAGCCGCGGATCGGCCGGGTCGCTGATCACGGCGGTGTTGTCGGTGACGAAGATCTCCGCCTCCGGGAGATGCCGGCGAGTGTGCCCGGGCGACGCGTCGGCGGCGCAGGCCGGGCTGTGCGCGGTGGCGGCGACCGCGGTCTGGGCGCCGCCGGCACCCATCGTGATGCCGAACGCGAGGACGAGCGCGGCAGGCCAACGTTTCATCGGATTTCCCCTTTACCGAATGAGTGATCGCTTCACCGATCGAGTGATCGCACGCCGGGCCGGGACGCGCCGACGCGTTCCGCCCGGAAGATGGTGAACAGCACCCGCAGGACCAGTACGCAGCTGACCACCAGCAGGTTGTAGCCGAGTACCTGGTACAGCCCGACGCTGTCGCGTACCTGCGGCCCGCCGTGGGTGCCGAGCAGCAGTACGGCCATGATCCCGGCAGTGGCGCCGAGTACGGTCAGCAGGGTCTGGTGCAACATCGAGGTGAGCATCCGACGGTCGCGTTCGTCGGCCAGGAGTCGCACATTGACGCCGAGCCGGCCCTCCTCCAACGCGCCGGCCACCCGCTCGAAGCGACGCGGCAGGCGACGCAACACCGGGAGCAGGTGCAGGAGTTCCCCGGTCGCGGCGTCGCGCAGACCGGTCGGGTGCAGCTGCTCGGCGATGTGTCCGCCGGCGTACTCCCGGGCCTCGGCGAAGATGTCGAAACCCGGTTCGAGCCCGGTCAGGGTGCCCTCGACGGTGGCCAACGCCCGGAAGACGGCCGCGATCTCCGGCGCCACGGTCAGCTCGAACGCGGACACCAGGCGGAACAGGTCGGTGAACATGGCCAGGTCGGGGGCCAGACCCGCGCTGAGATGGCGGGCCATGAACCGGCCGAGCGCGCGTTGCAGGCGCTGCTCGTCCAGCGTGGCCGGCCGGGTCACCACCTGAAGCAGCGCATCCGCCATCGCGGCCGGGTCGGCGCGACCCAGCGCGACCAGCAAGTCCTGGAGTCCGGCCCGCAGTTGCGCATCGATCCGACCCACCGAGCCGAAGTCGAGCAGCGCCAACCGGCCGTCGCCAAGGACCATGATGTTGCCCGGATGCGGGTCGGCGTGGAACACCCCGTCGAACATGATCTGCCGCAGCAACTCGCCGAGCAGGGTACGGGCCAGTTCGCCCCGGTCGAGCTCGCGCTCGGCCAACGTCGCGGCGGCGGTGCCCAGCGGGACCCCGTCCAACCAGTCGAGGACCAGGACCCGTGCCGTGCTCAGCTCCGGATGCGGCCGGGGCAGGACCAGCCGCGCATCGCGCCGCCCGGCGCCTGCGGCGAGCACCGCACTCGTGTTGCGCGCCTCGATCCGGAAGTCCAACTCCTCGCGCAGCGCCACCGCGAAGCCGTCGGCCAACTCGACCAGGCCGAGCGCGCGCCCCCACGCGGTACGTTGATCCAGGCTCGCCGCGAGCCTGGCCAGGATGTCCAGGTCCCGCTCGACGATCGGCCCGATGCCCGGACGCTGCACCTTGACCACCACCTCGTCGCCGGAACGCAGCCGGGCCCGATGCACCTGCGCGATCGACGCGGCGGCCAGCGGCGACGGATCGAACTCGGCGAACACCTCGGCCACCGGCGCGCCCAGTTCGGCGGTCAGTACCGCCTCGACCTCCGTCCACGGCGCGGGCGCCACCTGATGCTGGAGCAGCGCGAGCGCGTCGACGAACTCGATCGGCAGCAGATCGCGGCGGGTGGACAACACCTGGCCGAGCTTGACGAAGGTCACCCCGCCCTCCTGGAGCGCCTCCTGCAGCGAGCGGGCCAGGGCGGCGCGGCGGTCGACCGGGTCGGCTCGGCGTCGGCCGCGCAGATACGGCCCCAGGCCGTGCCGGGCGGCGATCCGGCTGATCTGCGAGTAGCGCCGCCCACGGGCCACCCGGCGGCGCAGGCCGCGGACGAACTCGACGGTGCCGGGCCAGGATCCGCTCGGTACCAGGGCCTCGCTCACCACGATGAAGGTCATCGACGCGAGCAACATCACGCCGAGCGTGACGGTCATGAACACGCCGGGATTGTGCCGCTGGATGCTCCCGCCCAGTCCCCACGACACGGCGAACCCGACCAGCCCGGCGCCGAGTGTGCGCCGGGTGCCCACCGGCAATCCGAGCAACCGCCGGGCGCCCCACGCCAGTCCCAGCGTGACCAGCAGTGCGGTGAGTGCGGTGGCCACCCACAACACGCCGGTGGCCGGCTCGGCCGCGGCCCCGCTCAACACGGGCAGCACGCCCGGGCGTCGCATCCCCCGTGGGACGCCGAAGATATTCGCGACATGCCGATGAGACCTTCCCCGTGTGATCACGCACGTGCGGGGAGAACCTATCGTCCGAGCCGACCCCGGGGGGTGGGCCGCCGGTCGTGTCGATCATCATCGTGGTACGTGATCCGTCGTCGGTGATCCCCGGTGATCCCGCTCGGCGATGATCCCGATCGGCGTCGTCGGCAGGATGGGAACGGACATGACTCGCTCGCGCAGCTACACCTGGCAGGACCCGACGGTCTCCGCGGCGGCCGTGGGCACCATGTCCGGGCTCGACTTCCTGCGCGAGATCCTGGCCGGCCGGCTGCCCGGGCCGCCGATCGCGGAGACCCTGGCGTTCGCCCTCGAGGAGGTCGAGCACGGCCGCGCGGTGTTCGCGGCGACCCCCGGCGAGGAGCACTACAACCCGATCGGCAGCGTGCACGGCGGCCTGTACGCGACCCTGCTGGACTCGGCGGCCGGCTGCGCGGTGCACTCGACGCTGCCGGCGGGCACCGGCTACACCTCGCTCGACCTGTCCACCCGGTTCCTGCGGCCGATCACCGTGAACACCGGCAAGATCCGGGCCGTGGGCACGGTGCTGAACCGGGGGCGGCGGACCGCGCTGGCCGAGGCCCACCTCTACGACGCGAACGACCGGCTGCTGGCCCACGCGACCAGCTCGTGCATGCTCTTCGAGATCCCGGCGGGCTGACCCGGACCGCCGGGCCGGGGCGTCGGCGCCGCGACGTGGACCGGGACATCGCCGGGACCGGGGTCCCGGCGATGTCCCGGTTGTGTGCCGAGCGCCTCGCGGCGGATCAGTTGCGCAGGACGGCGACGTTTTCCGCCTGGGGTCCCTTGGGGCCCTGGACCACGTCGAACTCGACCGCGTCGTTTTCCTCCAGTGACTTGAAACCGGTGCTCTGGATGGCCGAGAAGTGGACGAACACGTCCGGGCCGCCGTCGTCCTGCTGGATGAAGCCGAAGCCCTTGTCCGCGTTGAACCACTTCACCTTGCCTGTAGCCATCGATCCATTCCTTACATCTGATGCCACGACGCGTCGGGGACACGTCCGCCGTAGCCTCGTCGCGACTGCGGCTCCCGAGATTTCCCGCCTCGGCATCGGCGAAACACCCGACCGCCGGCGACTCGAACCGGCACCGGCTCAGCGGGCCGCGTAGCCGCCGTCCACCAGGTGGTAGCCGCCCTGCACGAACGAGGCCCGGTCGGACAGGAGGAATGCGGTCAGTTCGGCGACCTCCTCGGCGGTGCCGAGTCGGCCCTGCGGGTGCAGCGAGACCAGGTGCTCGTGCACGGCGCGGTCGGCGTCCGCGAGCAGCGGCGTCTCGATGAAGCCGGGGCCCACCGCGTTGATCCGCACGCCCTGCGCGGCGTATTCGAGCGCGGCGGTCTTGGTCAGCCCGATCACGCCGTGCTTGGCCGCGACGTAGGCGGGCTGTCCGGCGAAGCCGTTGGTGCCCAGGATGGAGGACATGTTGACCACGGCCCCGCCGCCGGCGGCCAGGATCGCGGGCAGTTCGTGGCGCATGCAGTAGAAGACGCCGGACAGGTCGGTGGCCAGCACCCGGTCCCACGCGGAGATGTCGTACTCGCCGGTCGGCGCACTCGGCCCGGCGATGCCCGCGTTGTTGACGGCCAGATGCAGCGCGCCGAACGTGTCGACGGTGAAGCGCACGGCGGCCTCGACCGAGGCCGGGTCGGTCACGTCCACCGCGACCGCCGCGGCCCGGGCGCCGCCCGTGACCAGCTCGGCGGCGGCGGCCCGCGCGCCCGCCTCGTGGTAGTCCGCCAGGACGACCGCGGCGCCGCCGGCGGTCAGCCGGCGGGCGATGGCCAGGCCGATGCCGGAGGCCGCGCCCGTGACCAGGGCGACCCGGCCGGCGAACTCGGCGGCGTACTCGGGGAATTCAGGGGTGGTGTGGCTCATGGTGGTGCACGACCTTCGGGGAATGGGTGGTGCCCGCCGGATCGGCGAGGGCGTCGGTGGGGGTGCCCGTGAGCGCGCCTTCGAGGGTGGCGAAGAACCGCTCGGCGAGCGCGGGCAGCGGGTCGGGGTCGCCGGCCCGCGCCCAGGCCCGCAGCGCGGCGACCAGGGTCCCCGCACCCGCGCCGACGATCACCGCCGGTCGTGGGTCGCGGTCGGGGTCGGTGCCCAGCCGGGCGGCGATCACCCGGACGGACTCGGCCTCGGCCTCGATCCGGATCCGCTGGTAGGCGGCGAACAGCGCGGGCTCCTCGTCGACCCGACGGAACAGCGCCAGATGGCGGGCCAGTCGGGGACCGGCGCCGGCGTACTCCGCGGTCAGCCAGTCGGCCACCGCACGGCGGTAGGCGAGTAGCGGCGGCTCGGCGACCGGCCGGGCGCGCAGCGCGTCGTTGATCCGCGCGGTGTTCTCCCGGAACTCGTCGAGGATCGCCTCCTCCTTGCCGGCGAAGTGCCGACTGAACGTGCGCCGGGTGACCCGGGCCCGCTCCGCGACGGCCTCGACGGTGACCCCGGCCAGGCCGTGCGCGAGCAGGAGTTCGACCGCGGCGTCCGACATCGCCGCACGGCTGCGCCGGGTGCGCCGCCTGCGCCCGTCCGGTTCGACCTCGTCGTCGCTGCCCATATGGCCACCATAACACTGTTATGTCCCAATGAGACATAACCCCACGGGGCGCCTCGGCGGAGCGGACACGTGTCGCCCGCTCCGCCGAGGGCGCGGCTACGCCCTCACGGACGCAGGCCCGCCGATCGTCGACCGGCCGCCTCGTCCAGCAGGTAGGCCGGCGTCAGCGTGCTCTCGTCGTGGTCGTCGTAGTAGCGGTGGTAGACCGGGGTCAGTCCGCCGGAGATCGGCGGCACGATCCAGCTCCAGTCCGCCGGGCAACCACGCCCCGCCTCCGCCTCGCGTTCGACGTGGCGCAGGAAGCGCACGGACTCGGTGTGGTGGTCGGTGATGGTCGCGCCCACCGCGTCGAACGAGTGCAGTACGGCGCGGTTGAGTTCGATCGTGGCCCGGTCCCGCCACAGCGTGCGCTCGCTGGAGGTGTCCAGGCCGAACAGGTCGGCGATGGCGGGCAACATGTCGTACCGGTCCGCGTCGACCAGGTTGCGGGCGCCGATCTCGGTGCCCATGTACCAACCGTTGAACGGCGCCGCGCTGTACGAGACGCCGCCGATCTCCAGGCGCATGTTGGCGATCGCCGGAATCGCGTGCCAGCGCAGGCCCAACCCGGCGAACCCCGGGTGGTCGGGATGGGTGAGGTCGATCTCCCGGACCGCGTCCGGGGGCAACGCGTAGGACCGGAGCACCCCGTCCGCGTCCTCGATGATCAGGGGCAGCGGGTCGAAGTCGGTGCCCGCGCCGCGCCAGCCCAACTCGTGGGCCAGGTCGGTGATGCCCAGATTGCGGCCGTCGCCGACGAGTGTGCCGTCCGGTCGGCGGTAGCCGGCGTAGCGGATCAGCTGCTCGTTCCAGATCCGCACCCGGGGTCCGGTGGGCGAATCCGGGGCGAACACGGTGATCGTCGGTCGGATCCGGCCGCCGCGCCAGGTCTCGCGCAGGTGTCCCGCGCACTGCGCGGCCACCTCGCCGGCCCGGTCGACGTGCCGGCGGTCCCGGACGGACAGGCTGTTCCAGTAGAGCCGGCCGATGCACCGGGCCGAGTTGCGCCAGGCCACCCGGGCGCCCCAGGTGAGTTCGGCCGAGGTGTGCGTGTAGGTGCCGGTGTCCCGGATCTGTTCGGCGATCCGCTGCCAGCGCAGCTCCGGATCGCCGGGCGCCCTGGTCTCCCGGTGGAAGCGGTCCAGGAAGTCGCGGGCCCGGGCCGGGTCCACGGCGCCGTCGGGTCGGGGGTCGGGCGCCGCGGCCGGGGGCGCCGCGGGCTTCGGTGGGATGACCGGCATCGGTGGGAACCGCGGTGGTGCCGGCGGAACTTCGGGAAGCGGCCCGGGGCGCGGCGGTTGCTCGGCGCGGATCCGGGTGAGGCCGTGATCGGTCAATGTTCTCCTGGGAACCGGCTCGATGGCGCGACCACGCGGTCACGGGAGCCTGTTTCGGAACTGGTCGGGTACGGGCAGCGGCGCGAGTGGTCCGGCGGTCAACCCGGGGCCTCCGCGCCGACGGGGGTCGGCGACTCGGCGTCGGCGGCGGGGTATCCGCCGAGCACCGGGTCGTGGTGGATCTGACTGCTGCTCAGGCCCAGTCGGCGCAACACCCGAGCGCTGTCCAGGACCATCGCGGGCGGCCCGCTCAGATACGCGTCGCAGTCGTAGCGCGGCCCGTACTCGCTCACCACGTCGGAGATCCCTCCGCTGATCCCCGCCAAGGTCAGGTCGTCGAGCGCGGGCCGTACCCGCAACCAGGTCACCCGCTGCGACAGCCGCAACAGGTCCTCCAGGCCGTACAGTCCGCTGTGCGCGCTGGCGCCGTAGAACAGGTCGACGAAACGATCGGTGCCGTAGTAGGCGAGTTCCTCGACCATCGCCTTCAGCGGCGCCAGTCCGGTACCGCCCGCCACGCACAACACCGGGTTGGGCGCGAGGTGGTCGACCACCATCTCGCCCATGGCGGCGCCGAGTCTGATCCGGTCGCCCGGTTTGGCCTTGTGTACCAACGCGTTGCTCACCCAACCGGCCGGCACCGAGCGCACATGGAACGTGAGCAGGCCCTGCGGATCGGGGGCGTTGGCGATCGAGTAGGCCCGCCACACGCGTGGCCACCACGGCGTTTCCAGGAAGGTGTACTGGCCCGCCCGGTAGGGGAACGCCAGGTCGGGGCGCACCGTGAGCACGGCGATGTCGTCGGCGGGTTTCTCGTGCGCGACGATCTCCGCCGCCCAGTGCGGCGGGTTGGTCTTCGCGTCCTCCTCGGCCGCGCCGATCATGATGCCGGCCGCCGCGCCGTAGGCGCGCACCCAGGCGTGTTCGACCGTGGCGTTCCAGGTCTCGCCGCTGAACCGGGCGAGCGCGCTGACCAGACATTCCCCGACCAGGTCGTAGTGCTCGGCGAGCACGTCGAACTTGCGATGATCCCGGCCGAGTTGGCCGAGGAAGTTGCTCAGCGCCGGAGCGTTCTCCAGATCGCCGACGATGCGGATCAGTGCGTGCAGCAGGCGATCGCGTTGTACGTCCATCGCCGGGGGGAACAGGTCGCGCAGGTCGGGCCGCCGCAAAAACAGCAGCGCGTAGAAGTGGGACGTGACATCGGCGGCCCGGGGGGCGACGGCCGCGAGGTTTTGTCGGATGATTTCTGCGTCGAGAGATTCCAAAATCGGCCCATCGGTAGCCCTTCTCCGCAAGAGGGTTGTCCGGCCGGTTCCGTCGCGAGTCCTTCACGGAACACCGGCGGCCGCAACACGATCATCGGGTTGTCGCCCCGACGTCAAGCCGAAGGCCCGGTTCCGGTTCCGGATGAACAGAAGTCTTGGTATGCGGGTGCTTGCGGGCTTTTCGCCCCGTACTCTCCGCAGCCGTACGGATACGTATGGATATCTACGGCATTGACAAGTTGCCTGGTGGGAGGGCGAATTCGAGCCGACCGAGCGGCGCCGGCGGGCGGACCGGACGAGGGCCGGAGACAGGTCGGCGCGGGTCGGCCACTCTTGCGCGCCGGCCGATCGGTGGGGTTGGATGCGGTGGCCGCCGCCTCCGTCGGGTGCACCCGGGAGCGGGGTCGGCATACTGGCGGGATGGTTGATCAAGAGGAGTCGATGGCGGCGGAGCGACTTCGGGCGATGTGTCTCGGGTTCAACGGGGCCGTCGAGGAGTTCCCGTTCGGGCGGGCTCCGGACCTGTCCACGTTCAAGGTCGGCGGGAAGATCTTCGCGATCAGCACGCTCACCGATCCCGCGCCGCTGCGGGTGAGCCTGAAGTGCGACCCGGAACTGGCGATCCGCCTGCGCGCCGACCACCCCGCGATCATCCCCGGCTATCACCTGAACAAGCGGCACTGGAACACCGTGACCCTGGACGGCTCACTGCCGGAGCCGATGGTGCGCGACCTGATCGAGGACTCCTACGACCTGATCGTGGCCGCCCTCCCGAAGTTGCAACGACTGAAGCTGGACTGGCCGGGGACCCGGGAACAAGCGGAAGATTAGGTCGGGTTGGGCCGACTCCGCGCGCAGGTCGGGCCAACTCCGCGCGGCGGCACACCCGATGGCCGGTCGGGTCCGGATACCGACCCCCATTTCGGCCGACGGTCGGCTCCGGTACGCTCTGCGGCATGAATCCGATTCGCCTCGTCGCGCGACTCCACGTCGACTTGCAGCGCGTGGCGACCGCCATCTGTCCGGATTCCTCGCGCCGCGCCTGATCGGCGCGCGCTTCTCGCTCTTTCCTCGACGTCACGGAACCCCCTCCGGGTAGCCTCGGGCCGCCCCGGCCCCCGCCTCGATCCCGGCCGCATGCCGTTCGCGTGCTGTTCGCGTGCCGTCGAACCCTCCTTTGCCACGCATGTTTTGACCTGCCGTCAAGGCCGCCGCAGCGCGCGGGCCGGACGGCGATGTCGGCATGCCGTGCCGTGCTGTCGGGATGAGATAGATGAGTTCGCGTTTCCATTGGTTCCTGCCCACCTCGGGTGACGGTCACCAGGTCGGTGCCGCCACCACCACCGTCGGGGCCCTCACGCACCCCCGGCCGGCCACCCTCGGCTATCTCGCGCAGATCGCCGCAGCAGCCGAACAGGCGGGCTTCGACGCGGTGTTGACGCCGGTCGGGGCCGGTTGCCCCGACCCGTGGATCGTCTGCTCGGCGCTCCTGGAGCGCACCCGCACACTGCGCTTCCTGGTCGCCTTGCGACCCGGCTTCGTGCTGCCCACGCTCGCCGCGCAACAGGCCCGTACCTTCGCCGAGTTGTCCGGCGGCCGACTCGCGGTCAACATCGTCACCGGCGGCGATCCGCACGAACAGCGCGCGTACGGCGACTTCCTCGGCCACACCGACCGCTACGCGCGCACCGGGGAGTTCCTGGACGTGCTGCGCCGATCCTGGGCGGGTGAACCGTTCGGCTTCGCCGGTACGCACTACCGGGTCGAGGACGGCCTGGCCACCGCCGGCAGCAGGCCGGCGAGCGCCGATCCACCCGTGTACTTCGGCGGCGCGTCGCCCGCCGCCGAGGACGTCGCCGCGCGCTTCGCCGACGTGTACCTGCTGTGGGGCGAACCGGGACCGGCCGTCGCCGAACGTGTCGCGCGGGTCCGCGCCAAGGCGCACGCGCACGGCCGCGCCCCCCGCTTCGGGCTGCGGCTGCACGTGATCGCCCGGGACACCCCCGAGGCCGCCTGGGCCGAGGCACACCGCCTGCTCGACGGCATGGACCCGACCCGGATCGCCGCCGCCCAGGCCCGATTCGCCGCGATGGAGTCGGTCGGCCAGGCCCGGATGGCCGCGCTGCACGGCGGCGCCGCCCGCGACCTGGAAATCGCCCCGAACCTGTGGGCCGGCATCGGCCTGGTCCGCGAGGGCGCCGGCACCGCCCTGGTCGGCAGCCACGAACAGGTCGCCGAACGACTCACCGAGTACGCGGCCCTGGGCATCGACGAGTTCATCCTGTCCGGCTGGCCGCACCTGGAGGAGGCCTACCGGGTCGGTGAACATGTCGTCCCACTCGTCACCGCACGCCCCCTCCCGGCCCCGAGCGGCACCCGATGAGCGCCGTCGACGCGGCGACCGACGCCCGCCCGGAACCCCGAATACCCGCCGCCGGCAAGCCCGTCGACCCCGCCCGCGACCGACCCCGCCGCGGCGCCGGGTTCGCCCGCCGGGCCGCACTGCGCACGATCGCCCTCGCCGTACTGCTCGGCGCCTGGTGGCTGGTCACCGAACTCGAGGTCTGGCCCCCGGTCCTGGTACCCAAACCGGCCTCGGTCTGGCACCAGTTCATCCGTACCGAGAGCGTGCACGACGGCCAACGCGGCTACTCCGGCCACCTGCTGCACGAGCACCTGTGGGCGTCGCTGCGCCGGATCCTGATCGGCAGCGGCTTCGGCGTCGCCGCCGGCGTCGTGCTCGGCCTGCTGATCGGCCTGATCGGCACCGTCCGGGTGATCCTGGAACCCCTGGTCGACTTTGTCCGCACGCTGCCCCCGCTGGCCTATCTGAGCCTGCTGGTGATCTGGTTCGGGATCGACGAGAGCCCGAAGATCTGGCTGCTGGTCATCGCCTCGCTGCCGCCGGTGGCGGTCGCGACCGCGGACGCGGTGCGCGGCGTACACCCCGACCACCTGCACGCGGCCCGCTCGCTCGGCGCCCGCCGCTGGGAACTGCCGTGGCGCGTGGTGCTGCCGTCCGCACTGCCGGAGATCGTCACCGGCGTTCGGGTCGCCGTCGGCGTCGCCTACACCAGCGTGGTCGCCGCCGAGACCGTCAACGGTGTGCCGGGCATCGGCGGGATGATCCGCGACGCCCAGCGCTACAACCAGACCGACGTGGTGGTCCTGGGGATCATCGTGATCGGCCTGTCCGGCCTGGCCATCGACGCGTGCCTGAAGGCCGTCGAACGCCGGCTGACCCCGTGGCGCGGTCGCTGAGCCCACGCCTCGTGTTCGCACCGTTCCAACTCGTACCGCCTCGACTCACACCGTCCCACACGGAACAGGAATCACCCCATGCGCCCGATGCGCTCGCTACGCCGTACCCGAACTCCCCGCAGCCGGCTGAGAACCCTGATCGCCGTGCCGCTGCTCGCGCTGACCCTGCTCGCGGCGAGCGCGTGCGCCGGCGACGACGGGGGCGATGCCAAGACGGTCGCCGGCGCCGCCGGCGGGCCCGCCGCGCCGGCCCGAATCCGGATCGGCTACCAGCTGATCCCCAACGGCGATCTGCTCGTCAAGAACCGGAAGTGGCTCGAATCTGCGCTGCCCGATACCAGGATCACCTGGACGAAGTTCGACTCGGGAGGCGACGTCAACACCGCGATGATCGCCGGACGGATCGACATCGGCCTGGCCGGCTCCAGCCCGGTGACCAAGGGCCTGTCCGCGCCGCTGAACATCGCCTACCAGGTGCCCTGGATCTTCGACGTGATCGGCGCGAACGAGTCCCTGGTCGTCCGCAAGGGCAAGGTGGCGAGCGTCGCCGACCTGGCCGGCAAGCGGGTGGCCACGCCGTACGGCTCGACCGCGCACTACAGCCTCCTCGCCGCGCTCACCGGGGCCGGCGTGGACCCGGCCAAGGTCAAGATCATCGACCTGGAGCCGCCGGACATCCTGGCCGCCTGGCAGCGCGGCGACATCGACGGGGCGTACGTCTGGACCCCCACGCTCGCCGAACTGCGCAAGAGCGGCGACGTACTGGTCACCAGCCGGCAACTGGCCGAGCAGGGCAAGGCGACCGCCGACCTCGCGGTGGTGCGCAAGGAATTCGCGGACAGGTACCCGACGACCGTGCAGACCTGGATCAAGGAGCAGGACCGCGCGGTCGGGCTGATCCGGGAGAAGCCGGACGAGGCGGCGGGCGCGATCGGCGCGGAGCTGAACCTCCCGGCGGACCAGGCGAAGGCGCAGATTGCCGAGCTGGTGCTGCTCGATGCGACGCAGCAGAAGTCCGCGCAATACCTGGGCACGCCCGCCACGCCCGGGGCGTTCGCGCAGAACCTGCTCGGCGCGGCGGAATTCCTCAAGGGGCAGGGCAAGATCGACGCGGTGCCGCCGCTTGCCACCTTCCGGGCCGGGATCGACACGAGGGACCTCGCCGATGCGTTCCCCGGCTGACGCCGCGCCGCCGCCCGCCGGTCCGGCGTTGGATCTGACGGGGGTCGGGCACACATACCGCTCGCGTGGGCGGCCCGGGCGGGTCGTGTTGGCCGGGCTCGACCTGAGCGTGACCGAGGGTGAGTTCCTGGTCGTGGTCGGCCCCTCGGGCTGCGGCAAGACCACGCTGCTCGGGCTGTTGGCGGGGTTTTTGCCCGCCACGTCCGGGCAGGTGCGCACGTTCGGGCGGGCGGTACGCGGGCCCGGCCCGGACCGGGGTGTGGTCTTCCAGCAGCCACGTCTGTTCCCGTGGCTGAGCGTGCGGCGCAACGTCGAATTCGGCCTGCGCGGCGCGGCGGCGTTCGGTGCCGACCGAACCGCGCGCCGGGCCCGGGCGGCGGACCTGCTGGGCACGGTCGGCCTGGCCGAGGTCGCCGACGCGCGCCCGCACGAGTTGTCCGGCGGCATGCAGCAGCGGGTCGCGATCGCCCGGGCGTTGGTGCCGGATCCGGCGATCCTGCTGATGGACGAGCCGTTCTCGGCCCTGGACGCGCTCACCCGCGAACAACTCCAGGACGAACTGCGCGCGCTGTGGCTGCGCTCCGGCAAGACCATCGTGCTGATCACGCACAGCGTGGACGAGGCCGCGTATCTGGCCACCCGGGTGGTGGCCCTGGGCGGTTCCCCGGGCCGCATCGTCCTCGACCGCGAGTCCCCACTGCCACGAACCCGCCCCGCCGATCCGACCTCGATCCGCTCGACGCCGGACTTCATCGCCTTGCGCGACGAAACAGCCGCAGCGGTCCGCGGCGAACCCACGCCCTCGGCAGAGCCCGCACCGGGCTGAGCCGAGCCGAACGGGCAGGCCGGCGCGGTGGCGCGCGGTGCGCACGAGCGGGCCGCGCGCTTCGCACGGGCGGATCCGGGCGCGCCGGGCCGGTGCGTTCGGATCCGCTTGAGCACACGTCGCGCGGATCGTACGAGTGGGCCGGGCGCGCCGTTTGCCGCGTGCGAGTGGGCCCGGCTGGGCTGTGTGGTTCGCCTGTGTGGGCCGAGGCGCGTCGTGCGGTGTGGGCGGGCGAGGGTGGGCGGGTGGCGCGGTTCGTTCGGGCGGGCCGAGACGTGTTGCCTGGTTCGTGCGGATGGGCCCGGGTGGGGCCGGTAGGACCGGGGATTCGTCGTGCGCGGGCCTGATTCGGGCCGGCGCGTCCGCCGGTCCGCGCCGCTCGATCGGCCCTGCCCGGTGCGGGAATCCGGGTCCCGAGCAGTCGACCGGCCTTGTCCGGCCCGGAAATCTTCTCGCCCACCGCCCCGACTCCCCGGATCCGAGGCCGGGATGGGTCCTCGGCCGGCCGGATTTCCCACGCGGCGCGCCCGGATCGGCTCGCCAATCTGCTGATTCGCCGGGTTCGGGCCCGGATCGGTGCCCGAGTGGTGGGATTTTCCGTGTTCCGGCCCCGGATCCGGGACCGAGTGGGGCGATTCCTTCGATGCGCGGGGGTCGGATCCGGTGCCGTGGCTCGGATTTCGGGTGGTTGGCGCAGGAAGCGACTTGGTGCCCGATTCTGCTCTGCCGCCGCCTACTCGGACCTGGCCTGATCTGGGGTGTTCGTGCACGTCAGCGGGCTTTTCGGGTGATGTGGCGGGTGGGTTCGCGAGCCTCGCAGGCGGGCTTCGCGGCGGGTGCGCCGAGGGTGCTTTCGGTTCGGGTCGGGTGGGCGATGACGCCTCGGCGATTCGGGGTCGGATTCGGTGAGTTGCCGGCGGGCCTCGGCGCGGGGCTCGGCCACGAACGGGCGTTGGGGTGCCGGTGGCGTGAAATCGAGGGAATCGGGGCGCGGGTGGGGACGGAGTTCCCGATCGGCGGAGCCGGATCGTGCGTTCCCGGGCGGCGGATCCGACCCCCGGTTCGGTGGCTCTGGCCTTGCTGCGTAAGGGCGAAACGATGTTCGGGTGGGCAACGTCTCGGGCTCACACGCGGATTTGGTCGGCGCCTCGGTGATCTCCTCGTGGGGCCGCCGACGTTGATCCAAGGGGGTGTTTCGAGCGCGTCGTTACCGCGGTTCGAAATGCCGCCCGTGTGACGGAGAGTTACAGTCATGGAAATGGGTACTGGCGCAACGGCGTTCGACCCGATCGGTCGGATGGTCCGGCCGGTCGAAAACGATCGGTACCCCCGCACCACGAAAGGCGTCTCATGAACAAGGCACAACTCGTCGAAGCCATCGCCGACAAGCTCGGCGGCCGGGCTTCCGCCGAGGAAGCGGTCGACGCGGTACTGGACACCATCATCCGTTCGGTCGTTGCCGGCGAGCGGGTCTCGGTCACCGGTTTCGGGTCGTTCGAGAAGGTCGACCGCGCCGCGCGTTACGCCCGCAACCCCCAGACGGGCGAACGGGTTCGGGTCAAGAAGACGTCCGTGCCGCGCTTCCGCCCCGGCCAGGGCTTCAAGGACCTCACCGGCGGCACCAAGAAGCTGACCCGCGGCGAGACCGCGATCAAGAAGGCCTCGCCGGGCACACTGAGCGGCGGCACCACCGTCGCGGGCAAGAAGGCCGCGGCCAAGAAGACCACCGCGAAGAAGGCCACCGCCAAGAAGACGACGGCCAAGAAGACCACCGCGCGGGCCACCACGGCCGCCGCCAAGAAGACCACCGCGAAGAAGGCCACGGCGAAGACCACGGCCGCGAAGAAGACCACCGCCGCGAAGTCGACGGTGGCCAAGAAGGTGACCGCCAAGAAGACCACCGCCAAGGCGACCACGGCGAAGAAGACCACCGCCAAGAAGGCCGCCGCGAAGAAGGCCACCAAGCCGACCTCGCGCAGCACACCCGGCCGCAAGACGGCTGCGGCCAAGCGCACGACCGGCGCGCGTACCGCCAAGCGCGCCTGAGGACCACCCGTCGGACGTGCTGGTCGGACCGCCCACGCGGGGCGGTCCGACAAGCGCCTCTGGCGGCGGGCCGTCGCATCGACGGGCGGCCTGCTGGTCCTCAAGCGCCGGACGGGCCGGCGTCGGCTGGGTTTGTGGCGCGGGTGGGCTTGGGTGGGCCGGCGCGGCCGGGTGTCCTCAAGCGCCGGACGGGCTGGAGTTGGCTGGGTTTGTGGTGCGGCGTGCTTGGGTGGGCCGGGGCGCAGGCGGCCTGCGGCCCGCTTGTCCTCAAACGCCGGACGGGCTGGGGTTGGTTGGGTTCGTGGCGCGCCGTGCTTTGGGCGGGCCGCGCGTAAGCGGCCTGCGGCCGGGTGTCCTCAAACGCCGGACGGGCTGGAGTTGGCTGGGTTTGTGGTGCGGCGTGCTTGGGTGGGCCGGGGCGCAAGCGGCTCGCGGGCTGCTTGGACGGGCTGGAGTTGGCTGGGTTCGTGGCTCGGCGCGCTTGGGTGGGTCGGCGCGCAAGCGGCTCGCGGCCGGGTGTCCTCAAGCGCCGGACGGGCTGGGGTTGGTTGGCTTTGTGGCGCGGGCGTGCTTGGGCGTCTGGCGTGCCCCTGAGCGCGCCGCCCGTCCGGCCGCGCCGCTGTCAGCCTCCGTTGAGTTCGGCGACCGTCGATGCCGGGGTGTGGCCGCTGCCATCCGATTGGCGGTGGAAGTCGACCGCGACGAAGTTCGGTGCGTGCCCCGCCGCCGGTGTGCACTGCTGGGTGATGCGATTTCGCAGCTTGGATCCGTTGTCGAGGGCCGCCGTACCCACCGTCGGTACGTTGCGGAAGTGGCTCATCACGAACAAGCGCCGAAAGCCCGGTTCCGCGCGGTCCAACGGCACGTCGGACCACCGACTGGTGCAGGCGAGGTCGTTGCCCAGGTCGCCCAGGCTCCAGTAGTTCTGTACGGTCCACGTTTTGTCGTACATGACACCCAGGCTCTCCTTGTCGGCCCGGTCGGAGAACAGCAGCAGTCGTTTGTTCGCGGTGACCAGGTCCGCCACCCGGGGCCAGCCGTGGTCGCGCACCCCGGCGGTGTCCGGCCGAAACAGCAGGTCCGGCAGGCCGCGTACCCGATCCAGCGACGGGCGCAGCTGGTCGGTGTCGACGTAGTCCTCCAGGAACACCGTCACCACCTCCAGCGGATTTGCGGCCAGGAAGTCCACCACGGTCTGCATCGCCGCGGTGAAGCTCTGCCGGGGCAGCGCGTAGGTCACGCCCGCGAACGTCTTGCAGTCGCCGTGACACAGGTAGACGTCGCTCGGGTAGCAGTCGCTGCCGAAACTGATCACGCACAGCGCGGTGCTGTGCTCGTACCAGTGCGTGTCGAGCATCAGGCCGCGGACGCCCCGGTCCAACTGGCCGCGGATCGACTCGGCCTGGTTGACCGAGGACCAGCGCGAATCCTCGTAGTTGGTGAACGAGTTGTGCGTGGTCAGCGAAGTGACCTGATCCAGGCGGGCGTTGCCCCAGCGTTGAGTGGCCGCGGCGGCGCCGGGGGACCGGGGGGTGGACGACGCGGCGAAGGCGCTCGGCGAGACGAGTGCGGCCAGGACGGCGAGTACCAGGGGAAGCAGGAATCGGCGGCGGGATCCGGGCCGGGCGCGGGGAATGCCGCTGGAGGGGTCCATGGCAGGGGAACGTACCCGGGACCGCGCGCTTTTTGACCCCCCGCGACCCGGGAATCAGACCACGAGCAGTACCTGGTCCCAGCCCGCCCTCGCTCCGCCCTCGGCGTAGGCGTCCAGGGCCAGGGCCACGCCGGCCGCGCCCTCCAGGAAGGCGGGTACGTCCGTGTCCTGCGGCACGTCGGTCATCGTCGCCCGGAAGCCGAAGCGATACTCGTCCCGATACTGGTCCAGGACCAGCGCGGCCAACTCGTCGCGCAACGCGGGCAGTCGGGGGTCGGCGACGTGTTCCCCGAGCAGGCCGAGCAGATGCAGGAGCCCGCCCGAGCCGTGGCACAGGGCCGGATTGTCGATGCCCCACCGCGCGATCGGTGTGCCGAGCAGGTCGGTCAGCGAACGGCGGGTCAGCTCGTGCCAGTCCGGCCGGTCCAGGGCGAGGGCGGCCAGCTGGATCGCGCGGGAGACCCCGGGAGCGCCGTAACACCAGGACGGACGTGGTGACTTGATGGTCGGGTCGGGTCCGGCCGCCCACTGGTCCAGGGTACGGAACCCGGGCCACCACAGCGCGTCGCCGTCGGTCACGGCGCACTCGGTGAGCAGGGCAACGAGTTGTTCGATCGCCGCCTGCTGGCCGGGGACCCGCACGCCCGCGCGCCAGGCCAGAGACAGCAGCGCGAGTGGCCCCGCCACGCCGTGCGAAAGGCCCAGGTTGAGGTGGCCGTCCGGCATCTCCGCCTCCAGGCCGAGCTGGGGAGCAGCCAGGGTCCACCAACGCGGCACCTTGTGACCGCGATGGGTGATCTCTCCGTCGGCCAATCCGACCAGGTACGACAGCACCATCTCGGTCTCGGCCAGGCCCGCCGCGCCGGCGGTGTGCCGGGCCAGCAGGTAGCGGCCGATGCCACTGAGCCCGCGTACGACCTCGAACTCGCCGTTGGTGGTCAGCGGCCCGTCGCGGTCCGGCCGCGGCAGTGCGGCGCGGACCACCCTGCGCTGATGTTCGTCCATTCGGGCCAGGGCGGACCCGTACCCGCCGGTGGCGTTGTGCGCGACCAGCGTGGCGAAGGCGACCGAGCCCGGCCCGAAGAACATGCCGTTGGTCTCGAGAGGTTCCCCAGCCAGCGCCGCCATCGCCCGGACCAGGTGGGCATGCGCGCGGGAGACATGCTCGGCCCCCGTGTGCGGGGTGCTACCGCTGAACGCCAGCGAGACGCCCGGAAAGCCGCTGGAGAGCGACAGGTCGGTCCACAGCGGTAGCGCGTCGCCAGTCACGGACTCGTTGCCCAGGACGGCGGTATCGCGCGCCACGGCCGCCGGATCGGCCAGCCGGTCCAGCACGCGCGCCACGGTCGCCCGGGCCCGGTTCGCGTACCGGGGTTCGGTCCCCGTGTGGTCCGTGGTCGGGAGGTGGTCGGTCCGCTCAGTCATCGCGCTGCTCCCGTTCCTCGCCCGCCGTTCCGCTCACGGTGGGCACCGTGTCCGCCGTGTTCCGCACACCCGCCGGGTTCACCACGTCCTGCGCGTTCGCCGCGGTCCGCTCTCGTGCCGGGTCGCGGGCGCTCACCGGACCGGTCCGGAGCCGCGACGAGGCGTGCGCCAACCGTCCGAGGTGGTCGCTTGCGATGCCGCGCAGGATCGTGTAGCCGCGAGCCTCGCCTGCCCGGTCGATGCCGAGCAGGCGGTTGTGCTGCATGTGCAACAGGCCGAGTATCGCGTTCTCGTGCGCCGTGTCCGCCGGTCGGCGGGCCTCGTCGGACAGCACGATCGCGCCGTACGCGTGCGCCGCCGCCGGCCGGGTCCACAGTTCGGCCAGGGCTGGTACGCCCAGCCTGTCCCGGACCGCCGCCGCCGTGTGGCCGGGCCGGATCAACTCCCGGGCCAGGGCCCGGTGTCGGCGGAACGCGGTCTGCTGCGGATCCTTGACGAACGCGTCCTCGACCCACGAACACCAGTCCCAGTCGCCCAGACTCTCCAGGAGCAGTGCGTGGTTTACCGCGATCAGCACCTCGTCCGGGACGGCCAGTGCCCCCCGGGCGCGCAGGCCCAGTTGGATCACCGCCGATCTGCTGTCCAGGGTGAACAGGCGCTCCGCGGCGGCCAACGCGGCAGGCCCGGCGTAGCGCTCGGTCTCCGGTTCGTACGTGTCGAGCACCAGCGCGCGGATCGCCCCAGCGTCGCGCATCGCCCGGGCGTGCCTGGCCAGTTCGGGCAGCACCCGCTCGCGCAGTGGCCCCGGTTCGCCGTGCAGGCGGATCCGCAGGTGCGGGTCGGGGTCGACATAGCGGATGAAGAACCAGTCGTCGAGATGCTCGCCGATGTCGGCGAGCAACGCGGGCAGTCGGACCCGGAGCAGCTCGTCGTGGGTGTCGGGGGTTGCGTACAGCTTGGCGAACAGCCAGTCCTCACCGGGCAGTCGGTAGTCGGCGACGGCCGGCTCGGCGACCCGGACCGGTGCCGGCGCGGTCGCGGACACGGGCGTGCTGCCGACCCGCTGCGCTGCCCGCCGGATCAGTGGGACCACCACCTCGGTGCCGTGTCCGTCGGCCCAGCCGAAGCCGCGACCGTCCTCGGTCAGGTCCTCGAAGAGGGCGAGTCGATCCGTGCGTACCTCGTGCCGCAGCAGGGTGCGGTGCCAGGGCGCGGTCAGGTCGAGGCCGTACACGCGGTCCCCGCGCGCCACCTGGATCCGACCCGGGACACCGTAGCGTTCGCGCCATTCGCACAGCGCGCGGTCGAACTCGCGCGGCTCGTCGGCGGCGGCGCGCATCGCATGGTTCGGCGTCCAGCGCCGGGGCGCGACCACGACCCGGCCGAAGGTCACCCGCGGCAGCAGCGGCAGTGTCTCGAGGCCGGCCCAGTGCCAACCGGTCCAGGTCCGCGATCGGCCGAAGACGATGTCCACCATCAACCGGACCACCTTGGGCGCCTCGCGATCGAGGGCCAGCATGTGCGGCACCACGGGGATGACCCGCTGCCCGGTCCCGGGCAGGGTCAGCCTCAGGCCGGTCTCGTCCACCCTCACGCGCAACTCGCGCCAGTCCAGGCAGTGCGGTTCGCGACGGTCGGCGTAGATCCCGACGGGGATCTCGTAGGGCAACAGTCGGGGTACCTGGATCATGTTCAGCGCGCGGGCGGCGAAGGGCCGGAAAGTGACCTGGGCGGCTACCGCGTCGGCATCCACCGCGGTGGCCACCAGATCGGCCAACTGCTCTGTCCTGTCGGTGAGTTCGGTGAATCTGCCGGCTATCGCGCCGGCCACCCACGAACCCGAGTGCGGGGTGCCGACCAGGCGGAACCGGCCTTGATCCAGGGCATCGACATCGTCGGCGAGGAGTTGGAAACACAACTCCAGTGTGTTCGGCGGCGCGGCGGGCAGATCGGCGTCGGGTTGGCCGGTGTCGGCCAGTCGGTCGATCAGCTCCGGGGTGAGCCGCAGTTCGCGGTCCTCGCGCAGGAGCGCCTCCTGGACCAGTTCGCCGGTCAGCACTCGTCGGCCGCGGCCGGGCCGGTAGCCGGTGAACTGCTCGCTGTCGTCGAGGGGTTCGCCGTAGCCGGCCGGATAGCCCAGGCCCCGGTGCGGGTCGACGAGTTCGGCCAGTGGCACGGACCGGGTGGTGCCGTACCGCTCGATGAAGCGGTTCCGGTAGTCGCGCAGGTGCGCGTGGGTGATCCACGCGTCCGACAGCCGCCACATCGCGTCGGCGTAGGCGCTCGCCTCCTCGCCCACGGCCGGCGGCAGGATGAGGTCGGCGTCCATCCGCAGATCCACCTGGACCGGTGGATGGGGCGCGTCCCCGCGCGGATCGACCAGGGCCATCAACCGACGCCAGGAATCGGCTCCTGCGCCGGGCCGGGCCTTCTCATACTCGCGTACGGCGGCCCGGGTGGCGCGGAAGTCGCGTGCCTCGTCCGGGAGTTCTTCGATCGCGGCGTCGATCCGATCGAACAGCGCGTCGTCCAGGCGCTGCGGGGTGATCGAGCTGAGCAGGAAGCCGTGCCGGAGCAGTTGCGCCATCGAGGCATCGAGCCGGTCGCGGCCGACGCCGGGGAAGGCCGCGTCGGCGCCGTCGAGCACGCTCTGGTACGGGACGGGGTGGGTCGTGGTCGCGCACACGTGCGCGACCAGTGCGTTGAGCCGGACCGAGGTCTCCCGCTCGGGGCCGGCCAGAATCAACCGGCCGTCTCGGACCCGGCACAGGTCGTTGAGTACCACGTCGACCCGGCGGCGGACCTCGGGGGCGGCGAGCCAGGCCCGGACCCGCTCGTGCAGGCGACCCGCGTCGAGCCGGACGGCCTTGGCGCCGGGGCCGCGTACGCTCGTCCGAGCGACCGGTCCCAGGCGGGCCGCGGCGACACCTGCGAACAGGCCGAACGGGGTGGGCCGGCCGCTCATCCGCAGCGCGTAGCGGGTCATCGAAAGGGCGGTGCCGGTCAGCCGCTTCGGGCCCGGGTCGACGCCCGTGTCGAGCCGGTCCAAAGCGCCGGACAGGCTGCCGCTGGCCACCCCGACGGCCTCGCGCAGCAGCGGGTCGGCGATGAGCCGCCGTAGGCCCGCAGGGGTGTTCGCGTCGGCTGTGTCCGCGACCGGGCCCTTCCCGGTGTGCGGCACGGTGGTCATCCGCACGAAGATCGGGCCGGCCGGCGTGTATTCGTCGTCTCGTGCGTCGGTTCGCCCCTCGTGCCAACCGACGTCGTGTCCAGGATTCCGCTTGGAGTCTCGCACCGTGTCCCGTACCGATCCCATGCCCGGATGACCGGCTCGCGCCGGGAGTCGACAGCCGGGGGCGGGCAGACCCGCCCGCCCCCGGACCTACGGATCAGCAGCACATGCCGCAGCGGGACTGCACACTCCTGGTCAGGTTGGGCGACGTGGTCGGGCAGCGGCCCGAGCCGAAGTTGGTGGCTTCGATTTCGCCGTCGGTGATGCGGACGTCGAGGTCCAGGTCGGCGAAGTCGCGCGTCTCGGTGGTTTCTTCGAGCAGAATCTTGTCGTTCATGACAACTCCCGCGATATCGGTCGTCGGAATTTGGTGGGTCCGGCGATTCGATGAGACCTGTTTGATCTCGGGGAGGACGCTAAGCCGGCCGTAGCCGGCCGAACAAGAACGATTATCGGCCATTCGGGCCGGCTGGAAATCGTCCTGTGGAATGCACGATCAGGCTCCTACCCTGCATGGATGCCGAGCGGGTGCGGGCTTGCTCGGCATGCTGACGAGGAGGTTGCCTGCACCGGGCAACGAATGACGGTGAATTTCGATTAACCGAACTCGTTGGCATCTTCTGCTCGGAGGACATTCCACGCGGCAATTTCTTCGCCGTGCTCGGCGGCGCGCCGCGCGCGGAATTCACCGAAACGAACCGCCATTTCGAAAAAGGCTTATGCGCAGCCCGTATCGTCGTCACCCGCCGAGCCTGGGCGGGTCCATCGGCGCGCCGTCGCCCACCGGCGGCAGATCCCCGCGCCGGACGGGCGCGGTGGGGGTGGCCGGTTCGGCTGATCCGCTCGGCTCGGTCGTTCCTGCCGATCCGGCCGATTCGGCCGACCCACTCGGCCGGGTCGGGCCGGGCGGTCCATCCCGCTCCGGCGGGGGTAGCACCGCGGGCAATTCCGCGTCGTTCGCCGGGCGCGCGGCCAGTGCCGCCGCGCGGAGTGTGGCTCGGTCGACCTCGGCCGGCGCGGCCCAGAGGTGCAGCACGAGGCCGGCCACCGCGCGGGTGTAGGTGTGTTCGGTCGGCGTGGCGCGATACCACGCGTCGCCGTCGGCCGAGCAGCTCTCGCGCGGCGGCGTCGGCGGCGGCGTGGCCGGGCAGGCCGCCGCGCCCTGGGCGTCCACGGCCAGATGGATCTGCCGACCCGTCGTCGACACGTACGTCGCCTGGAAGCCGGCGTCGCCGTACACCGCGACCGACTGCCGGGCGAGTTCGAACCCGGGCACGTCGGTGACGTACACCATCCCGGGCGTGGTGCCGAGCAGTGCCGCACGTTCGATCATCGCCGGATCGAGGCTCGGCGCACTGGTACCGGTCCCCGTTGCCCCCGCCCGGTGGCCGTCGGTGCTCCCGCATCCGGCCAGGAGCAGCACCGCGACCAGCCCGAACCCGCCGACCACCGCACGAGAGTCCATGCGGCGCACCCTACCCATCGGCCGGCCGGGCTCAGGCCGGGGTGACCGTCACCGGCAGTTCCTTGATGCCGTTGACGAAGTTGGAGCGCACCCGGCGGACCTCGCCGGCCAGGCGGATGTCGGCGATGCGGGGCAGCAGTTCCTCGAACATGATTCGCATCTCGAGCCGGGCCAGCGCGTTGCCCAGGCAGAAGTGTGGGCCGCCCTTGCCGAAGGTGACGTGGTCGACGCCCTTGCGGGTGACGTCGAAGTCGTACGGGTTCGCGAACACCGCCTCGTCGCGGTTGCCGGAGGCGAACCACAACACCACCTTGTCGCCCTCACGAATGCGCTTGCCGCCCAGTTCGGCGTCCCGGGTCGCGGTGCGGCGGAAGTGGTAGACGGGGGAGGCCCAGCGCAGGAACTCCTCGACCGCGTCCGGCATCAGTGCGAGGTTGTCGCGGAGCAGCGCCAACTGCTCCGGGTTGCGCAGGAGTGCCAGCATCGAGTGCGAGATGGCATGCCGGGTGGTCTCGTTGCCCGCCACGACCAGGAGCAGGAAATAGTTGTCGAAGTCGTGTTGCGACAGCGGAACACCGTCCGACGGGGTCCGGTTGATCAACCGGCTGACCAGGTCGGTGCCCTCGCCGCCGCGTCGCTTGGCGGCCAACTCGCGCCCGTAGGCGAAGACTTCGAGCGACGCGGGGCTGCGGAAGGGCAGGTCGCGGTAGCGCTCGCTCGCCGCGCTCTCCAGGAGTACGTCCGCGTAGTCCGGGTCGGTGTTGCCGATGATCCGGTTGCCCCAGTCGATCAGCTTCTCGGTGTCCTCGCCGGGCACGTCCAGCATCTTGGCCAGTACGTTGATCGGGAAGTCGGCGGAGACCTCGTGGACGAAGTCGAAGGTGCCCTTGGCCAGCGCGTTGTCCAGGGTGTGTGCGGTCAGCCCGCGCAGGAAGGTGCCGTAGTCGGCGATCGCGCGCGGCGTGAACTGCTTCTGCAGCAGCCGGCGCAGTGCGGTGTGGCGCAGGCCGTCGGTCTCCAGGAGCGAACGCCGGATGGCGATCTGCGAGTCGTCGACCTCCTCCAGGTTGGTGAACCGGCCGGAGGTGAAGGTCTGCGGGTCGCGGTCGACGGCGACGATGTCGGCGTGCCTGGTCAGCGCCCAGAAGCCGCTGTTCGGGGCGGGCTCGGGCTGCCAGTGCACCGGGTCCTCGCGGCGCAGCGTGTGGAACATCCGCCAGGGGGTTTCGCCGTCCAGGAAACGGTCGTTGTCGGCGAGGTCGATCTCCGCCAGCGGCATCGGCTCGGGGACGGCGGAGGCGGTGGTGGGGGTGCGCACGGAAACTCCTCGCGGGTGGATCGGCGGGGGTGACGAGACTCGACGTTGCCTCGGCGTTGCTTCGGCGTTGTCTCGGACTTGCCTCGGAGTCAGAGGTGGTAGGCGTACTCGGTGAACTCCCAGTCGGTGACGTGTCGGTGGAAGCGGGCCACCTCGTCGCGCTTGTAGGTGACGAACGTGTCGGTGAACTCGGCGCCGAGCAGTTCGGTGAGCGCCTTGTCGGCCTCGAACGCGTCCAGCGCCTCGCTCAGCGTCGCGGGCAGGATCGGCGCCTTGGTGCTGTCGTACCCGTAGCCCTCCAGCGGCGCGGGCGGCGCGGCCCGGTCGCGCAGGCCCAGGCGGACGGCGGCGAGCAGACCGGCGACGGCCAGGTACGGGTTGGCGCTCGCATCGCCCAGGCGGATCTCCAGGCGCGCGCCGGCGCCGCGCTCGGGTGGGATCCGGACCAGCGCGCTGCGGTTGTCCAGGCCCCAGTCGATCAGCCACGGCGCGAGGGTGTCCGGGCCGAATCGTTTGTACGAGTTGATCGTCGGGTTCAGCAGCGCGGCCAGCGCGGGGGCGTGCGCCAGGATGCCGGCGATCGCGTGGTGTGCGGCGGCGGACAGCCCGTACGGGCCGGCCGGGTCGTCGAACGAGTTGGTGCCGTCGGCGTCCACGCAGCTCAGATGCAGATGGAAGCCCGAACCGCCCTCGTCCGCGAAGGGTTTGGCCATGAAGGTGGCCAATCGCCCCTCCAGGCGCGCCAGTTCCTTGATCGACGCCTTGAAGCGGAAGGCCCGGTCGGCGGCGTCGAGCGCGTCCGAGTGGTCGAGGTTGATCTCGAACTGGCCGGAACAGTACTCATGGTTGCCGGTGGTGGCGCCGATGCCCAGTTTGCCGAGGGTGCGCAGGGTGCGCAGCAGGTGCCCGTCCGGGTCGCCGCGCCGGCCGGCCACATAGACATTGCCCGGCGCGTCGCCGTAGCGCCGCCAGCCGCCGGCCGGATCCGGCTCGCACAGGAAGTATTCCAACTCGGGCCCGATCACCGGGCGAAGGCCGCTCTCCTGGGCGAGCCCGGCCAGCACGCCGCGCAGCAGGGCGCGCGGCGCCTCGCCGGCCGGGCGCCCGGTGGCCGGGTCGATCGTCTCGCCCAGACACCACGCGACGCCGGGTTCCCAGGGGATGTCGACCAGGGTGTCCAGGTCGGGGTAGACGCAGATGTCCGGGAGGCCCGCGTCCATCCCGCCGGCCACCGCGACCGTCTCGCCCCTGGGGGTGGTGTGGAAGACCGCGCGGCAGAAGGCCAGTCCGTGTGCGCATACCGAGGGCAGGTGGTCCACCAGTACGTCGCGCCCGCGATCGGTGCCGATCAGGTCCGGGTAGGCCACCCGGACCACGTCGACACCGCGGGCCTTCAGCTCGGCGACGACCTCGTGGGCCCGGGCCACTGCGGATGGATTCACCGGATTCTCCTCGCACCGAACGCACGGTCAATTCGTTTGAGCCCAAACCATATGGACGTCGCACGTGTCGCACAAGGGTTTGGGGCAAGGCTTTGCGTGCGTGACAACTCGCCGAGGGAGGCATATCGTACGGACCCAAACGATCCATCAGGGTTCGCAGAGGGTTCGCAGAGGGAGGCGCCATGACCGGCGTACGCGGTGTGCACGGTTTCTTCCACCCCAAGACCGGCACCGGCCGGTCGTCGATGATCCCCGCGCCCCCGTGGCACTACTCGGGCGACCTGCTGACCATCGAGTACCGCACCGACCCGGCGCGCGTGGCCGAACTGCTGCCGCCGCAGCTCGCGCTCGCCGACGAGGACCCGGGCGCGGTCGCGCTGATCTGGGCGGACTGGCAGTCCTGCGCGGCCGGGCGGGCCGAACTGCTCGATCCGGTACGGGCGCAGTACAAGGAGTGCTTCGCGGTGGTGCGCTGCCAGTACGCCGGGGTGACCTACTCGCGCTGCGTACACATCTGGGTGGACAAGGACTTCGCCATCGCGCGCGGGCTGCACCAGGGTTATCCGAAGAAGCTCGGCTCGATCCACCAGACCCGCCCGCACCCGTACGGCCCGGCGCCGCGCATCGAGGCGGGCGCGAGGTTCGGCGCCACGCTCGCCGCCGGCGACCGGCGGTTGGCCGAGGCGGTGGTGACGTTGCGCGAACCGGCGCCGAGCAACGGCTTCGTCAACGGCCACCCGATGGCGCACCACCGCTGGTTGCCGTCGATCGAACCGGGTGGCGGGTTGGCCCTGGACGAACTGGTGGTCGCCGGTGCGGAGTCCGCCGAGGGCGGGCAGGCGTGGGTCGGCGATGCCGAGCTGACCCTGTTCGAGGCGCCGACCGAGGAACTGGCCCGGCTGGAGGTGGACGAGCCGATCGGGGCGTACTACCGCCAGGTCGGCGTGGTGTGGAACGGCGGGACGTTGCTGGCGAGCGGCGAGTCGGGCGTGGGTACGGGCGCCGGTACGGGCGCGGGCGCGGTGTAGCGCGGGTCGTGCCGACGACGAATGGCCCCAACACCTCGCGGTGCTGGGGCCATTCGTCATTCGTCATTCGTCATTCGCTATTCGTGCCTATCGGGTCAGCCTTGCCCGCGGCCGATGCCCGCGTAGATCTGCGGCCGGGCCGTCCGCAGGTACAGCGCGAACAGCGCGCCGACCACACCCGCGCCCAGGACCAGTGCGGGCAACACCCAGCGCAGCGCCGAGCCCGAGTCGACGCCCAGCAGTACGCCGAAGTTGTCCAGTGCGGCGACGAAGACCACCGCGAGCAGCACTGCCGCCACGGCCGGCGCCGACAACCGGCTCCACGCGCTCTCCCCGTCGGCGCCCTGCCGGGCGAAGAATGCGATCACCGCCAGCGAGGTCAGCACCAGGAGCAACATCACGCCGAGGGCGCCGAGGTTGGTGAACCAGTTGAACAGCGTCGCCATCGGGTCACGATCGAGCGCGGCGAAGACGATCACCACCGCCGCGGCCAGCACGGTCTGGGTGGCCGAGCCGAGGTGCGGCGAGTCGGTGCGGGGGTGGGTGCGGCCCAGCGGGGTGGGCAGGACACCCTCGCGGCCGAGGGCGAAGAAGTAGCGGGCGACCGCGTTGTGGAAGGACAGGAGCGCGGCGAACAGGCTGGTGATCAGGAAGACCTGGGCCACGTCCGCGAAACCGGAGCCGATCTGTTCGCCGCCGAGTACGAAGATCAGGTTCGGTCCGTGCTCGCCGGCCGCCGCGACCGCCTGGTCCGTGCCCGCGCCACTCATCAGCGCCCAAGCGGTGATCGCGTACAACACGCCGATCACGCCGACCGAGATGTAGGTCGAGCGGGCCACGGTGCGTTTGGGGTCGCGACACTCCTCGCCGTAGATGGCGGCCGACTCGAAGCCGGTGAAGGAGGCCATCACGAAGCAGAACGCCGCGCCCGTCGAGCCCGAGGTCAGCGCGTCCCAGGTGAACGGGTGCAGCGACACGCCGTCGGGCGCCTGGCTGAACGCGCCGACGTCGAAGACCAGGACGGTGACCGTCTCGGCGATCAGCAGTGCGGCCAACACCCGCGCGTTGAGGTCGATCCGCAGGTAGCCGAGGGTGCCCACGAGCACGATGCCGATCAGCACCACCACCCACCAGGACACCTGCAGCCCGAACTTGGCGTCCAGGAAGTCGGCGGTGGTGAAGCCGAACAGGCCGTAGATGCCGATCTGCATGGCGTTGTACGAGATCAGCGCGACGAACGCGGCACCGAGACCGGCGACTCGGCCCAGGCCCCGGGCGACGTAGGCGTAGAACGCGCCCGCACCGGTGATGCGCCGGCTCATCGCGGCGTAGCCGACGCTGAAGATCGCCAGCAGCGCGGCCAGGACCAGGTAGACCGCGGGGATCCCGGAGGTCTCGGTGACCGCGAGGCTCTGCGGGATGCCGCCCGCGGCGACGGTGAGTGGGGCCGAGGCCGCCACCACGAAGAAGACGATGTGCGCGACGCCGAGCGAACCACGCGCGGGGGCGGGCTGGTCGGGGTCGGTGGTGCTGGTCGTCGACGCTTGTCTGATTGCCATGCCCGGCGCCTCCGAGGGGCGGGAACCCATTCGTTTGGGCCCGTACGATCTGCGAGTGTCGCCGATCGTACGGATGCAAACAGGTCCCCACAAGGGCTAGATTTCGGGATGCAGAAGGCGTATCGAGCCACCGCTCGGGCGCGTTCGAGGAAGTGTGTTCGACGAGGAAGGCGGAGCACGTGGTCGGCAAGCGGTCCATCACCGAAACGGAGAAGGCCGTCCAGGCACGTCTGGGCGACATCCCGCTGCGGCGCGAGCAGATGGCCGCGGTGTCGAACATCTATCGCGCCGCCGCCGCGGTGCGCCAGCACCTGGAGAACTCGGTGCTGCGCGACGCGGAACTGACCTGGACGGCGTTCACCGTGTTGTGGGAGGTGTGGATCTGGGGCGAGAGCGAGACCCGGCATGTCGCCGAGGAGGCGGGCATCTCCAAGGGCACGCTCACCGGCGTGGCCCGCACGCTGGAAACGCGCGGCCTGCTCGCGCGCGCGGCGCACGCCGGCGACGGCCGGCTGGTCCTGCTCTCGCTCACCCCGGCCGGCGAGGAGCTGATGGCCCGGGTCTTCCCGGCCTTCAACGCCGAGGAAGCCTTCGTCACCGACGACCTGACCCCCGCCGAATGCCGCACACTGGCCGACAGCCTGCGCCGCATCGTCGCGCGCCTGGAGGCCAAGGGCGACGAACGCCGCCAGGACCTGCTGGGCGGCGACGCACCGAAGCCCAGGCGCGGGGGGCGTCGGGCGAAGGGGTAGGCGGGTTGGGCCGGTTCGGTGGCCGGGGTATGGACGGGGCGGTGACGGGCGGCGGTCCGGGCGGGTGCGGGGGTAGGCGGGGGAGCGGTGTCGGCCCTGGCCGGGAGCGTGCCGGCGCGGTCGTAGGCGCGTATCGTCGCCCGGTTGCCGTCGTTGCCCGGTCGGTGGGGGTCAACCCGACGGGGTGACCAGGCCCGCCTCGTAGGCGGCGATGACGAGTTGGATGCGGTCGCGGGCGGCCAGCTTGGTCAGCAGGCGGGCCACGTGGGTCTTGGCGGTGGCCGGGCCGATGAACAGTTCGGCGGCGATCTCCTGGTTGGACAGGCCGCGGCCGACCAGGGTGAGTACTTCTCGCTCGCGGGCGGTGATGCCGGTCAGGGGGCGTCGGGTAGGCCGTACGGCCGGTTCGCGGCCGGCGAATTCGGCGATCAGGCGGCGGGTGACGCTCGGTGCGATCAGCGCGTCCCCGGCGGCGACCACCCGGATCGCGGCGATGATGTCCACCAGCGCCATGTCCTTGACCAGGAACCCACTGGCCCCCGCGCGCAGTGCGCCGTAGACGTTGTCGTCGTCGTCGAACGTGGTCAGCACCACGACCCTGGTCGTCGTCGAGTCGGCGGTGATCAGCCGGGTCGCCTCGATGCCGTCCATGCCGGGCATCCGGATGTCCATCACCACGACGTCGGGGCGCAGTCGGGCCACCAGTTCGACCGCTTGCGCCCCCGTGCCGGCCTCGCCGACCACGGTCAGGTCCGGGAGTTCGGCGACGACCATGGTCAGCCCGGCGCGGATCAGTTCCTGGTCGTCGGCGAGCACGATGCGGGTGCTCATGCGGGCAGCCTCGCCGCGACCCGGAAGCCGCCCTCGGGCCGCGCCCCGGCGCTGAACCGGCCGTGTACCAGGGCCACCCGCTCGCGCATCCCGGAGATGCCCAGACCGCCGCCGCCCCCGCCGCCCGGTGCCACGGCCCGCGCCGGGTCCGCCGTCCCGTCGTCGACCACCTCGATGGCCAACTCCGCGTCCAGGTACTCGACGGACACCCGACACCGCCGAGTGCCGGAGTGGCGCAGCGCGTTGGTGACCGCCTCCTGGATGATCCGGAACGCGGCCAGGTCGACCTCGGGCGGCAGCGGGCGGCGCGCTCCCCGCCAGACCACCTCGACCCGCATCCCCGCGTCCGCGGTATTCGCGGCCAACCGGTCCACACCCTCCAGGCCCACGCCCGGCACCTCCCGACCGGACTCCGACCCGCCGTCGCCGTCGGCGTCGCTGTCCGCCCGGCGCAGCGACACCAGCATCCGGCGCAACTCCGCCAACGTCTCGCGGCTGGTGGCCTCGATCGTGTCGATCGCCTTGCGCGCGCCGGCCGGCCGGGTGTCCAGGACCAGACTCGCGGCTCCGGCCTGGATCGCGATCACGCCGATACTGTGCGCGACCATGTCGTGCAGCTCGCGGGCGATCCGCAGCCGTTCGGCCAACACCGCCCGGGCCGCCGCCGCCGCGTGCAGATCGGCCCGGTACTCGCGCCGGCGCCGGATCGCGTCGCCGATCAGCCAGCCGATCCCGACCACCGCGCCGGCGGCGGCCAGTTGCGAGAGCACGTCGCCGACCCCGTCGTTGCCCTGATCCACGGTCAGCGAGCGACCCACGAACACGCCCGCCCACACGCCCGGTACGAGCACGGCGGCGGCGACGCCGACCCGACGCGGGCCGGTGGCCGCGAGGTGCCCGATCAGCACGGCGATGGCCGGGAACAGCGGCCAGGCCCGGTCCCGCAGCAGCAATACCACGATCGACTCGGCCAGGAGCACCCCGAGGACCGGCACCGGCCACCGGCGGACCGGCCCGACCGGCAGCGCCAACAGCACCGCCGTCGCCGCACCCGCCCACATGGTGACGTGGGCGAAGGGCTCAGGCACCAGGTACAGGAACACGTGCAGCGCCGACCACAACACGGCCGTACACCCGCCGATCGTGTACCGACCGGCCCGCGTGGCGGCGAGCGCGGACCAGCGGAGCGGCAGCGGCGTACGCGAGTTGCGCGATGGCGGGGGAGACCAGCTTCCTTGGAGCACCGGCCGATCGTAGCCGGCACCTGTCGGGCCGGACGTCAGCCTGCGGGCGTACCCCCGGGCGGCTACCCCGAGCGCCCACCGGATCCGCCCGGGTCCGGACGCGCGGGGGTGTCGGTCCGGGACACCGTTGCCGGGTGATCGAAATCAACGAACTCACCAAGCGCTACGGCCGCGACGCGCCGGCCGTGGACCGACTGACCTGCACCGTGCGACCGGGCCGGGTGACCGGCTTTTTGGGCCCCAACGGTGCGGGCAAGACGACCACGCTGCGCCTGCTCCTGGGTCTGAACAAGCCCACCGGCGGCAGCGCGACCATCGACGGCCGGCCGTTTCGGGCGGCCGGCGCCGGGTTGCGGCACGTGGGCGCGCTCCTTGACGCGAACGACGTACACAAGGGCCGTACGGCGTACGCGCACCTGGCGGCCCTGGCCCGAAGCAACGGGCTGCCGCGCGGCCGGGTTCGGGAGGTATTGGCGACGGTCGGCCTGGGGTCGGCGGCTGGGCGGCGGATCGGCGGATTCTCGCTGGGGATGCGGCAGCGGCTCGGAATCGCGGGCGCGTTGCTCGGTGACCCGCCGGTGCTGCTGTTCGACGAGCCGGTCAACGGCCTGGATCCGGAGGGTATCCGGTGGGCGCGCGAGCTGTTCCGGGAGCTGGCGGGGGAGGGCCGCACGGTGTTGGTGTCCAGCCATCTGATGAGCGAGATGCAGAAGACCGCCGACCACCTCGTGGTGATCGGCGCCGGACGGCTGATCGCGGACGAGCCGCTCGCCGACTTCGCGGCCCGCGCCGGGACCGGCACGATCACCGTGCGCACTCCCGAACCGGCGTTGTTCGCCCGGTTGTTGGCGGACGCGGGCGGATCGGCGACGGTCGGCGGCGACCCGGACGCGCTCACCGTGACCGGTCTGACCACCGCGCGGGTCAACGAACTGGCCTTCACGCACCGGGTCCTGGTCCACGAGGTCACCGCCCACGGCGGCGGGCTGGAGGAGGCGTTCATGCAACTCACGGCCGACAGCGCGCAGTTCCGCGCCCCGGCAACCGCGAACGCGAACGCCAACGCGAACGCGAAGGAGACGAGCCGATGAGCACCATTACCGTTTCGTCCCCCGCCCGATGGCGGGACCTGATCGCCGCCGAATGGATCAAGTTCCGCACGCTCCGCTCGACCCCGGTGATCCTGCTGCTCCTGATCCTGCTCGCCGGTTACGTCGCCTACCGCTCGGCCCGGGGCGCCCACGCCTCCTGGCCCGGCTACGACGCCGGTTTCCGGGAGGCGTTCGACCTGGGCCACGAGATCTGTTACCCACCTGCCTATCTCCTGCTGATGACCATCGCCGGCGTCGTCGGCGCGCAGACCGTGGTCGGGGAACATGCGAGCGGGCTGATCCGTACGACGCTGATCGCCGTACCCGCGCGCGGCCGAGTGATGGTCGCCAAGGCCGTGGTGGTGTCCGGTGTCCTGGCCGTGGTCGGCCTGATCACGGGGGTGTGCTGCGTGGGGCTGACCCTGGCGATCTACGGGGACCGGATCACCGCGTACTCATGGGACACCCCCGGCGTCCCCCGGCTGATCGGAGCCGCGATGCTCACGTTCGCCGTGTCCGGCCTGATCGGTCTGGCCGTCGGCGCGCTCGTGCGCAACGGGCCGGCCACCGTATTCGCCCTCATGGTCACCTTCCTGGTCGTGCCGCTCGCGCTGTCGGACCAAAAGTTCCTGCACGTCGGCGAGTTCACCGCGCGGCTGAGCGACAACCTGCCATTCCCCGCGTGGGTGCAGCTGAGCCATCTCGGCTCCGGCCGCATCGTCGGCCACCACGCCTCCACCACGCAGTCCTGGATCACCCTCCCCGCCTGGGGCCTCGCCTCGGTGGTGATCGCCGTACTGGCCGTGCGCGAGCGCGACGTCTGACACCCGTGTCGGACCGATCTGCTTCGCTCGGCGCGAACCGCGCGCGTGAGTGCGTGCGCGCCGAGACCAAGGAGACTCCGTGGGCACCTGGGGCAGTGGCAACTTCGAGAGCGATACCGCCGCCGAGCACCTGACCGAGATCATCGACCGCCTGGTCGGCGAGGTGGCCGAGGCAATGGCGGGCGACCCCGTCGGGCTGGAACCGGACGACTACTGGGGCGTGGCCGTCCCCTGCAACCTGGAACTGGTGGCTGCCCTCACCGAGTCCGGCTACGTCGCCGACCGCCTCCCGTCGGCCGAGGTGATCGAAGGCTGGAAGGAAACCTTCATGGCCATCTGGGAGCGCACCATCGACGGCCTGGCCCCCAAGGAGACCTACAAGGCCGAACGCCGAGCCACCCTGATCCACACCTTCGACCGCCTGACCCAGGCCCGAACCCGGGCCGGCGTGTCCGACTAGTGCCATGCCCGGCGCCGTGACGGGGTGAACGTTGCCGGGCGCGGCACTAGCCACCGCCGCGAGCCCGTGGAGTATCCGGCCAGGCAAGCGATCTGGACGATCAGAACCGGTGGTGCGTCGGCCGTCACGTACGGCTCGTCGGGTACGTACTCCCAGGCCCAGGTCACCCGGTGGCCTCGCGGGCCTCGGTGAGGACCGCGAGGATCTCGTTGCAGGCGGCGCGTCAGTTCGGGTCGTCGCGTTCCAGGCTCTGAAGGGCCTGCTCGGCCGCGTGACGGCGGGCGAGGAGATCGGGACGGCGTTCGACCTCCACCTCGCCCGCACGTCAACCGGCCCGGGCGACCCGGGTGTTTCGGTTGGCCGCCTCGATCAGGGTGTCGAACAGGGACTGTTGGGTCGAGTCGGTGGTGGCCGTGTCTTCGGGGTGCCATTGGATGGCCACCCACCAGCCGGGGGCTGCGATCGGTTCGACGGCTTCGATGGTGCCGTCGGCTGCCGTGCCGGTGATGCGTAGGCCGGGGGCCAGGTGGTCGATGGCCTGGTGGTGGTAGCAGGAGACCTGTAGGTGTTCCGTGCCGGCGGCTCGGGCGGTGGTGGAGTCGGGGGTCAGGGTCACCGGGTGGACCAGGTGGCGGTGGTGGGTCGGCATGTTCTGGGTGAGGGTGCCGCCGAGCAGGACGTTGAGGACCTGGAGGCCGCGGCAGACGGCCAGGGTGGGGAGGCCGGTGGTCAGGGCGTAGTCGGCGGCGGCCAGGTCGAAGGCGTCCTGGGCGGCGTCCACGTCGTACACCTCGCCATGCACGGTCTCCGCGCCGTAGCTCCCCGGCGCCAAGTCGCCGCCGCCGGGCAGCAGTAGGCCGTCGGCCCGGGCCAACCGGGCCGCCGCGCCCGCCGGTTCGGCCGGGTGCATCATGAACGGCTCGCCGCCCGCCGCGTACACCGCCTCGGCCAGCGCCCGTGCGGTCACCTCGGCGCCGTAGCGCAGCGCGGACGTACTGGCGGCGAAGCGGCACGGCAGCGCGATCAGGGGTCGGGTCAGGGGCACAGTGTTCTCCGGGGGGTTCGGGCGCGCGCGGCGGGCCGGTTCAGAGTCGGATCCAGGTGGTCTTGAGGTCGGTGTACTTGTCGAGGGCGTGCAGCGACTTGTCCCGGCCGTGGCCGGATTGTTTGACGCCGCCGAAGGGGACGTTCAGGCCGCCCTCCTCGTAGCAGTTCACCCATACCGTGCCGGCCCGGACGGCGCGGGAGATGCGGTGTGCGGCGGACAGGTCGGTGGTCCATACGCCCGCCGCCAAGCCGTATTCGGTGGCGTTGGCCAGCTGCACCGCCTCGTCCTCGGTGTCGAAGGTCAGTACGGCAAGGACCGGGCCGAACACCTCCTCGCGGGCGAGCGGCATGTCCGGGGTGACCCGGTCGAACACGGTCGGCTCCAGGAAGTGGCCCGGCCGGTCCAGGCGCGCCCCGCCGGTGCGCAACCGGGCGCCGGCCGCGTGCGCTCGGGCGATGTGGTCCTCGACCCGGGCCAGGTGCGCCGCGCCGACCAGAGCGCCCATCGTGGTGTCCGGGTCCAGGGGGTCGCCGATCCGCAGCGCCCGGGCCCGTTCGACCACGGCGGCCACCAGTTCGTCCGCGATCGAGGTGTGTACGAGCAGTCGGGACGGCGCGGTGCACATCTCGCCCTGGTTGAAGAAGATGCCCCACGCGGCGCTGGCCGCCGCAGCCGACAGATCGGCGTCGGGGAGCACGATGTGGGGTGATTTCCCGCCGAGTTCGAGCCAGACCCGCTTGAGGTTGGAGTCGGCGGCATAGCGCAGGAAGTGCCGGCCGACGGCGGTGGAGCCGGTGAAGGCCAGTACGTCGACGTCCGGGTGCAGGCCCAACGCCCGCCCGGCGGCGGGACCTTCGCCCGCGACCACGTTGAACGCCCCCGGCGGCAGCCCGGCCTCGGTGGCCAGCCGGCCCAGGCGCAACGCGGACAGCGGCGACTGCTCGGCGGGTTTGAGTACGACCGTGCAGCCGGCCGCGAGCGCCGGGGCGACCTTCCACGCGGCCATGGTGAGCGGGAAGTTCCACGGGACGACCGCGGCGACCACGCCCACCGGTTCGCGGGTGACCAGGGCGAGTGCGTCGGCGGGCGTCTGTGGCACCTCGTCGATCAGCTTGTCGGCCATCTCGCCGTACCAGCGGAACGTGGCTGCTACCGCCCGCAGTTCGATGTCGTACGCCTCGGTGATCGGCTTGCCCATCTCCAGCGCGATGGTCAGCGCCAGTTCCTCGCGGTGCGCCTCGATCGTGTCGGCGAACCGGAGCAGCGCCCGGCCGCGTTCGGCGGGCGCGAGTCGGGGCCACGGTCCGGTGTCGAAGGCCCGACGCGCGGCGGCCACCGCGACATCCACCTCCTCCTGCCCGGCCCGCGGCGCCTGGGCCAGCACCGTGCCGTCGCGCGGGGCGATTACGGGGAACGTCTCGCCGGATCCCGGGTGGTCCGCGCCGTCGATGTGATGGACCGTCACCGGGCGCAGTCGGGCCGCCCGTTCGAGCCAGTCCTGGTGGGTGAGCCGCGCCATGATGCCCGCTTTCGTCGCCGGATTGTCGGGTGCCTCGCCGGGTGGATCGGGCCGCGGCGGGCGGGCCGAGGGTGCGCACCCGACGGTGTTGTTTGGGCTCAAACGATACAGTGGAACGGCTCGCCGTGCCGAGGGCTTGACCGGTTCGATCGCGGCTCGGTAAATTGTTTGGGGTCAAACGACTTGGAGGGTTATCCATGACCGAGGTCACCGTTGCCGGCGTCCCCGTCGACACCCGGCACTGGATCGGTGGCGAGCGCGTCGGGTCCTCGGACACCTTCACCGACGTCTCGCCCATCGACGGCGCCGTGCTCGGCGAGATCGCCCGGGCCGGCCGGGCCGAGGCCGAGGCCGCCGTCGCCGCCGCGCGACAGGCGTTCCCCGGCTGGGCCGCCACCCCACCCGCCGAGCGGGCCCGGCTGCTGCACGCCATCGCCGACGGCGTCGAGGCCCGACTCGCCGACCTGGCGATCGTCGAGACCACCGACAACGGCGCACTGCTTCGCTCGCACCTGCGCGGGGTGATGCCGCGCGTTGCGCACAACTTCCGCTTCTTCGCCGACTGGCTGACCGATCGACTGGGCCACGACGACTTCGACACCCGTGGCCACACCAACGAGGTCTCCTGGGAGCCCGCCGGGCCGTGTGTGTTGATCACCCCGTGGAACGCGCCGCTGATGCTGGCCACCTGGAAGGTGGCGCCCGCGCTCGCGGCCGGCAATACCGTCGTGCTCAAGCCCGCCGAGTGGACCCCGCTGACCGCATCGCTCCTCGCCGACATCACCGCCGAGGCGGGACTCCCGGCCGGCGTGTTCAATGTCGTCCAGGGCTACGGCGCCGAGGTCGGCGCGGCGCTGACCGCCCACCCCGACGTGCGCCGGATCAGCTTCACCGGATCCGTACCCACCGCCCGGCACATCGGCGCCGCCGCCGCCGCCAACCTGACCCCGGTCAGCCTCGAACTGGGCGGCAAATCACCGCTGTTGGTCTTCGCCGACGCCGACCTGGAGCTGGCCGTCGAGCTGGCCGTCGAACAGTACGACAACGCCGGCCAGGTCTGCCTGGCCGGCACCCGACTGCTCGTCGACGCCTCCATCGCCGCCGAGTTCACCACCCGCTTCCTGGCCAGGGCGCGCACCCTGATCCAGGGCGACCCGCGCGAGCAGGCCACGGACCTGGGCCCCAACATCCACCCCGACCACGTCGAACGTGTCGACGGCTTCGTGCGTCGCGCCCTCGCCGACGGCGCCAAGGCGCTGCTCGGCGGCGAACGCAACACCGACCTCGGCGGCCTGTACTACCGGCCCACGCTGCTCACCGACGTCGCCCAGGACAGCGAGATCGTCCGGGAGGAGGTATTCGGCCCGGTGCTCACCCTCCAGACCTTCGGCACCGAGGCCGAGGCGATCGCACTCGCCAACGACAGCCGATTCGGGCTCGCCGCAACGCTGGTGACGGGCGATCAAGAACGCGCCCGACGGGTCGGCGAACAACTCGTGGCCGGCACCCTGTGGGTCAACTGCTTCTTCGTCCGCGACCTGCGCGCCCCGTTCGGCGGCGCCCGCCACTCCGGCATCGGCCGCGAGGGCGGCACCTGGAGCTTCGACTTCTACTGCGACGTCAAGAACACCGTGACGGCACCGAACGGATGGCGCTGACCATGGGAGAGATCGTCGGCGCCGGCATCCTGGCCCACTCGCCCACCATCATGCTGCCGCGCGAGACCCGGTACGAACTCAACGAGGGCCGGGAGATCAGCCTGGTCCCGGCCCTGGCCGAGCTGCGCACCGAGGTGTTCGAACGGCTCGACTACGACACCGTCGTGGTCTTCGACTCGCACTGGGCGACCACCGTCGAATTCGTGATCGCCGCCCAGGCGCACCGGGCCGGCCTGTACACCTCCGAGGAACTCCCGCGCGGCATGCGGCAGATCCCCTACGCCTTCCCCGGCGACCCGGAACTCGCGCACGCCACCGCCGGGTTCGCCGCCGAACACGGCACCTGGATCACCCCGATCGAGGACCCGTTCCTGCCCATCCACTACGCCACGGTCAACCTGTGGCACCACCTCGGCGTGCCCGGCAAACGCTGGATGGGCATCGGCTGCTGCCAGACCGCGGACGTCGAGGACAACCTGCGGCTCGGCCGCGCCCTTGCCGACGGCATCGCCGCCACCGATCGTCGGGTGCTCCTGATCGCCTCCGGGGCGTTCTCGCACACCTTCTGGAACCTGCGCGAACTACGCGCGCACGAGGCGTCCGACCCGGTCAACGTACGCACCCCGCAGGCCCGCGCGGCGGACGAACAGCGAATCGCCTGGCTGGAACGCGGGGACCACGCGAGCGTGCTCGCCGGCATGCCCGACTTCATGCGGTACAAGCCCGAGGCGCGCTTCGGGCACTACCTGATGATGCTCGGCGCGCTCGGCGAGGACCGCTGCACCGCGCCCGGCCGACTGGTCGGCGACTACGAGAACGCCACCGGCACCGGTCAGGCACACGTGTGGTTCGACCGGCCCGCCGGTGGCTGGACCGCACCCGCGCCGAGCCCGCACACCCCGGCCGGCCAAGACCCCACCACACGAGGAACCGCCGTATGAGCATTGCCGAATACCGCCGCATCCTGCTGGCCGGCGCGGTCGTCGAGGTCGTCCGCGACGGGGACGAACTGATCGCCGCCGACGGCCGCCGGATCAAGACCGCCGAGGCACGGCACCTGCCGCCGGTCGAACCCGGCAAGATCATCGCGGTACATCTCAACCACCGCAGCCGGGTCGAGGAGTTCGGCACCTCGCTGCCGCCCGCGCCGACCTACTTCCACAAGCCGACCTCGGCGCTGAACTCCCACGGCGGCGCGGTCGTGCGCCCGGCCGGGTGCAAATACCTCAACTACGAGGGCGAGATCGCCATCGTGATCGGCCGCACCTGCCGCAATATCGCCCCCGCCGACGCGGGCGCGTACATCCGCGGCTACACCGTCGCCAACGACTACGGCCTGCACGACTTCCGGGACACCGATGCCGGTTCGATGTTGCGGGTCAAGGGCTCCGACACGCTGTGCCCGCTCGGCCCGGGCCTGGTCGAGGGCTGGGACTTCCGCGGCAAGGCGCTGCGCACCTACGTCAACGGCGCGGTGGTACAGGAGGGTTCGACCGACGAGATGGAGTGGGACATGCACTACCTCGTCGCCGACATCGCCCGCACCATCACGCTGAACCCCGGCGACGTACTGCTGTCCGGCACACCCGCCGGGTCGCGTCCGGTCGAGCCGGGCGACGTCGTCGAGGTCGAGGCGGAGGGGCTCGGCCGGCTGGTCAACCACATCGTCACCGGCCCGACCCCGATCCGCGACGACTGCGGCGCGCAGCCCACCGAGTCCGAGGAGGTGCGCTCCACGGCGCTCGGCGGCGACTGGGAGCTGCGGGGCATCCGGGCCCCGCGGCGCTGACGTCCGGCCCCGCGCACCTCCCGTTTTCCCGGGTGCCCGACCTCCCGCCTGCCCGACCTCCCGTCTTCCCGAACTCCCGATCAGAAAGGACCCGCACCGTGAAGGTCGTCGTCGACATGGACCGCTGCCAGGACCACGGGCAGTGTGTGTTCTCCGCACCCGAGGTCTTCCGGATCAACCCCGCCGGCCGGCTGGAATTCGTCGACGACCCGGACGACGCGCTGCGCGACGCCGTCGAGGAGGCCGCCGACGTATGCCCGCTCCAGGCCATCACGATCGAGGACTGAGCGATGACCGATGCCGAACGGGTCGTCGTGGTGGGCGCGTCGATGGGCGGCCTGCGCGCCGCCGAACAATTGCGCGCGGCGGGCTGGACCGGCGCGATCACCGTGGTCGGCGACGAGCCGCACATGCCGTACAACCGGCCGCCGCTGTCCAAGGACGTGCTGGCCGGCGAGGTGTCGCACGCCGCGGTCGCCTTCCGCCTGCGGGCGAGCTGCGCGGACGTCGACTGGCGGCTCGGCGAGGCGGCCGTCGGGGCCGACCTGGCCGGCCGTCGAGTCCGGCTCGCGGGCGGCGAATCGTTGTCCTACGCCGGACTGGTGGTGGCCACCGGGCTGCGCCCGCGACGGCTGAACCGCCCCGGGCCGAGCGCCGGGCGGCATGTCGTCCGCACCCTCGACGACGCACACGGACTGCGGGCCGTCCTGGGGCCCGGGCGACGCGTCGTGGTCGTCGGCGCGGGCTTCATCGGCTGCGAGGTGGCCGCGACGGCCCGCTCACTGGGTGCGGAGGTCACCGTGGTGGCGCCCGAGCCGGAACCGATGTACCGGCCACTGGGCGCCGACCTCGGCGCGGCGCTGCGCCGGCGGCACCTGGCCCGGGGTGTGTGCTTCGAACTCGGCCACACCGTCGACCACTTGACGGGGGAGGAGCGGGTCACCGGGGTGGTCCTGGACGACGGCCGAACGTTGCCGGCGGACGCCGTGGTGGAGGCGGTCGGCTCGATCCCGAACACCGAATGGCTGGCCGGGAACGGCCTCGACCTCGGCGACGGGGTGCGCTGCGACGAACTGCTGCGGGTCGAATCGTGGCCCGACGTGGTCGCGGTGGGCGATGTGGCCCGGTTCGTCAACCCGCGCTACGACGACGTGCCGCGCCGGGTCGAGCACTGGAGTATCCCGACGGACAGCGCGAAGCACGCCGCGCGTACGCTCGCCGCCCACCTCGCCGGCACGGACTGCGTCGCACCCGCATTCGCGCCGCTGCCCACGTTCTGGTCGGACCAGTACGACGAACGCCTCCAGTCCTACGGCGCACCGGGCCTGGGCGGCGCGGACATCCGGCTCCTGGAGGGCGACTGGGACGGGGACTGCGCGGTCGGCTACCACCACGCCGGCACCCTGGTCGGCGTGGTGGCCCTCGGCGGGAAGGCGATCGCACTGGCCACGAAGTACCGCCGGGAACTGGTGGGTTGACCGAGCGCCGCCCCGGCCGGGCCCGGTGGCGCGGCGTCTCCGTCGCCGCCTCGGCCGCGCCCCGGCACGCCCGCCGCCGCCCCGACTCAGGCCGCCGGCTTGGGCTCCGCGGTCGGCGTGGCCCGCGTCGGCGCATCCGCATCCGCATCCGCCTCCGTCGTTGGCTCGGCCTCCCCGTCCCCGACGCTCGTCCAGCGGATCCGGGTCGCGCATACCGACACCAGGAAGGCCGAGACCGCCACCGCGCCCATGCCCCAGACCAGGCTGCTGCCGCTCGCGATGAAGCCGATCACGGCCGGGCCGGCCAGCAGGCCGGTCGTACCCATCGCCGCCACCAGGGCCAGCGCGTCCGAACCCGCGCGCGCCGCCGCGACGTACACACACGGCGTCACCGCCGCGACGCCGAGGCCGACGCACGCGAAGCCGAGGAGGGCCGGTACCACGCCACCCACAAGGAGCGCGACCGCCAACCCCGCCGCCGCCAGCGCACTGCCGACCCGGACGATCCGCCCGTCGCCCCAGCGGGTCCGCCAGCCGTCGGCGAACACCCGGGCCAGCACCATCATCACCGACACCACCGCGATGCCCAGCGGCGCGACGCCCGCCGTCGCATGCGCGACGTCCTTCATGTACAGCGCCGACCAGTCGTTCATCGCCCCCTCGGTGACGGTGCCGAACGCCATCGCCAGCCCCATCCAGAGGGTGAGCCGAGACGGCAGCGTCAACCGCCGCGGTGCCTGGTCCGAGCCCGGGCCGGCAGGCTCGGACGCAGGTTCGGGCGCCGGCGCCGGGTCCTCGGTCAGCAACCCCGGCCCCGCGAAGGCGAGCAGCAGGACCAACACCAGCACCGCCACCGCGAAATGCGCGGCCAGCGTCGAGGTCAGCGTGTTCATCCCGGACGCGAGCAGCGCCGCGCACAACGACCCCGCACTGAACGTGGCGTGCAGTTTGGCCATCGCCGTGCGCTTGAAGCGGACCTCGAGCGCGGCCCCCTGCGCGTTCATCGCCACGTTCAGGCAGCCGACGGCGACCCCGTCCAGGCAGATGATCAGCAACGCGATGGGATAGTTCGGTGCCACCGCGAGCGCGAGCAGCAGCCCGCCCAACACCAGCGCCGACGCCAGCGCGAGCACCCGCGAGCCCAGCCGCCGGGTCAGCACCGCCACCAACGGGAACGAGGCCGCCGCACCCGCGCCGCAGGCCATCAGCAGCAGGCCGACCTCGGCCTCGCTCAGGTCCAGCTTCGTCTTGATCGCGGGCAACCGCGAGGCCCAGGTGGCGTACTGGAGTCCGAGGAAACAGAACAGTGCGGCGATCGCCAACTGCGCGCGGCGGAAGTCATCGCGAACGCGAAACATGTGCATGGGCCTACTTCGTCTTCCGGAGGTGCTCCGCACGCCGGGTCATCGATGGGTTTCGTCTGCTCGGCGCGGCGTCCCCGTCCACCGCCATGGACATGTACACCGCGTCCGCGCCGTAGCTCGCGGACAGCGTGACCTCGCGCACCGGATTGAAGCCGTTCGCCGACCAGAACCGCTCGCTGCCGCCGACCGACACCAGCGAGATGCGCTCGTAGCGTTTGGCCCGGGCGGTGGCCGTCAACCGGTGCAGCAGTTCGCGGGCGAACCCGTGACCCCGGCACCGTTCGGCGATGACGAGATCGTGCAGATGCAGGTTGCGCGAGTGGAAGACCACCTCCTCCGGCCGGGACAGGTCCGGATACTGAAAGATCGGATAGGGCAGCGCCAACAGGTAGCCGGCCGGCTCCTGTTCGAGGTCGAGCACGAAGCACGTGGCCGGCGAGGACCGGCCCCGCGACTCCAACGCGGCCCGCTGCTCGGAGAGCGCGTCGCGGGTGTAGGCCTCGGCCTCGAGGGCGACGATGGCGTCCCAGTCGGCTTCGGTGATGTGCCGAATGCGCACGTCGCGGCCCATCTAGACCAGACCTTCCAGGGAGACGCCGTCGACGCACAGGTACGGCAGCGGACTGAACCCGTTGAACCCCTGGGTCGTGTAGCTGGTGACGTAGGCCCCGCAGGAGAGGATCCACACCGGATCCCCCGACGCGATGCCCTTCGGCACCTGGACCAGGTTGTCCTCGTGGGCGTACGCGTCGTCGCTGTCGCAGGTCGGGCCCGCGATCACGGCCGGCACGTACTCGGTGCCCCCGTGCGAGGGGAACACCAGCCGATACTGCAACTCGTCCATCTCGTACAGGCCGTTGAACTTCCCGCAGGTCAGGTAGAGCCAGTACTGGCGGACCCCGTCCAGTTGTTCGCGCGAGGACAGGCGGGACACCCGGGCCCGGATCGCGCCGTTGTCGGCGACGAAGTAGCGTCCCGGTTCCAGCAGGAAGTCCAGCGGTGCCGCCGAGACCTCGCGAAGTCGCCGGATGCCCTCCCGGATCACCGCGAAGATCTTGTCCAACGGCGGATCCAGCAGCCGGCCTCGCTTGTCCAGATAGCCGAGCGCCGGCAGTCCGCCGCCCAGATTGATGTGGTCCGGCCGGATGCCACGTCGATTCAGCGTGGCGAGTACGTCCGCCAAGCGGTCGATGGCGTCCTGCCACGCCTCGGTGGTCATCTGCTGCGAACCGACGTGCACGGAGAGCCCGGCCGGGACCAGGCCCTCGGCGCGGGCCCGTTCCAGGATGAGCACCGCGTCGGCGGCCGAGCAGCCGAACTTGCGGCTGAGCCCCCACAGCGCGCCGTCGCCGCTGGTCGCCAGTCGGCAGAACACCCGGGAGCCGGGGGCGTGTTCGGCGATCGCCGCGACGTCCTCCAGGCTGTCCGTGGCGAAGTCCCGGACCCCGAGCCGGTACGCGTCGGCGATGTTGCGGTCGGACTTTATCGTGTTGCCGTAGTGGATCCGCTCGACCGGCACGCCGGTCGCGATCGCCTGGGCGATCTCCTGCGGTCCGGCCGCGTCGAAACCGGCCCCCTGTCGGGCCAGGCAGGCCAGCACCTCGTCCACGGGACAGGCCTTCATGGCGAATCGCACGGCGACGTCGGGGAGTTCGCGGAGCAGCGTGGTGTAGCGCTCCTCGATGCCGGCGAGATCGAAGACGATCAGGTCCTCGTCGGCGTCGGCCAGGGCGGTGTGCATGCTTTCGTTCAGGTACATGATGGTCCGGGTCCCACTATTCGTGCGGTTCGTGGACACTCGTGGCCTTGCTCGCGTGGATCAGCCCCGCCCACGCCTCGATCAGCAGTGCGAAGTCCTCGATGTCCGCCTGGGCTTCGTCGAGCAGTCGCGGACCGCGCGCCGCCAGGGTGTCGGCGAACGCGGCGTATCGACCGCCGAGCCGGCGATAGGACCGGTCCAGGCTGCGCAGCCGCTCGATGTTCTCCGCGTGGTCCAGGCGGGTGCTCTCCCGGGCGAACTCGACGATCGTCGCGGGGCGTACATGCCCTGCGTCGTCCACGAGTGCGGGGGAGTCGCCGGCCGCCGCCATCCGGGCGTAGATGTCGTTGAAGTAGAGCATCGACAGGAAGAACTTGGTCAACCGCAGCTGATAGGCCGCGAATCCGGCGTCGGTGCGGCGCTCCGGGGTGTAGAAGTTCACGATGTTGCGGTTGTGCAGGACCCCCGGCAACGCCGCGTCGTGGATCAGGTGCAGCAGGAAGTAGTCGCTGCCGATGGTGTCGGTCGCCGGCGGCAGTGGCACCCGCTCGTAGATGTCCCGGTGGAAACCGACGTTGCACATGTCCACCCGCATCGGGTCGACGACGGTCAGGATCGAGTGGTCCCGGACGAACGGGTCGGTGCCCGCGCCGGTGAACGACTCGGCGACCAACTCCCGCTTTTGCTCGGCCGACCACTCGGGCGGCGCCCACAGGCTGACCACGTCGTGGTAGATCTCCGGGTCCAGGTCGCGGATCTCGCCGATGTCCACCGACAGTTCGCCGACGAAGGAACTGCCGACCAACACCACCGGGCGCGCCGCCCGCGCCGGGTCCAGTGTGGTCTCGGTGACCCCGGACGCCGCGTCGCGGGCGCGCCTGCCGAGTGAACCCAGCTCGTGGTGGATGGGGAAGACCGGTGCGCCGTCCGCCACCTGGTAGTCGCTGTCCGAGTCCCGGCGATGGATGGACGCGCAGCCGAGGGCGCTCGCGATCAGGAACGCCCGATTGGTGCAGGCGCCGTACGACGGCTGCGCCGGGAGCATCAACTCGAGCAGCAGATCCGGCTTGCCGGCGCCGGCGCGGTCCAGCACCGCGCGCAGGAAGTCGCGCTGTTCGGCCTCGCCGAGGTGGTGTGTGACCACGTTCGCCGTGGTGGGTAAGGCCCGTACCGCCTCGGCGTGTTCGGCGAAGGTCGCCGGGTCGGCGGAGTCGAGGATGAGCAGGTGCACCTCGACCTCGAAGTGCCGTGCCGCGTACGCCGCTTCTGCGCCGATGGCGGAGATCGTGGCGGTGCAGGCCCGGTTGGTGGGCAGGGTCAGGCAGATTTTGTGCATGCCGGTTCTCCGGTCGACTGTGCGAGTTCTTGCCCGGTCCAGGAATCGAGCCCCAGGAGCTTGCGGCCGAGGTCGTTCAGCGTTGCCGTTTCGTACCTGAGCGATTCGTGCTTCCTGGCGTCGCCGACGAGCGTCTTGTTCCAGTCCGGGGTGCTCAGCCGGCGCCAGGACTCGACCCGGGACCGGGTCAGCTCCGGATTGCTCTCCAGGGCGGGCATCATCGACAGGTATTGCACCGCCCGTACCCCGCGCCGCGAGCTGTTGCGGGCCACACCGTGCGCGAGCAGGCCGTTCCAGATCAGCAGGTCGCCGGGCGCGAGCTCGGGCCGGATCACCGGGAACTCGGCGCGGTCGACGCCGGGCCGGAGCGGATCCCGGTCGGCGGGCTGTCCGGCCTGCCAGTCGTCGAACCGGTGGAACAGTTCCGGCGAGCACTGGAATCCGCCGTGGTCGGGTGCGGTGGCGTTGAGCGCGATGATGCCCTGGACCCGCTGCGGCGGGATCGCCGCCGTGGTGTCCACGTCCCAGTGCAGCTCGATGTCGAAGCCCTGGTCCGTGGGCGCGATGTGCGCGCGGTCGCGGTCCTTGATGTTCGGCGGGTTCAGGTTGAGGCGATCCAGCGTCACCCACAACTCCTCGCAGTCCCACACGTCGACGAACGCGTCGTAGACGCGCCGGGCCTGCCGGCTGTCCCAGATCAGTTGGTGGTGGTACGCCTCGACGAACCCGTAGATGTGCAGCTCCCGGTCCAGATCGGAGCGGAACTGCCGGTCGGCGGCGTACCAGGTCTCCGGGTGGTCCGGGTCCAGGCCTTGGAAGTCCCACGCGAAGTCGAGCAGTTGCCTCGCCGCGGCGGCCGGGATGGCCTCCTTGACGATGACGTAGCCGTAGCTCTGCCAGAACTCGAAGTCCTGCTCGGACAACACCCGAAGCGGGCGCGACTTGGCCAGGTCCCGCAGCGGCGTGGGGGCCCGGTAGGTCTCACCGGTCTCGCTGAAGTAGGGGATGTCCGAGGCGGCTCGATGGGGATATGGGTCGGGCGTCGGCACGCGTGCACTCCAGGATCGATCATTCCGTGGCTGGGCGAATCGACCGCTCTCGCAGCGGATTTCGGGCATGGGAATACCACGGTCGGCGCCGACCGGGTAGCCGCGCCGGGGCGGCCTCGGGCCATCGCCGAGCGTGAAGTCGTGGGCAGGTGGCGAGAATTCGGCCGACCGACCGAGGCGGGACGCGGTGGAGCGACCGCGCACTCGCCCGGTGGGCGGGCTGCCTCGGGAGGTCCGAGGGCAGGATGCGGCACAGCGCCGACCGGTCGCGCGGGCCGGGACCGGATCCGGTCGCGGAGCGCCCGTCGAGTGGGGCTGTCAGGGGTGAACGGGCTGTTCGGCAAGCGGACTTGGCAAGTGCACGCACTGCCGTCCCCGGCGGGTCGCCCCGTGGAGGTCGTCCTCCGCGAAGCCGGCGCCGGGTTTCCTACCTCCTTGAATTCGGTGCTCCGCACAGGTCGTGAACACCCGAATGCGGACGCACGGCGCCCCGCCGATCAGCCCGCTCGAGCAGCAGGCAGCCAGGCCGGGACACACACCTCTCCGATCCCCGTTCCCCCTAGGTTGGTCTAGACCAACTTTCAGTGTCAACCCCCGTGTTGATCCTTTTTGCAACGGCGCGCGGACGGATGATCACGCGCGACCGTCGGGGATCGTCGCCCGTGGTGACCCGATGGTCCGATCGGGTGGCGTTTGTCCCCGGGGCACGCCGACCGGGTCGAATGCCGAAGAGATCACTAACGATCACTTAATGTGATGATCCACTTACATGGAGTGGTCTGATCTCGCGAGGTAGCGCATGCGCGTACACCCGAGGCTGTTCGTTGGCTGCCTCGTCCTGGTCGCGGCGATGGTCGCCGGCCTGTTCGCCCTGCCCTGGCAGGGCGGGCGCGCAGCCGCCGACGACGGGAGCAAACCCGCCGCCCGCAAGGTGGTCGCGGTCGACGCCGTGGTGGGGATCCAGAAGAAGGTGACCGGGGCCACGATGCCGCTGGAACCCGGCACGGTCTTCTCCTACGAGCTGACCGCGAGCTGCTCGTCGCTGACCACCTCCTGCGTCAATGCCTCGGTCGAGGACGTGCTCCCGGCCGGCTTCGACATCACCTCGCTGCCCAAGACCACCGACACCCGCACCGTGAACTACGACCCGGCCACCCGCCGGCTGGTGATCACCTTCACCGAGCCGCTGCCCAGCCCGCCGGCGCCGGCCGGGAGCACCGGGCTGCCCGCCGGGGCCAGCCGCAACCTGTCCATCGCACTGCGGGTGCCGCAGGAGACCACCTTCCAGGACGGCGCGAAGATCACCAACACCGCCACGATCAAGGCGGACAATGCCGATCCCGCACAGGCGAGCGCCGACGTCACGGTGCGGATCCCGCGCGAGGTCCGACCGATCACCACCAAGCAGTGGGCGGACGGCGCGGCCGTGGCCCAGTCGCACGCACAGAGCACGATCACCCTGGGGGTGCGCAACGCCTCCTCCACCTCCGCGCAGGTCGGCACACTCACCGTCGAGGACGCCGGCCCCGCCACCTTCGACAACTTCGACCTGGTGGGCGTCGGCCCGGTGGACCGTTTCCCGGCGGGCGCCGACCAGGTGCGGGCCCTGGTGTGCACCAAGCCGGTCGGCTCGCCGTGCACCGACGCCGAATACCTCCCCGGCCCCCTCGGCCTCGGCCCCGACGTCCCGCTGCCCCCCGGCGTCGCCCCCGGCCAAGTCACCGGTGTACGCCTGGAGTTCTCCAACTCCACCGGCGCCGTGCTGCCCTACGACCCCACCGGCGGCACGGTGCGGCTGCGCCTGGTACTGCGCGACACGCTGCGCTCGACCGGCGAACCGCTGAATCCGGCCACCCGCAAGACGGTGGCCAACTGCGCCACGACCACCGCCCAGGACCCGGTCGCGGGCGCCGTGACCAGCCCGCCGGCCTGCGCCAACTTCGACATCCTGCCGAACATCGCCACGGTCGCCGCGAGCAAGGAGTTCTTCTCCGACACCAACGGCGACTTCGTCGCGGACGGCGCCGCCGTATTCGGCACCCGCGCACCGGTGACGATCATCGCGAGCGCCACCAACACCGCGTCCTTCCCGGTCGCCTCACTGACCATCACCGAACCGTCCGCGACCGCCGTGAGCGAGTTCGACAAGGTCGATGTGAGCAAGTACCGGATCGACTTCCCCCGCGGCGCGACCGGCGGCACACTGACCGTCACCTGCCGCGACGGCAGCACCCCCACCCCGGTGCCGCTGAGCCGACCGCCGGATCGGCAGGTGCTGCCGACCACCGGCTGCCCCAACGGCGGCCCGCCCAGCCGGGTCTCCGTCACCTTCGTCGGCACCGACGCGGCCGGCCACGGCACCATCGTGCCCAACGCCACCGGCGCACTCGCCCTGCACGGCACGCTCAACGCCAAGGTGGACCAGTCCAACGCGCAGAACGGCGTGGCCAACTGCGCCGACGCCGCCGCGAGCAACCCGGTGGACGGCTCGGGCGACGGCGCCTCCACCGCGTGCCAGGCGCTGCCGCTGGAGTCGCCGCGTACCGACATCCGGCAGAGCAAGTCCGCCGACCAGAACGAACTGCCGCCCGGCAAGCCGGTGACCTTCACCCTGGACCTGGCCAACGAGGGCAACGGCGCGCTGGTACAACCCTCGATCACCGACCCGCCGGACCCGACCGCGACCGGCACCATCTTCGACATCGCCCAACTGACCTCGCTCTCGGTCCGCTACCGCTACCCCTCCGGCCTGCCCGTCGTGCTGGAGGTGTACGACCCCGCCGCCTCGGCGTGGGTGCCCTACAACGCCGACGACGCCGCGCTGCTCGCCCGCGCCCGAGGGGTGCGCGGTCGAGTCGACGGCGAACTGCCCTCGCGCGGTCGGCTGATCCTCGACGTCACCGTGCTGCGCCGGGACGGCGTCCCCGACGGCCAGGCGATCCACAACTGCATGCAGATCGCCTCGGCCGGCACCCCGATCGGCGGCCCGGCGTGCACCGCGACCGACACCACCACCGCGCCGGCCCGGACCGGCGGCTCGATCCAGAAGAGCCTGGCCCCCTCCACCGTCGCGCGTCCGCTCCCGGGCGTCCCGCGCCAGGAGGTGGACCTGCGGATCCGCGCCGAGAACAACGGCAACATCAACCTCAAGCAACTCGTGGTCACCGACAACGACGTCAACTTCTCCGACGCCACGGACCTGGTCCGGATCGCCGGGGTCAGCTTCCCGCCCGGCGCCAACCAGGTCCGGGTGGACGCCTGCACCACCGGGTGCGCCGGCCCCACCCCGACCTGGATCAACGGCACCGTCACCAACAGCGAGACGCCCGCGCTGCCCACCGGCGTGAACGCCGCCGACGTGCGCGGCCTGCGCTTCACCTTCAGCTCCTCGCGCGGCGGCTACGACCTGACGCCCGGGTCCAACTACCCGCCCGACGGCGTGTGTCCGCAGGCCACGGTCTGTCTGAAGGTCACCGCCCGGGAGACGCTGCGCTCGAATCCGGCGACCAAGGTGCCCGACACACTCTCCGACACCGCCCAGGCGGCCGGCGAGAGCACGCTGCAACCGCCCGGCGGGCTCTTCCCGTTCGGCGACAGCACCGCCACGCTGACCCTGCAGGAGGGCACCGCGCAGCTCGCGGTGACCAAGACCCCCGACTCGCGGATCGGCCCCGGCGAGACCGCGCCGTTCACCATCACCGTGCGCAACACCGGCACCGGCGTGGTGCCCGACCCGGTGGTGGCCGACCCGATCCCGGCGCTGCTGCGCTTCGACGAGTCGTTTGCCGGCCCGGGCGGGATGCCCTTCCGGGTGACCGCGACCGGTCCGGGCACCACCCCGACGCCGGTTCCGCTCTACCAGCCGCAGCGCGACGGAACCGGCCTGATCACCAAGGTGATCTGGCGCTTCACCGGCTTCGCCCTGCTGCCGGGCGCCGAACTCAAGATCACCTTCCAGGTCCGACTGGCCCCGGGCGTGCCGGGCGACTCGGTGATCCAGAACATCGCCGGCGCCGGCTCCGACCAGCGCCCCGACCTGGACTGCGCGCCGGGCTCGGCCCGCGAGGGCAAGGCGGTGGACGACGTCGCCAACTTCGGCAAGGGCACCTACTGCACCTCGCGCGCCGAGGTGACCACACTGCCCGGCACCGCGTTCGAGGCATCCAAGTGGGTGACCGGCGACCCGAGTCTGGGCCTGTACAACTCGGTCACCCAGACCTACGTCCCGCTCGACTCGCCGACCTGCCCGCTGTTCAAGAGCGGCGGCCTCACCTACACGCAGTACCCGTGCACCGCGCTGGTCCAGCCAGGACAACGTTTCGAATACCTGATCCGCGCGGTGAACACCGGCACCGAACCGGGCAGGAACATCCGCCTCCTGGACGTCTTCCCCTATCGCGGGGACACCGGCGTACTGCTGGGCAACCAGCAGCGCGGCACCCAGTGGGTCCCGCGCCCGACCCTGACCGGCGCCCCCCAACTGGTCGGCCCCGGCACGCTGAGCACCCGCTACTCCACCGTCGCCAACCCGTGCGGCACCACCATCGAGACCCCCAGCCGAGCGTGTGCGCCGGGCAACTGGCAGGACGGCTTCACCCCGGACACCACCGGCGTGGAGATGGGCGTCGCCTTCGACCCGCTGCTCGCCCCCGGCGGCGAGATCCTGGTCCGGCTGCCGATGGCCTCGCCCGTCGACCTCCAGGAACCGGGCGACCCGGCGATCGCCTGGAACTCCTTCGCCCACTCCGAGACTGTGGTGCGCAACGGCGCCCCGGAGGAACTCCCGGTCACCGAGCCGCCGAAGGTCGGTATCGGGATGCGCTTCGGCAACCTGCGCGTGGACAAGGCGGTCACCGGGCTGCCCGAGGGCCTGCCGCCCGGCCCGTACACGGTCGCCTACCAGTGCACCGTCACCCCCGCCGGCGGCACGCCGCAGAAGGTCCGCGAGGGCACCTGGCAGATCACCCCGTACACGCCGATGGCACTGGTCGGTGTCCCCGCCGGAGCCACCTGCCGGGTCTGGGAGACCGACTCCGCCGGCGCGCACAGCCCACACCTGGGCGAGGCCAACGCACTGACCGCGGTGATCACCCCGGCGCGGCCCGACGAAGAGGGCCAACACCTGGTGATCGCCAACGAGTACACCAAGGCCGGCCTGCGCGTCGAGAAGACCGTCACCGGCGCGGCGGCGGCCGAGGTCGGCACCGGCCCGTTCACCATCCGGGTCGACTGCACCCTCGCTGGGCAACGACTCGCCGGATTCCCCAAGGACCTGGTGTTCGACGGCAAGGGCGTGCAGAGCATCGACCAACTGCCCACCGGCGCCCAGTGCACCGCGACCGAACCGGTCAACGGCGGGGCGACCACCGTCACGGTGACCGCCACCGACTCCGCAGGCGGCCCGACCGGCACCGCGGTGGTCGACTCGGTGCCCGGGAAGATGGCGGGCCTGACCGTGGCCGACGACTTCCCGACCGGATCCCTGCGGGTGGTCAAGCAGATCGACGGCCCGGGTGCGGCGTTCGCCGACCGCACCTTCCGCTTCCGGGTCGCCTGCACCTTCAACGGCAAGCCCGACGCGGTCGTGCGCACCCTCGCGCTCAAGGCCCCCGACCTGACCGGACAACTCGACGACCTGCCCGCCGGCAGCGAGTGCATCGTCACCGAGGTGGACCCGGCCGGCGCCGACCAGGCGCCGCCGCCGGTCGGCCCGGTCACCGTGCGACCCGGCCCGGACCAGCCCGACACGGTGGTGGTGGGCTTCACCAACACCTTCTCCACCGGCTCGATGACCCTGCACAAGGAGGTCGCCGGCGCGCCGAGCGACGCGCCGTACGTACGCGATGCGGTGTTCGAGTTCCGGGTCACCTGCATCCGCGAGGCCGAGGGTACGGGCGGTTCGCCGGCCGTGGCCTTCGTGGTCCGCAAGCGTTACCAGCTCAAGGCCGGGGAGAGCCTGCGGATCCCCGATCTGCCGATCGGCGCGCGCTGTTGGGCCGAGGAGACGGCCACCGGCGGAGCCGGTACGGTCACCGTCGACCACGGCAGCCACGCCGACGCGGTGATCGTCACCAAGGACGCGCCGGACGTGACGATCACCGCGGTCAACACCTTCGCCACCGGCAAGCTGCGCCTGGTCAAGCAGGTCGCGGGCGCCGGTGCCGGATTCGCCGCCGACCGGCAGTACACCCTGCTGCTGTCCTGCACCCTGGACACCGGCGACGGCCGGGTGCTGACCCTGGCCGATCGCCGGCCGTACACCTTCACCGGGGCCGGTGAACGTGATGTCGACCTCGGCTTCCCGCTGCCGACCGGGGCCCGCTGCTGGGCCACCGAGACGCAGAACGGCGGCGCGAGCACCTGGGCGGTGGACCATCATTCGCCGGACACGGCCGTGGTCGTCGGTACCGACCGGACGGTGACGATCACCGCGGTCAACACCTTCGACCAGGGGCAACTCGTGGTCACCAAGAAGGTGACCGGCGCCGCGACCGGGAAGGGTCCCTACACCTTCACCGTCGACTGTGTCGTGCGCGACCTGGACGGCACGGAGTTGCCGATCGTGCTGCCCGCCGCGGACGCGCGCTTCACGCTGGGCGCCGACCAGAGCCGGACGATCGCCGTACCGTCCGGCGCGCGCTGCACGGTCGACGAGGTGGACCGGCCCGCCGACACCGACGTGACTTTTGTGGACACCGATCCGAACCTGCCGCCCGGCGTGGTCCAGGTCGGTACGCAGGCAGCGGTGACGGTGACGAACAGCCATCGCGAGGGGCCGCCGCCTACGACGATGCCGCCTACGTCGCCGCCGCCGACTTCGCAGCCGCCTACCTCGCCGCCGCCGACCACCAACCCGCCGACTTCGCAGCCTCCGACGAGCAAGCCGCCGACGACACCTCCCCCGACGACGCCTCCGCCGACTTCGCAGCCGCCTACGACGCAGCCGCCGACCACCAACCCGCCGACCACGCAGCCGCCGACGAGCCCGCCGCCCACCTCGCAGCCACCTACGTCGCCCCCGCCGACGACTCAGCCGCCGACCTGTCCGCCGACGACTCAGCCCCCGACGACTCAGCCCCCGACGTCCGAGTCACCCACCCCCAACCCGCCGACGTGTCCGCTCGTTCCGCCCACGGGACCCGCGGAGTCCGGTCAACCCACCAAGTCGGCCAAGCCCACCCACCCGCATCCGCACCCGACACCGTCCACCACCCCGCCCGCCGGCGGGGCGAACCCGAGCGGACCCGGGCCCAAGCCCCTCCCGGGCACCGGCGTCGGACTCTCCCCGGTCCTGCTCGCGACCTTCGCCGTAGCGCTGACGGGTATCGGCTTCGTGCTGATCCGAGTCGGCATCCGGAGGCGGAAGCAGAAGTAGGCCGCCGGGTCTGATCAAGCCCCCGCGGCGGGCGCCGGAACCATCGGTGCCCGCCGCAGGGTCGATCCGTGCGACCGACCCCGTGCGACCGACCCCGTGCGTTACCGCCGGTGACTCACCGCGCGCGCCAGGAACGCGTCCACCAGCCCGGCGGCCCGCTCCCGGGCCCCGTCCGGCACCAGGCGCAGTTCGGCGAGATCCAGATCGAGCTCGGCGGCCTGCACGTCGCCGCCGTGGTCCAGCCACGCGCCCGCGACGTCCGGGGTGACCTCCGGATGGAACTGCACGCCGAGCGAGCGACCCACCACATACGCCTGCGGGCCGATCGGCGAGCGGGCGATCTCCCGGCCGCCCGGCGGCACGGTGAAGCGGTCGAAGTGCCACTGGTACCAGGGCCCGGCGGGGATCAGGCCCGGGTCGTCGGTCTCGATCGAATGTTGCCCGATCTCGTACATCGGGGCTCGCTCGACCCGCCCGCCGAGTGCCGCGCTCAGCGCCTGGGCGCCGAAGCAGATCCCGAGTATCGGTATGTCCGCCCGGAACGCCGCGCGCAGCAGCGCCAGCTCGTCGCCGATCCAGCTACCTATGGTCGCGGTGTCGTAGACCGACCACGGCGCGCCCAGCGGCACCACCACGTCGAAGTCCGCCGGATCGGGGAAGGTGACCCGTACGTCGGGGGAGTAGAACCGCTCCTCGGGTACGACCGTCACCTCGTGCAGTTCGTAGCCGCGCTCGACCAGTCGTTCGCCCACGTATCCGGCGTGCGAAGGATGGTCGTGGCGAATGATCAAGGCACGCATCGAAACCCGGCTTTCCGTCCACGAACGGGCTCGACCTTGACCCCGACTCGACCCGACTCGCAAAAATTTGATCCCAAACGATAGGCACGGCTCGGCCGACATCGCAAGGTCTTGTGATGCTGGGGTCCGGTCCATATCGTTTGGCCTCAAATAATATCGGGTGAGCGTGCCCCGGTGTCCGTCCGACAACCCACGGAGACCCGTATGCCGGTCGATGCCGATCTGGTCCTGAGCAACGGCCGCGTCCTCACCGTGGACGCCGCGTTCACCGTCGCCGAGGCACTCGCGGTGCGCGCCGGTCGGCTCGTCGCGGTCGGCTCGGACGCCGAGATCCGGCCGCTGATCGGCCCCGACACCGAGGTGATCGACCTGGCCGGGCGCACCGCGCTGCCCGGGATCAACGACTCGCACCTGCACGCGTGCGCGTTCGGCGCCACCCGGCCACCGCTCGCGGTCGACGTGTCCCACCCCGCCGCCGGCTCGATCGCCGACGTGGCCGCCGCCGCCCGGCACGCGCAAAGCCTGCCCCCGGACGCGTGGGTGATCGGGAACGGCTGGGACATCGGCTACGTCCCCGACGGCGACCTGATTGCCGCCGAGGCACACAAGATCCCCGAACTCACCGTCGCCTCACCGTGTACACGGCCGAATAGGACCGGACTTCGCACCCCCTCACACCGCGAATCCCACCACAGTGAAAGGCAGGACCCACCATGCCCGCACCACGCCTGATCCTGGTGCTCAGCGAGAACTGGACGCTGACCGATCCACACGACCTGCCCGCCCTGGTCCGGATGGCGGTCGAGGCGGAGGACGCCGGCTTCGATGGCGTCATGGTCAGCGAGCACATCGTGCTCGGCCCCGGCGCGGACGCGAACGGGCTGATGGCCAACCCGCGCGAATACGCGCTGCCCGGCAACCAGGACCCGGCCACGCCGTGGCCCAACTCGCTGCTCCTGCTGGCCGCGATCGCCGCGCGGACCAGCCGGGTGCGGCTGATCGCGGCCGGGGTGATCGCGCCGCTGCGCCATCCGCTCGCGCTGGCCCAGCAGTTGGCCACGCTCGATCTGCTCGCCGAGGGGCGTTTGGTGGCGCAGCCGATCGTGAGTTGGCATCGGCCCGAATACGCCGCGCTCGGCGTCCCGTTCGAGCGGCGCGGGCGGCTCCTGGACGAGCACCTGGCCGCGTGGGAGGTGCTGTGGCGGGACACCCCGGCCTCCTTCGCCGGCGAGCACTACCGCTTCACCGACGCCTACCTGGTGCCCAAGCCCTACCGCCCGTCCGGCCCGCGGTTGTGGGTGGGCGGCAGCTCGGTACACGACGCGCTGCTGCGCCGGCTGGTCCGCTACGGCCACGGGTTCCACCCGCTCGGGCAGCCCACCGACGCGGAACTCACCCGCCTGCGCACCGAGTTGCTTGCCGCCGGCCGCGACCCGGAAGCCCTGGAAATGGTCGGCGGAATCCGCCCCACCTTCCCGGACGCGCACCGCCCCGCCCCGATCGCCCCCGCCCTGGAGACAATCCCCGAACAAATGGCCCGCGGCTTCACCACGATCTGCGTCAAACCCTCGCAGTACACCGACGACCCGGCCGGCGTGGGCCCCCTGTGCCGCGAGATCGTCCGACGGGTCGCCGGGATGTAGGGGGTGCCCGACGCCGCACACATGATGGGGCTCGAACAGCCCGACCCGGTCGCCGACGCGCCGGCCTCGTTCCTGCCGAAATCCTGGGCGGGATATGGGTTTTGCCGATCCGACGGCCGGGCTACCGTGAAGGACATGGCGGCGGAGTGGTGGTCCATCGAGGTATTCGACGCCGGGACGTCGGCCCGGTCGTGGCAGGTTGCCTCCGCCGATCCGCCGATCCGCCGATCCGCCGATCCGCCGATCCGCCGATCCGCCGATCCGCCGGCGGCCTCGGCGCTGACCGCCGGTGCGCTGATGTGGCAGTGGCGGACACATTCGAGGGGCCTGGTCTTCGAGATCTCCTTCCGGGACGAGGCCGACTGGCAGGCGTGGCGCGCGCTGCCGGCCGTGCGGGCGGCGCTGGACGCGGTGCCCGACCCGATCGCGGGCCTGCACATCCATCGAGGCCGAGGTGGCGCCGCCGGCGAGTACGTCCCGCGCCGCCCCCGCCCGGCGCCGAGCGCGGCGGCGGTCGAACTCCCGGAGGACGACCCACCCCGCCGCTCGAACTCGGCGCACTGGTGACCGAGTCCCCGACGCCCCCCTAGGGCCCGACACCGAACCGGGCGAACGCGCTTCGGTGTCGCCGGCTACACGGAGGCGGTTCGGAAGTAGTGGTCCTGGTCCAGGTCTTCGAGCAGGCCGGGGTGGGTGGGCTGCCAGCCCAGGAGTTTGCGGGTCAGGGTGCTGGAGGTCGGGATGTCGGTGGCGAAGAACGTGCCGAGCCAGCCGAAGTGTTCGGTCGCCTGCTCGGGGGCGATGGCGGCCACCGGGACGTCGAGTCGGCGGCCGATCAGCTCGGCGATGGTGCGGGTCGGGACTCCTTCGTCCGCGACGCCGTGCAGCACGGATCCGGCCGGCGCCTGCTCGACCGCGAGCCGGAACAGCCGTGCGGCGTCGAAGCGGTGCGCCGCCGGCCAGCGGTTCGATCCGTCGCCGACGTAGGCGGAGACACCCTTGGCCCGGGCGATGTCGATCAGCGCCGGCACGAAGGCGTGATCGCCCTCGCCGTGCACCGACGGGGGCAGGCGCAGTACGGCGGAGCGCACACCGCGCGTGGCGAGGTCCAGGGTGACCCGCGCCGCCGCGGCGCGCACCGCGCCGGGTGCGGCGGGGTCGGGCTGGTCACGCTCGGTGGCGATCCCCTCGTGGGCGAGACCCAGCGTCCCGGAGGCGACGACCAGGGGCCGATCGGAGCCCTCCAGCGCGGCGCCGAGCGTTTCGATGGCCCGCACGTCGATGCGCGCCGAGTCCGGCATCCGGGAGAAGTCGTGGACGTAGGCGAGGTGGATGACGCCGTCGGAGTCGTCCGCGCCGGCCCGCAGGCTGTCGAGGTCTTCGAGGTCGCCGCGCCGTACCTCGGCCCCGGCGGCGACCAGCGCCTGCGCGGCCCCGTCGGAGCGGGCCAGGCCGACGACCTTGTGGCCCGCGCCGATGAGTTCGGGAACGACGGCGGAACCGATGAAGCCGGAGGCGCCGGTGACGAAAACACGCATGGGAGGAACTCCAAGCGATGGTCGGGAGACAGGTTGATGTCAGTCGCTGTCATCAACGACCGTAGCACTTGATGTCAGTGACTGTCATCAAGGTAGGATCGCCCACATGGGTCGATGGGAGCCGAACGCACGTGGGCGGCTCGAACAGGCTGCGCTGGAGCTGTACGGGGAGCGCGGGTACGAGCAGACCACGGTCGCGGAGATCGCCAAGCGCGCCGGGCTCACGGAACGTACGTTCTTTCGGCACTTCGCCGACAAGCGTGAGGTGTTGTTCGGGGGCGCGGGTGCGCTTCAGGAGCTTTTCGTGACCGGCGTGGCCGACGCCCCCGAGGGCGCGCCGCCGATCGATGCGATGGCCGCGGCCCTCGACGCCGCCGCCGGGCTGTTCGTGGGGCGGCGCGAATTCGCCCGTCGGCGGTGGGCGGCGATCGCGGCGAACGCGGACCTGCGGGAGCGCGAGTTGATCAAGCTCGCGTCATTGGCCGCGGCCCTGGCCGAGGCGCTGCGCGGGCGCGGCGTCGCGGAACCGGCGGCGAGCCTGGCCGCCGAGGTGGGCATCGGCGTATTCAGGGTCGCCTGCCAACGCTGGATCGAGGACTCGGGCGAGCTCGACCTGGCGCAGCTGATGCGCGAGTCGCTCGCCGTACTCAAGGCCGTGGCCGCCGGCAACTGACCACGGCCGGCGGCTGGTTGCGGACTGCTGCCGCCACAGACGTCGGGTCGGCCGTGCCGCGCACCCGCTCGGCGCGGTCCCTTCGCGGGTGCCGGGTGGGGGCCACTGTTTGGGCGCCGGGGCAACCGCCCCGGTGAACGCCGAGTCGGGCCCGCCGCTCACCGGCCCGGCGCGTCCGCCGTTCGCGAGCCCGATGCCGTGCCCGTCGCCCACGCGCCCGTCCCGGCCGCCTCCGGGTGCTTCGGGTCCGGCCCGTCGTTCCGGGCGCCGGTCAGGATCGCGTCGAGGAGACCCGGGTAGCGGGCGTCCAGGTCCGCGCGGCGCAGCGACAGCAGATTCTCTCGGCCGGACGGCTCCTGGCGGATGACGCCGCTGTCCCGGAGTACGCGCCAGTGGTGCGTCATGGTCGACTTCGAGGTCACCCCGAGCACGGCCAGCACGCTGCCGCAGTTGTGTTCACCGCCGGCGTCCAGCACCCGTACGGCGCCGAGTCGCAGCGGGTTGCCGAGGGCGGTCAGCACGCCCTCGATCCGGATCTGGTCGCGGTCTGGGTGGCGGAAGCTCATGCTCCAACTGTACCGCGACATTCGAACAATCCGCCGTGGCCTGCCATTTGACCTGCGCCTATTGCGCAATTTCGGCGCCTGGACGGGCCCGGATCGGCCCGGAGCAGCGGGATCGGCCTTGCCGGATAGTCCAACTGTACGCAATCATTCGTACGGTTGCGATCGATCGGACGACCACGCCCGTCGATCGCCGGATCCATGCCACAAGACCGATACATGACCCGAAATGGGGCGTATCCGCATGTCCGCTTCCTCCGCGCCGGCCGGACCGGGGACCAGCTCCGGCTCCGCCGGGCGACACCTCGGCTGGACGCTCGCGCTGCTGGCCCTGGCGCAGTCGATCTACGCCCTCGACCTCAACATCGTCTTCGTCGCGCTCCCCGAGATCGGCTCGGACCTGGGCTTCCCGGGCCAGACCCAACAACTCGTGGTCAGCGCGTACGTCGTCTTCGCGGGCGGCTTCCTCCTGGTCGGCGGGCGCGCCGCGGACCTGCTCGGCCGGCGGCGGACCTTCGTCGTCGCGCTCTCCGGCTACGCGGTGTCCTCGCTGGCGGGCGGCCTCGCGCCGAACGCCGGCACGATCATCGCCGCGCGCGCCGTACAGGGCGTCGCCGGCGCGCTGCTCCTGCCCGCCACCCTGGCGCTGATCAACACCCTCTTCGAGGAGGGCCCCAAGCGGAACCGGGCACTCGCGGTCTGGGGCGGCGCGGGCGCCAGCGGACTGACCATCGGCGCCCTGCTCGGCGGCGTGCTGACCGAGAACTTCGGCTGGCCCGCCGTGTTCTTCGTCAATGTGCCGCTGGCCGGACTGGTCGCGGTGGCCGCGCTGTTCGTCATCCCGCGCGACCCGGCCCGAGGGGCTCGCCGCCGCTTCGACTTCCCCGGTGCGCTCAGCGTCACCGCGGGCTCCACGCTGCTCGTGGCCGCCCTCGTCGAGGGACCCGAACTCGGTTGGGGCAGCCCGGTGGTGGTCGGCGCCTTCGTGCTCGCGGTGCTGCTGCTCGCGCTGTTCGCGGTGGTCGAGGCGCGCACCGCCGACCCGCTGATGCCGTTCCGGCTGTTCCGCAACCGCAGCCTCACCGTCGGGATGAGCATCACCTTCATCTACATGGCCACCTTCGGTGTCCTGCCGTACTTCCTCACCGTGCTGATGCAGAGCGTGCACGGCTACAGCGCACTGGAGACCGGACTCGCCTTCCTGATCCCCTCGATCGCGATCGCCGCCGGCACCCAGGGCGGGGAACGCCTGGCCACTCGGATCGGCAATCGCCGTACGCTCCTGATCGGCTTCGTGATCGGCGCGCTCGGCACCGCCGCACTGGCGGCCGGCTTCGACGCCGATGCCGGCTACGCCCTCCTGGTACCCGGCCTGGTCGTCTCCGGCGTCGGTCAGGGCATCGTCTGGACCGCGATGTGGATCGCCGCCGCCACCGGCACCGCCGCCGCCGAACAGGGCGTCGCCAACGGCATCGCGTCCACCACGCTCAACCTCGGCAACGCCATCGGCCTCGCCGTGTTCACCGCGATCGCCGACCTCGGCACCGGCGGCAAGAGCGGCGCGGCACTGCGCGACGCCACCGCCGACGGCGAGTTCCTGGTCGTCCTGCTGACCGCGGTCGGGATGATCGTCGGCCTGCTGGTCACGCTCGCGCTGCGCCGAAACAGTGCCCCCACGCCCGTCGCGGTTCCGCAGGACGGGGAGGCGATCGCCGCCCGGTGAAGCAGGGACGGCGGCCGGCGAAGCCCGGCTCGGCGCGGACGGTCGGCGCAATCGGCGCCGACCGTCCGCGTCCCGGTCCCCGCGCCTGCCTCCGCCGCGCCGAGGACCCACGCCCTACGGGCTCTCCTCCTCCGCGTACTCCCGGAAGACCGGCAGCGCCAGGATCCGTTCCTTGGCGCCGTCGTCCATCAGTTCCATCAGCGGCAACACCACGTCCCACAGGTCGCGTTCGGACACGGTGCCGACCAGGGCGTCCAGTTCGGCGTCGGTGAGCCGACCGGCGGCCGAGGCGATCACGGCCCGGGACGGCTCCGGGAGCACCTCGACCAGGGGCAGGAACTCCGCCCACAGCCGGGTGGCCACCACCGCCCGGACCACCGCGCCGAGCACCTCCTCGATTCGCAACGTCGGCAACTCGGCGACCGCGCGCAGGTCGTCCGGATCCAGCAGCGCAACCAGCGGCAACAACGCCTCCCACAACCCCTGTTCGTGGACGAAGAGCACCAACGAGTCCAGCCGATCCGGGTCCTGACGGGCGGTCAGCCGGGCAATCCGGACCCGATGACCGGGCCCGACCAGGCCCGCCACGGTGAGTGCTTCGGGCCACAGGCCGGCCGCGGCCGAGCGGATCACCGACTCGAGCCGGTCCGGACCGAGCAGGTCCACCACATGGTCCAGACACTGCGCGTCGTCGATGTAGCAGCCGGCCCGCAACACCACGGTGTCGTCCACCTCGGCCAGGATCCGGCGCAGCGCGCCGTCCGGGATCCGGCCGACGAACCGGCCCATGGTGACGAAGTCGCCCGCGTCGGCGAGCGCTCGGGCGATGCCCACCAGGAGGTCCTCGTCCAGCCGGTCGACCAGGTCGCGCACCTGCCGGGGGTCCAGATGGGGCGTGGCCGCGACGGCGAACGCCAGCGGCACCCGCTCGATGATGTCCACCGCGCGGGCCGCCTCCAACCGCCCGGCCACGCGCGCCGCGAGCTGCGGGCCCAGCGCCTTCTGCGAGATGGTCGCGGCCACCACGGCGGGCACCAGCTTGGTGGCCCGGGCGATCCGGTCGAGCATGTCCGGCCGGGTGTCGAAGAGCGTCGCGGTGGTCTGCTCGCGGAAGCGCCGTACGTCCGCCGCGGGTCGGTCGTGCAGGAAGTCCAGCCGTTCGGCCGGTACTTCGAGCAGTCGGGCGAGCTTGTCGATCTCGATCCGAGTCAACAGGACGTCCACGCCGATCACCGGAACAGGATGCGTCGAACCGGACCCCGGGCGAGCGCGGGGACCAGGCGCAACGCGTTCTCGGCCGCCTCGTCGAGTCCGGCCGACTGCCGTTCGCGGCCGGCGGCCAGGGATGTGGCGAGGAACTCCAGGTCGGCCTCGGACAGGGTGTCGAAGCTGCCGGGCGGCGGGGCGGCCAGCGCGATTTCGAGCCGGCGGAATGCTTGAGTGGTCACAGGCCCTCCAGATGCTCCGGCCGGAACGTCCGGCCGGTTCCGGCGGCCGGATCGTGCGGCGCGCCGGGAACTCGAGGCGTACGGACGTTTCGTAAATTAGACGCCATGTCTCATAAGGGCAATACCCACGGGAGATCGGGCCGGCTACGCTGTGCCGATGAGCCGTGAACCTCGTTCCGCGCCGCCCGAATCCCGGCGGCGCCGGCTCTCCGCCGCCCAGCGGCGCGGCGAACTGGTCGCGGCGGCCCAGCAGTTGTTCAGCCGACGGGCACCTGACGGGGTGACCATCGACGAGATCGCGGCCGAGGCGGGCGCGTCCCGGCCACTGGTCTACCGGTTCTTCTCGTCCAAGCGGGAGTTGTACGAGGCGGCGCTGACCCAGGCCGCGGACGAGCTGATCACCCGCTTCGACACCCCGCACGAAGGTCCGTTGGCCGAGCGGCTGCACCGGATCGTGCTGGCCTACCTGGTGTTCGTGGAACGGCACGCGGCCGGCTACCTCGCGCTGCTGCGCGGCGCCTCGGCGGTCGAGGCGTCGCACGCCACCGCGGTGATCGACCGGGTCCGGCGGCACGCGGTGGAGCAGATGTGCCTGCACCTGGAGATCGAAGAGCCGGGCCCCTGGCTGGAGTTGACGGTACGCACGGCCATCGCCCTGATCGAGGCCACGGCCCAGATCTGGCTGGCGGACACACACGTACCGGCACCGGAACTGGCCGACTGGCTGGTGGACCAAATCAGCACGATGTTCACCGCAACCGCCACCCGAGACCCACAGACCGCCGACGTACTACGCCACGCGACGCCCCACCCACGCCCAACCCGAACTTGACCCGCGCCGGGACCGCGCCCGCCGGCTGGGTCCGTGCCGGCTGGGCCCGTGCCAGCTGGGTCCGTGCCGGGATCGCCTGTGTCGGGTGGGCCGGTGCCGGGATCGCCTGTGTCGGGTGGGCCGGTGCCGGGATCGCCTGTGCCGGCTGGGCCCGTGCCGGGATCGCCCGTGCCGGGCTGGGCCCGTGCCGGGATCGCCTGTGTCGGGTGGGCCGGTGCCGGAGCCCCGCCTGTGCCGGCTGCGCCCGTGCCGGAACCGCCTGTGCCGGCTGGGCCGGTGCCGGGATCGCCCGTGCCGGCTGGGCCGGTGCCGGAGCCCCGCCTGTGCCGGCTGCGCCCGTGCCGGAACCGCCTGTGCCGGCTGGGCCGGTGCCGGGATCGCCCGTGCCGGCTGGGCCGGTGCCGGAGCCCCGCCTGTGCCGGCTGCGCCCGTGCCGGAACCGCCTGTGCCGGCTGGGCCGGTGCCGGGATCGCCCGTGCCAGCTGGGCCCGTGCCGGAACCGCTCCCGACGGCTGCGCTCCCGCCGGGTGTGCCCGCGCTGCTGTGCCCCCGCCAGCCGCGCCCTGTCTCCGGGCCTGTTGCGCTCGGCTGCCCCGCCGCCTGGCCGCCTCCGCCGCCCCGCGCCTGGCCACCCCGGCCACCCTGACTGTCCCGGCCACTTCGGCCATCCCGGCCGCCTGGCCACCCTGACCCTCGCGGCTACTCCGCTACCTCGCCGCCCCGCCGCCCCGCCGCCCCGCTACCTCGCCGCCCCGCCGCCCCGCGACCCCGCCGCCCTCGCCGCCCCGCCACCTTCCCGCGCGGGACGAAGTGGTGGAAAGTTCCCGGAAGTTCGTTGACTTTTATTCAAACCGGAGCCTACCCTCGGGCCCGGCACGGTATCCGCACAGCGGCGACGGCAGCTCCGCTCCCCGCCCCACGGCAGTCGAAATCCGGCCCCGCACGTTTGCTGCCCCGCCACTGTGTGCGTCGGCGCATCCGCTCCTTCCGGGTGCGCGAGCGTCGCCTCGGCGACTCGTGAACGGCCAGGTCCCACGAGAGAGGGGAACACAGTGTCCGCACGAAACGGCTCGGCTTCGGAACGCGACCTCGACCCGACCGACCCGTCGGCGGAGGCCGACGAGGGCGGTACCAGTTGGCGCCGCGCGGCGGCGCTCGGCGTGGTGGGGATCGGCACGGTCGGCTTCCTGACGCTGGCCATGGCCCAGGGCGCGCTGGCCGCGTCGTTCGCCGTCTCCGGAACCAGCTTCCAGGTCAGTTCGGGCAAGTTGACCAGCACCGGCCTGTCCTCCTACGTGAGTACCAACAGCTCGCTCGACGGCAAGGGCCACCCGGTCTCGATGCTCGCGATCGGCGACGCCACGCTCAGCGACATCTGTCAGTCGGCCAAGGTCAAGACCCCGCTTGGGGACATCACCTTCAAGCTCACCGCCGGCGGCGACGCGGGCGTGGTGACCGCGAAGAACCTGATCATCGGCGCCGAAGACCTGGTCGGCGACGCCCAGTTCGGCACCGTGGAGATCGGCCGGGATGCCTCGACGCTGGACAAGGTGCCCGGTGCGCAGGGGGAGCGCGGCAGCTTCGGCCTCCAGGCGGGCGATGTCTCGGTGGCCGGGGTGCGTTCGCACGCGTGGTCCGCCACCGGTGGCACGTTCAACCTCAAGGGCCTGCGGGTCGCGGTGAGTCTCGACGGCAACGGCTGCTTCTGATTCCACGTCATCTGTTCCGCGTCACCTGCGAAGGGCGGCCCGACATGGAGCCCAGATCGTGGTTGGACCGCCACCTGCCGTTTCGGGCCGAGCGCCGGGCCGTGCGCAGGTGGCGGCGCACCCGGCCGTTCTGGAGCGGGGTGTACCTGATCGCGGCCGGCCTGGAGATCCTGGCCGTACCGCTCTCCCCGTTGCCGGTGATGGTCAGTCTCGGCATCGCGGGCATCGCGAGTCTGGCGATCGGGGCAATCCTGATCGTCGCGGGCCTGTTCATGTGGTTCGCCGCCCAACACCGCCACTTCGTCGGGATCTTCGCGCTGATCGCCTCGATCGCCTCGTTCGTCGCGGCCAACCTCGGCGGGTTCCTGCTGGGGATGTTGCTCGGGGTGCTGGGCAGTTCGATGGGGTTCGCGTGGCGGCCGAAGCGGGCGGCGGGGGCGGCGGGGGCAGCGGGGACGACCCGGACGCGGTGGGTGGATCGACGACACGGGTTCGGCAAGTCGGCTGCCTCGCACACCGCTTCGCCGGAGCCGGAGCCGGAGCCGAACCCGGCGCTGCCCACCGCGCCGATCGGATCGGTCACTTCGATCACGGTGCTCGGGTGGTCGGGGTCAGGGTCGGGGTCGGGGCCGGCACCGGGTTCGGGGTCCGCGCCGGGTTCGGATCGGCGGCAGGGCCCGACCGAGGATCGACCCGGGCCGGGTACGGTCGGCGGCGCGGCGACGGCGCTCGCGGTGGTACTGCCGCTGTTGATCGTGGCGTCCGTGCTGGGCCCGGGCGGATCCCGGGCCCGAGCGGCCGAGCACGCCGCGGATCCCTGTACGGCGCATGGGAGTTCGGCGATGTGCGGCCGTACCGCAACGGCAGCGGCGGCGGCACCGGCACCGGCGGCCGGGGTCGTCGCCGGTGCCACACCCCCGGCGATCACGGCCAGCTTCTTCGCACCGATCGGCTTCGCGCTGGCCGGGGTGACCACGGTGGACACCGTACGCGGACCGCTGCGGGTGCTGGTACTGACCATGGATTCGGCGCGGCTGCGGGACTACCGGTTGGCGCCACGCGACGGCGGCGGCGGGCCGGGGATGCGGATCGACACGACTCGCCTCGACCTGGACGGGCACGTCCGGATCTACCTCACCAAACTGCACGGGTGTATCGAGGGCTTGCTCTGCCTGGACTTCGCGGCCGACGGTCTGCCGCTGCCGCCGATCATCCCGCCGTTCGTGTTCATGACGGACGTCCGGGCCGAACAGGCCCTCGTCACCACCGACAAGATCACCACCGACCTGCGCCTGAGCTGAGCCCGTTCCGAGGGAAAGGCAAGCGGGATGATTCCGATCCAGGCGGTCCTGTTCCTGTCCTACGCCGTCGGGGCCACGTTCGCGCTCGCGTCGGCCCGGCAACTCCAGGCGTGGGAGCGCCGCGCCGCCGGGCGCCGGGCGCCCGCGGAACTCGCGGTGCGGATCCGGGCCCGGACGGCCAATCCGTACCTGTGCCTGACCGTGCTGTTCGCGGCCGTACTGCTCGTGCCCACCGGCGTGTTCATGCTGTGGCAGAACCCGTCCTGGCAGACCATGCACAGCGCACACCGACACACCGATGTGTGGGCGGGATTCGTCCTGGTCTACGCGGGCGGTTGTGTACTGGCCGTGCTGGCCGGGTTCCTGGCAGGGCAGGCCCTGGTGCTGGTGGGCGCGGCGTACTGGGTGTTCGTCCAGGCGGTGGCCGCGTGGTTCGTGATGTTCCTGATCCTGGTGCACGGCGCGGACGGTTCGGGGTATCGGCGCGTACTGACCACCAACAGCCACGACTTCGCCACCTGGTCCCGGCGCGGCGTGGGGCGCAACGTGCTGGACTTCGCGAACTCCGGCACGATGTTCGCCCTGGTCTTCCTCGGCGGCCCGGTGTTGCTGCTCCTGTTCCTCACCGAGATCAGCTGGCTGGCCGAGGGGTGGCGGCTGCCCGGCGCGGATGCCGAGCGTAAGGTGCCCAAGCCGGTCGCGGTGGCGATCGCGGCGGCGGGCGTGCATGGACTGCCGTTCGTAGGTGCCCTGTTGGCGAGCGGGCTGATCCGGATGTGCGGTTGGCCGCTCGGCCTGCTGCTCTTCGCACCGATCGCGGCGACCACGCTGCTGTGGCGACGATCGCCGGTGCGGACGCTCTACCCGCTGGTGGGTATCCCGGCCGGGCACTGGCGGGACGGCGAGGATTTTGCCGCGGTGCCCCCAGAGCAACCCGCCTCGGAGCAACCCGCTTCGGAGCAGCAGCCGTTGGCCGCGGAACTGGTCGCGGCGGTGACGGCGGTACTGGATCGGCGGGCCGCGCCACCATCGCGCTGACGTGGTGTCAGGTGCCCGGATCGATACCCGGCTCGGGGCCCGCCGCCGATCACATGTCGAACAGCGCGCTGACGCTCTCCCCGTTGTGGATCCGGCGGACCGCCTCGGCCAGGGCCGGGGCGATGGACAATACGCGGAGTTTGTCGGTGTGTTCCTCGATCGGGATCGGAACCGTGTTCGTACAGACGATCTCCAGTACATCGGGCTGATCCGACAGGCGCTTGAGCGCGCCCGCCGCGAACAACCCGTGCGTACACGCCACCCGAATCGATCGTGCACCCAACTCGCGCAGCCGGTCCAGGAGTTCCAGGACGGTGCTGCCCTTGGCGATCTCGTCGTCCAGGACGATCACGTCCCGGCCGGTCACCTCACCGATCACCGAGCTGATCGCCACCCGGTCGTCGGCGAACCGCTGCTTGGCGCCGGCGGCGACCTGCGCGCCGAGCATCCGGGCGAACGCGGCGGCCTCCTTGGCATTGCCCAGGTCGGGGGAGACCACCGTGGTGTTGGACAGATCGTGGCCGCGGAAGTGCTGGGCCAACTCGCGCAGCGCGTGCAGGTGGTCGACCGGGACCGAGAAGAAGCCGTGCACCTGCGGCGAGTGCAGCGTCATCGCCAGCACCCGACTCGCCCCGGAGGCCACCATCAGATCGGCCACCAGTCGCCCGCCGATCGAGATGCGCGGCGCGTCCTTCTTGTCCGAGCGGGCGTAGGCGTAGTGCGGCATCACCACGGTGATCCGCCCCGCCGAGGCGCCGCGCGCGGCGTCGCACATCAACAACAGCTCGACCAGGTTCTCCTGGACCGGCACCACCAGCGGTTGGATCAGGAAGACGTCGTGCTCGCGGCAGTTGGCCTGAAGTTGCACCTCGAGGCAGTCGTTCGCAAATCTGTTCACCCGGGTCGGACTGAGCGGGACACCGAGGTGCGCGCAGACCTGGGCGGCCAGTTCGGGGTGTGCGCTACCGCTGAAGACGGCGATCTCTCGCACGAACCGCTCCTCAATCATCGTTGCGTGTCGGTTCGCCGCAGCGCCGCCGGCGAATCGGCATTCCGGCCACATGCTAAGGGCCGACGGCCGAGACACCGAACCCACCGGGCCGCCGAACCGGCCGCGACACCGGCTCCGCGGCCGCTCGCCTCGATCGGCGGCACGCCGGAAGGGCCCTCCCGGCCCGGGGTCGGCGGGGGACGCCGACCCCGGGCCCGGGAAGGCCCTGGTCACCTACTGCGGCGCAGGCTCAGGAACGGCGGCGCCGTACCCGTACCAGCACGCCGCCCGCGCCCACCACGCCGAGCAGGCCACCCGCGGCAAGTGCCGTCGGGCCGACGCCGAACGGATCGTCACCGGTGTCGGTCCGCCCCGCGCCCGGCCCATAGCCGCCCGCCAGGCCCTTCGCGTCGTAGGCCGACCCGGGCAACTTGTCCGCGTAGGCCCGGTGTACCCGCTGCTGATAAGCCACCACGGTGGTCCCGCCCGCGCCGATCGCCCGCTCCGCGTCCGCGTTCAGCGGCAACACCCGGTCGCCGCCCTGCACGTACCACGCGTTGATCTGCGGCTCGCGGAAGACCACACCGCCGGCCGACAGCCGCGCGCCCGCCGCCGCGTAGCGCGTCTCGTCGTCGCCCTCGGCGATGTTGACCACCTGCCGGCCGCGCGGGGTGTCGGCCGTCCACACCGACGCCCGGCGACCGTCGGCGGACACCGCGGTGGCGGCCAGGAACTCCGGCCGGGCGATCGGCACCGCCCAAGCCCCCGGCCGGGCCGCGACGAACTCCGGGGACAGCGTGTACACGGCGACCACCGAGCCGTCGATCCGCGGCGCCGCGTCCGTCGCGGTGAGTGCGCCGTCCCGGGCGAAGAACCTGGCCAGCGTGTCCAACGTGCCCGGCGCGGCGGCCACGTCTCGCGCCGCGCTCACGCTCGCCGCGTCCGGCGCCGGCGGCGCGGGCACCGACGCCGCGTGCGCGGCCTGTGGGGTGAGGGTCAGGGTGAGCGCCGCGGCGATCGTGCCCACCGCGAACAGCCGCTTGAGGCCGATTCCGGTCATCGCGTCACGCTCCGATCCGGTAGAGCGAGTGGGTCCAGGAGAACTCGTTGTTGTCCACGTACCAGTCGTGCGCGCCCCAGTTGTAGCGGTAGTTGCTCGGCCACGGGTCGCCCCAGTAGACCCAGCTCTGCGAGGTGTCGTAGCCGTAGATCACGTGCATGTGCCCGCCGCCCGAGGACCACTGGATCCGGGTCTCGATCGGCCGGTCGGCGTTGATCTCGGTTTGCACGGTGCTGTACTGGAGCCAACCGCTGACGTAGGAGCCGGAGTTGATCCCGGCCCAGTCCAGCGCGTTCTGCACATTGCCCAGGTTGGCCTGGGAGTTGGGGCACTCGGAGTTCTGCGATCGACCGAACGCCGCGTTGCAGAACTGGTTTTGGCTGTAGTTGCGGCCGTACCAGGTGGCGATCGTGTTGCCGGAACCCGCCCAGCACCAGTTGGTCTTCTGCTGGGCCTGCATGGTGATGTTCAACTTCTTGGCGCCGAGCGCGAGCGGCTGGGCCTGCGCGTCCGGTGCGTCCGCTGCCATGGATGCGGCGGTGGGGACGGACGCGGCGGGCGCCGCGGACGCGGCCGAGGGCACCGCGAGCAGCGCGGAGAGCAGCGCGACCACCGTGAGGGTCAGCGCGGAACGACGACGGCCGGCAAAGCGGCCCGTGCGTGGGGACGTTCGAGTCATGGCGTTCCTTCCCGAGAGGAGGGACGGGTGGGGCGTGGCGCGCGTCCGGACGCTGCAAGGTGGAGCATCGGGTGTTGTCGTGGTGTGTTTCAAGACGCTTCAATGCGGGGTGAAGCGGTGATGTGAACGCCTGGACCGGCCTGTGAACGACACGTGTCCGGTCGGCTGGAATACCCGCGTCGAGGCCGTCGGCCCCGACCGGCCGGGCGTGAACATTCACAAGGGAGGCGAACGATGCCGCGCACCGATACCCAAGGCGTCCCGGTCGAGGCGGAGTTGGCGCGGGCCCTGCGCACCGGTCCGTTCCATCTGGCCCTGCGCGCCGCGCTGGCCGCGCGCGGGCTGGCCCTGCACCGGGTGCAACACCGGTTGGCTCAGCGCGGTGTGCATGTCGGGGTGACCAGCCTGAGCTACTGGCAGCAGGGCGCCCGCCGCCCGCAACGGCCGGAATCGTTGCGCGCGGTACGGGAGTTGGAGGAGGTGCTGAAGCTGCCGGCGGGGGCGCTGACCAGGCTGCTCGAACCGGAGGCGGCCGAGCGCACCGCGTCGCGGTCGTATCGCGCGGTGATGGACGAGTCCGTCTCGCTCGGCCGGTTGCTCGCCGACTTGGAGTCGCCGGCCGACGGCGGCCTGCACACGGTCTGCCAGTTGGAACGGGTCCGGGTCGGGCCCGACCGCGAACTCCTGGGCCGCGCCTCGCAACACGTGGTGCGCGCGCACCGCGACGGAGTGGATCGTTACCTCGCCATCCACATCGGCGACCGGGGCTGCGTGCCCGAGCGGGTACGGGTCCGGGCGACCGAGAACTGCCGGGTGGGCCGGGTGCGGTGGAGCCGGAACTCGACCGTGCTGGTGGCGGAGCTGTTGTTCGACGCCCGGCTGCGGGCGGGGGACACCTACGTGTTCGGCTACGGCTTCGAGGACGGCACCGGCGGGCCGAGCGACGAGTATCTGCGCGGCTTCACCTTCCCGTGCGGGCAGTACGTGCTCCAGGTCCGGTTCGACCCCGCCGCTCTGCCGGTGCACTGCCGGCGGTTCGCGCAGAGTACGGCGGGCGGGCCGCGCACCGGTCGGCGCGATCTGACCCTGAACGGCCGACACTGCATCGTCCACCTGGCCGAACAGGACGTCGGGCCGGGCATCCTCGGCATCGGCTGGGACTGGACCTGACCGGGCCGCCCGCCGGCTCCGCCCGGGTCACCCGATGGGCGCACCACGGCGGGCGGCCCGCCGCCGGATGACGTTGGATGGGCCGGGGATCGGCCCTGCCCGCCGGGTCCGCCGCCCATCGATCACCGGCCGGCCGGCACCCCCCGTTCGCCGGCCGCGATCCGGACAAGGAGTCGGCCGTGTCGCAGCCGCACCGCACCCACGATCCCACCGGCGATCCGCTCGCGTCGGGTGGATCGGCCCCCCGCCCGCGGCGCTGGGCGACCGCAGTGTGGCGCTATGTACGCAGCGCGCCCGGGACCTACATCTGGTTGGCGATCCTGCTGGTGACCACCCGGGTGTTGCGGCATCTGGACCCGGAGTTCGAGCAGGAATTCCTGGCGCAGCGGTCGACGAATCTGCACGAGTTGGCGACCAACCCGGTGCGGGTGTTGATCTCCAGTCTGTTCTGGCTGGACGGCGGGGGATGGCTGAACTACGCGTTCTTCTACAGCGTCTTCCACGCCACCGCCGAGCGCTGGCTGGGCACTTGGCGCTGGCTGCTGGTGCTCGGCATCGCGCACGTGGGCGCGACGTATCTCAGCGAGGGCGTGTTGTACCTGGCGATCCGGCACGGCTTCGCGCCCGGGTCGGCGGTGAACACCCTCGACGTGGGCGTGAGTTACGCGTTGGCCGGGATCGAGGCGGTGTTGGCCTGGTTGCTGGTCGCGCCGTGGCGCTATCTCTACCTCGCGGTGATCCTGGCGAGCTACGGCCAGGCGTTGATCTCGGGCCGGACGTTCACCGATGTCGGGCACTTCACCGCCGCGCTGCTCGGTCTGGCCTGCTACCCGCTGGTCCGCGACCGGGCCGGCCGCTGGGATCCGCCGGCCACGGTGCGTGGGCTGCGCACCCGATGGAGGAGGCACGCGTGAGCGATCCGACGGAGCGCCCCGAATTGCGGGCGGCCGGCTCGCATCTGCACCCCGGCGCGCTGGTCCGGCTGCACGGCCTCGGCGCGGTGGACCCGCACCACGTGCCGACCGAGCCGGGTGACCTGCGCTTCGCCGACGGGTCGCGGACGGCGGCGCAGGTGCTGATCGACGCGGACGAGCGGGTGACGTTGTGGGTCGCGGAGTACACCACGGCCGCCGGCACCACGATCGCGGAGCGGGTGTGGTCGGTACATCCGGCGCCGGATGGTTCGGGTGACGTGCTACTGCGGATCGGCGCGCGGCTGCCGTAGGCGCGGTCGGTCGGTGCGCTTGCGGGGGCGGGGGCGGGGGCGAGTGGGGGTGGTCGGCGATGTCGGGCCGGTGGGGCCGATGTGCCCGTGCCCGGGGTCAGCCGGTCCCGGTGATCGGGCCCGGCCGGGTGATCCGGTCGAGTTCGGTGGTCAGCGCGCGGGCGGCGGCTGCCGGGGGCATCCGGTCGGGGTAGAGCAGGACGTGGATGCCGAGGCCGTCGATCAGGGCCAGTACGTCGGCCGCGATCGTGTCCACGTCCGCGTCGTCGATCAGTTCGCCGCCGTCGCGGGCGTCGCGCAGGATGCCGCGGACGATCACGCTCAGGTCCTCACGTTCGCGGCGGTTGTTCTCGGCGACCTTGGTGGCGACCAGGGCGCGGTGCCAGACGGCCAGTTCCAGGACGGTCTCCTCGACCCGGTCCGGATCGAGCGGGAGCAGATCCGCAAGGCCCGCCCGCAGCGCGGCCAGGCCGAGGCGGCCGGCGGTGAGGTCGAAGAAGCGACGGGCGATTCGCCGATGCGACCAGTGCACGGCGGCGAGCAGTACGTCGTCGGCGTCGGCCAGGCCGAGTTCGGCCACCGGCGGGTCGAGCGCGGCGGCCACCGCCTCGGGGGCCACCGGGGCGCCGCCGCCGGCCGACACCAGCCGGAACGCGGCGGCGCGGACCCGGTCCTGGTCGCGATCGACATCCTGAGGACCCGACATGCCGGCAGCCTACGGCCTGGCCGGGCGATCGCGGTGGAACCTGGTGCCAGGGCCGCGCCGCCCGGCGGCGTGCCGGGCGACGCGACCCGGTGGTGCGGCGGCGGTGGCGTTGGCGCGGCGGCGTTACAACACCAGCGACAGGAGCAGCACGAAGCTGCCCGCGACCACCGAGATGATCGTCTCCATCAGCGACCAGGTCTTGACCGTCTGGCCGACGCTCATCCCGAAGTACTCCTTGACCAGCCAGAAGCCCGCGTCGTTGACGTGGCTGAAGAACAACGACCCGGCGCCGACGGCCAACACGAGCAGCGCGGTATGGGTGGTGCTCATGTCCGCGGCGAGCGGCGCGACGAGTCCGGCGGCGGAGATCGTGGCCACCGTCGCGGAGCCCGTGGCGAGCCGGATGGCGACCGCGATCAGCCAGGCGAGCAGCAGCGGCGAGATGGCCCAGTCCTGGGAGATGTCCAGGATCATCCGGCCCACCCCGACGTCCACCAGGGTCTGCTTGAAGCCGCCGCCCGCGCCGACGATCAGCAGGATGCCGGCGATCGGCAGCAGCGCCTTCTCCACGGTGGTCGACAACTTGTCCCGGCCCAGACCGGCGGCCCGGCCCAGGGTGAACATCGCCACGAGTACGGCGGACAGCAGGGCGATCAGCGGCGAGCCGACCACGTCCGCGACCCGCTGGACCCGGTCCGCGGGGTCGTCCACGACGATGTCGACCAGTGCCTTGCCGAGCATCAGCACCACCGGCAGCAGCACGGTGCAGACGGTGGCGGCGAAGCTGGGCCGCTGCTTGAGCTCGGCCGAGGGCCGCTCCGGGATCATCCGCTCCGGCGGCGCGATGTCCACCCAGCGGGCGGCGTAGCGGCCGAACAGCGGACCGGCGATGGCCAGCGTCGGAATCGCCACCACCACGCCGAGCGCGAGCACCACGCCCAGGTCGGCGTGGATCGCGTCGATCGCGGCGAGCGGGCCGGGGTGCGGCGGCACCAGACCGTGCATCACGGACAGGCCGGCCAGCGCCGGGATGCCGACCCGCATCAGCGAGTGGTTGCCGCGCTTGGCGACCAGCAGGACGACCGGGATCAGCAGTACGACGCCGACCTCGAAGAACAGCGGCAGTCCGATGATGCCCGCGATCAGCGCCATCGCCCACGGCATGGTGCGATCGCTCGCCTTGGCCAGGATGGTGTCCACGATCTGGTCGGCGCCGCCGGAGTCGGCGAGCAGCTTGCCCAGGATCGCGCCGAGGGCGATCAGTACACCGACACCCGCGACGGTGGAGCCGAGCCCCGAGGTGAAGCTGGCGATCGCCTTGTCCAGCGGCGCGGCGGCGACCGCGCCCAGGACCAGCGAGCCGATGGTCAGCGCCAGGAACGCGTGCAGCTTGAACCGGCCGATGAGCAGCACGATCACGCCGATGCCGACGAGTACCGCCAGGCCGAGTTGGGCGTGTCCGGCCGAGGTGATGGGCGCGGCCGGTGCCGCCGCCAGCATCGGCAGGTCGATGGTGGTCACGGGGTCCCCTGATTCGGTTGATTCGCGGTGTTCGTTCGAGGTGTTTCCAGGCGTCGCAGTGCGGCGACGGCCTGTTCGGCGATGGCCTGCGGGCCGGGCGAGATGTCGAGGGTGACACCCGCTTCGTCCGGCTCCAGTGCTTGCAGGTCGGCGAGCTGTGAGGTCAGCAGCGCCTCCGGCATGAAGTGCCCGGTGCGTTGGTGCAGTCGCTCGGCGATCAACGCGCGCTCCCCGACGAGGTGGAGGGTGAGCACCTCGGGTGCGGCCCGGCGCAGCCGGTCGCGGTAGGCGCGCTTGAGTGCGGAGCAGCCGATCACGCAGCCGGTGTGCCGGTGTGCGCCCAGCCAGTCGCCGATGGCGTCCAGCCAGGGTGCCCGGTCCACGTCGTCCAGTGGGATCCCGGCCGACATCTTGGCGATGTTGGCGGGTGGGTGGAAGTCGTCCGCGTCCGCGTAGGGCACCCGCAGTTCGGCAGCGAGCAGCCGACCGACCGTGGACTTCCCGGTGCCGGACACACCCATGACCACCACGACGTGGGGGGCGTTCATCGATACCTCGCTGTCTTTGCCCGGCTTGTGCACGGGCGCCGTCCCATACCCAAACGCATAGGTATGACTTAATCAAGAGCTGGGCGCAATTAAGTCATACGTAATCCGAGCAGCTTGCCGCACCCCGCCCAGTAGGCTTCGGCCATGGAGAACGAGGGCCGGGGCCTGCCCATCTCGCAGGTGGGCCTGCATATGAAGGTGCTGGAATCCCTCGGGCCGGCGATCACGGCCGGCATCCACCCGGCCGGCACGGTATTGCGCACCGACGAGCTGGAGCACCGCTTCGAGGTCTCGCGCACCGTGGTCCGCGAGGCGATTCGGGTTTTGGAATCGATGCAGCTCGTCGAGTCGCGGCGGCGGGTCGGGGTAACCGTCCGTCCGCCCGACCAGTGGAACGTCTTCGACCCGTACGTGATCCGCTGGCGGCTGGCCGGCGTCGACCGCCCGCGCCAACTGCGCTCGCTGACCGGACTGCGCTCGGCGATCGAACCCGCGGCGGCGGCGCTGGCCGCGGCGTCCGCCACGCCGGCGCAGTGTGCCGCGCTGACCGAGCACGCGCTGGGCATGGTGTCCACGTCGCGCGGCCGGCAGCTGGAGGCGTATCTGGTGCACGACATCGCGTTCCACCGGGTGATCCTGGCCGCGTCCGGCAACGAGATGTTCGCCCGGTTGGGCGACGTGGTCGCCGAGGTGCTCACCGGCCGCACCCACCACCACGTGATGTTCCCGGACCCGGACCCGGCGGCGGTGACGCTGCACGTCCGGGTGGCCGAGGCGGTCCGCGAGGGCGACGCGCCGGAGGCGGAGCGGTTGACCCGGGAGATCACCATCGGCGCGATGGCCGAACTGGAGGTACTGGCACCGGAGTTCGGTGTCGGGGTGGAGCAGCCGTAGAGCGGGATCACCAACCCCCTTGTATCGCCGGTGAGTTCGTATGTCCCGTTTTGGTGTGAACCATTGACCGATTGGTCTGGACCTCTTAACTTGAGGAACGCAGTACGGATGTGAGCATCCGGTGAAAATGACGTACGACGCGGACCCGGACCGTTCGAACGTCCTTCGCATTCACTCGTCCCCAAGGAGAGTTTCATGCGTACAAGGACCATCCTGGCGGCGCTGGCCGTGCCCATCGTCTCGATACCGCTGATCCTGGCCGGCTCGGCCCAGGGCCATGGCTGGATCACCGGCCCGCCGAGCCGTTCCGCGTACTGCGCGGATGGCACGGTCGCCAACTGCGGCGAGATCCAGTGGGAACCGCAGAGCGTGGAGGGCCCCAAGGGCTTCCCGGCCTGGGGGCCGGACGACGGCACGCTCTGCGCCGGCGGCAACGCGCGCTTCGCCGAACTGGACGACCCGCGCGGCGGCGCGTGGCCGAGCACCCAGGTCAGCTCCGGCGCGAGCGAGACCTTCACCTGGAAGCTGACCGCGAGGCACGCGACCACGTCGTTCCGCTACTTCGTCACCAAGCAGGGCTGGGACCCGACCCAGACGGTCACCAGGTCCCAACTGGAGAGCACCCCGTTCCTGACCGTGCCCTACAACGGTGTGCAACCGGACGCGATCATCTCGCACACCGGCTCGCTGCCGGGAGGCCGCAGCGGCCGGGCGGTGATCCTGGCCGTCTGGGACGTCGCCGACACGGGCAACGCCTTCTACCAGTGCACGGACGTCACTTTCTGATTGGGCGACTTCTGCCTATTGGGCGGCTTCGCCGCCGGCTCGCGAGGTGCCGCTTTTTACTCCTCCGCTTCGCTCCTCCGCAAAAAAGCGGCACCTCGCTCGGGACGGCGTGTCCCTCCGCTTCGCTCCGGGCCACGCCGTCCAAACTTGCGGCTCCGCCGCTCTCCGCGCTTCGCGCGTCGATCACTTGGGGCGGCCACGGTCGGGGGCGCTGACACGCCGAACCGCGGCCAACGGCCGGCCACACCGGGGGCTGCGGGGCCGGAGCAGGCCGCCCCGCAGCTTCTGAACCCGCAGCCATCGAGGTGAACGCAACGGGTGGAGCGGGTGGGCACATCTTTTGCCGAGTCGGCAACAAGGTTTGTCGAACGGTGCGTTCCTGGCGGAGCATGAGCGCACGGCGACCCACCCCGCGTCGCCGGGAGAACCTCACCGTCCTGGAGGACCGCGCGATGACCGCACACCCGCACGACGAAGCGCTCTCGGCTGCCGCGCTCTGGGACGCCAGGTACGCGGAGAGTCACCGGATCTGGAGTGGCAATCCCAATGCCACGCTGGTCCGCGAGGCCGCCGACCTGGCCCCCGGGCGCGCCCTGGACATCGGGTGCGGTGAGGGTGGCGACGCGATCTGGCTCGCCGAGCGTGGTTGGACGGTGACCGGGATCGACGTCTCCCGGATCGCCCTCGCGCGCGCCGCCGAGCACGCGAGGGAGAAGGGCGTCGGGGACCGGATCGAGTGGGAGTGGCACGACCTGGGCGCGACCTTCCCCACCGGCGGCTTCGACCTGGTCTCGGCACACTTCCTGCACTCGCACGGCGACCTGCCCCGTGAGGCGATCCTGCGCTCGGCCGCCGCGGCCGTCCTGCCCGGCGGCGTACTCCTGATCGTCGGCCACTCGGGCCTGCCCGCCTGGGAGGAGAACCCGCACCCGGAGATGGAGCTCCCCACCCCCGCGAGCGTGCTCGCCGCGCTGGAACTCCCGGACGGGGCATGGGAGGTGCTCCGCTGCGAGGAGCACGAGCGGATCCAGAACGACCCCGACGGCAAACCCACGACCCGAATCGACAACACCCTCAAGGTGCGTCGAATCAGCGCCTGACCGCCGGCTCCGAGTGGGTGACGGCGCAGCGCCCCGAGGCGTCCCGCACCACCTCGCTCACCGTCCCGTCGCCCCACCCGACCGCCACCCCCGACGCCGTCGCCGACACGCGCGGCGCGGGGGTGGGTTCGGTGTCGGCCCAGGTCAGCGACACCACGCTGACCAGTGGCCGGCGGGTGGCCACCGTGCCGTGCAGGACGGCCAGTTCGGCCGCCGGGCCGAACGCGGTTCCGTGCGGGACGGGATGTATCTCGGCCCGATCCCAGCCCAGTGCGCCGGTGAGGGTGGTCGCTACGGACGACGTGCCGACCAGCGCCTCGACTCGCGCCTCGATCCCCTCGGCCGAGGAGCGCAGTTCGTCGGCGCGCGCGGCTGCCGGCGCCCAGCCGGTTTCGCATACCGAGGTGCCCGCCGGCGCCTCGACGTGGTGCACGCGTACCTCGTACGGACCGCGCACCACGCTGATCGACACGATCCGGGTGCCCGGCGCCGGAACGTGTGCCGAGGCGGCCCAGTCCGGCCCGGCGCCGAGCGGTTCGACCCGGCCGCGTTCGCTCACCCGCCCGTCCAGGACCAACCCCACGTGGTTGTCCGCCGGATCGCCCTCGCGGGTCGGGCCGGTGAGCGTCGAATAGGCCAGCCGGGCGTAGAGCGGGTCGTCGGGTTCCGGGGCGCCGGCGGCCGGTTGGTGGTCGGCGCCGTGGTTGACCAACCTGGCCGCGCCCCGGCCGGCGTGTAGCAAAAGACCGGGGCCCGGCAGGCCGAGCGCGGTGTCGTCGGCCTCCGCCGGGCCGGGGGCCTCGGTCGCGGTCCATACCTCGTGGTGGTCCGGGAGCAGCAGGCCGACGAAGCCCTTGGCCGCCCAGTACGGGGACGCCGAGCCCGAGTAGGACTGCACGGTCGCGGGGTCGGGGCCGTACCAGCCGAGGGACAGCAGGCCGTCGCGGGCCGCGCCCCGGTCCAGGAAGTGCCGCAGCACACCACTGGCCAGGCGGCGCGTGGTGCCGGGGGAGTAGGGCGTGGCGTCGACGAGGGCGCCCAGCCACAGGGGGGCCGCGGCGGCGAAGCGGTAGGTCAGGGATCGACCCTGGTGCAGCGGTGCGCCGACGCGGTCGAACAGGCGACCGTAGCCGGTGAGGAATTCGGCCAACCGCTCGCGTCGGACCGGGTCGGCCGGCTCGCCCGCCACCGCCGCGCACAGCAGTGGGTACAGGTGCATCGCCCAGCCGTTGTAGTGGTCGAAGTAGCGGCCGTGGCCGTCCGTGTACCAGCCGTCACCCACATACCATTCGTCGATCCGGGCCAGGCCCCGCTCGATCGCGGCGCGGGCCGATTCGTGGTGTCGGCCGGCCGCGTCCAGGAACGTGCCGACCGCGACCGGGAAGAGCCACCAGTTGTTGTCGACCGGTTCGTGGCGCAGCGCGCCGGCCAGCCAGTCGGCGGCCCGGTCGCGGGTGGATTCGTCGAGCAGGTCCCAGAGTTGATCCTTCGTCAGGTGCAGGGCCAAGGCAACGGATGCCGCCTCGACCATGGCCTGGCCACGATCGGCGATCAGCGGCCATGACTGGGGATCGGCCGTGCCGGGCGCGGCGGTTCCGGTGCGCAGGCCGTCGGCATAGGGCTCCAGAAGCCCCGCCGGGACCGGTCGGCCGGACGCCGCGGTGCCCGCCGCCCGCAGTGCGGCGAGCAGGAAGGTGCGGGCGTATCCCTCCAGGCCGTCGGAGCGGGCGCCGGACCAACTCGTGGGCCCGGGCAGGGTGATCAGCGCGCCGCCCGGTGAGCGGTACGGGCCGACGGCGGCGAGCAGGCCGTCGGCCACCGCCTCCCAGTGTGCGCGGGTCCAGCCGGTGTACGGGCTCAGCACGCGGTCCTCGGGCGGCAGCACGAACGGGTGTGGGGCGTTCACGGATCTCCTTGGCTGGACGCGCGCGGGCTTCGACACGCTAGGCGGGGTCGAACGATCAGGTCAAGGGTTGGTTTGATCGAACGATCCTTTTCAATCAAAATCGAATGGTGATGCCCTAGGCTGAGGCCGCGACCGGACAGCAGCCGGGCGCAGGGGGGCATGCCCCGACCCGGGCGTGCGTGAAGCGGAAGGACGACGTCCACGGTGTTGGCGGAACAGCGGCAGGAACTCATTCTCAGGACGGCCCGCGAACAGGGCAGCGTCAAGGTGGTCGAGATCGCCGAGGAACTGGGCGTATCCCTGGTCACCGTGCGCCGCGACGTCACCGCGCTGGTGGCGAGCGGCCTGCTGGCCCGGGTACACGGCGGCGCCACCCTGCCGCACGCGCGCCCGGCGGCGGCGCCCTTCGGTCCATCGGTGGCGGGCGGCCGGCCGGTCCCGGGCAACCACGACGGCCCGACGGTGGGCATGCTCGTACCGTCCGCCACCTACTACTTTCCCGAGGTGGTACGCGGCGCCCGGGACGCGGTGGAGGCGATCGGCGGCCGGCTGGTGCTCGGCATCTCGCGCTATCTGCCCACCGAAGACCGGGACCAGGTCGACCAGTTGTTGCGCGGCGGCGTGGACGGGCTGCTGCTGACCCCCTCGCGGGCGCCAGGACCGGGCGGCGAGGACGCCTGGATGGGGCAACTCCCGGTGCCGGTGGTGCTGGTGGAGCGCCGGGCGGAGATCGGCTCGGGCCTCGAACACCTGGACCGGGTGGCCTCCGACCATGCGCTCGGCGCCGCGCGGGCGGTGCGCCGGCTCGGCGCGCTGGGCCACGAGCGGATCCTCCTGGTGGCCCGGCTGGGCAGTCCGACCACGCCGGCGGTGCACGCCGGGTACAGCGCCGCGATGGCCGCGCTCGGCCTGACCCCGCCGGATCCGGCCGGGGTGGAGACGCCGCATCCGGGCGAGGACGCGGACGGTTTCGATCGAGCGGTCACCCGGGTGATCGAGGCGGCCCGGTCGGGCGCGGCCACCGCCGCGCTCGTGCACAACGACCAGGACGCACTGCTCCTGGTGTCCCGACTGCGGGCGGCCGGCCTGGACGTACCCGGCGATCTGGCGCTGATCGCGTATGACGACGAGGTCGCCGCGCTGGCCGATCCGCCGCTGAGCGCGATCGCGCCGGCCAAGCACGAGGTGGGCCGGATCGCGGTCGAACTGCTGGCCGCGCGGCTGGCCGACGCCGACGACGAGCGGGCCCCGCGGCACATCTCGCTGGTGCCGAGATTGCGGCTGCGGGCCACCACGGGCGAGGACGAGCACGCGGACGAGGCGACCGGTACCGAGACGTCGGGTACCGAGACCCCGCGGGCCGAGAACCCTCGTACCGAGACCCCGCGCACCGAGACCGCCCGAACCGGCGTCGCGGCACGAACCGCTCCGTGATCGAACGATCATGATGAGTTTCGTTTTTCATCGATTGTTCATTTGCTCTTGACGCTGTTCGCTCCTGACCGAATGATGCTCGCTATCGCCTTCGATATCGCCATCGATGCAGGTTCGACCCGGGAGCATCCATGCAACGCACATCCGTCAGACTCGGCACGGCTCTCGTCGGCCTGGTCACCGCCCTGAGCCTGGTCACCGGCTGCGGTGGCGGCGACGACAAGAAGAAGGACTCCGGCGCCGCCCCCGCCTCGGGCGGCGCCCCGGGCCAGAAGCAGGAACTGAGCTTCTGGTCCTGGACCAAGGGCACCCAGGAGGTCGTGGACGCGTTCAACAAGTCGCATCCCGACATCCAGGTCAAGTACGAACAGATCCCGTCCGGCAACGCCGGCGGCTACGCGAAGATGGCCAACGCGGTCAAGGCGGGCAACGCCCCCGACGTACTGACCATCGAATACCCGCAGTTGCCGGACTTCGTCAGCCAGGGGGCCGTGCAGGACCTCACCGCGAAGGTGTCCGGACTCAAGGGCAAGTTCCCCGCCTCGGTCAACAAGCTGACCGAACTGGGCGGCAAGACCTGGGCGGTGCCGCTGGACGCCGCGCCGATGGCGCTGTATTACCGCAAGGACTTCTTCACCGACCACAACATTGCGGTGCCCAAGACCTGGGACGAGTACCGGGCCGCCGCCGAGCAGGTCAAGAAGGCCGACCCGAACGCCCGGATCGGCACCTTCTACCCGGACGACCCCAGCACCATGGCCGGGCTGACCTGGCAGGCCGGCGGCTCCTGGTTCGCCACCGAGGGCAACAGCTGGAAGGTCTCGCTGACCGACCCGAACTCGAAGAAGATCGGCGACTACTGGAACAAGCTGGTCTCCGACGACCTGGTGCGCGTCCAGCCCTCGTTCAGCCAGCAGTGGAACGCCGACCTCAAGAGCGGCGGCACGGTCGGCATCGTCGGCGCCTCGTGGAGCGCGGGCGTCCTCAAGAGCAGCCAGCCCGACCTGGCCGGCAAGTGGGCCGTCGCCCCGCTCCCGGACTGGGGGACACCGAGCAACGGCATGCTCGGCGGCTCGACCTTCGCGGTGAGCAAGGACAGCAAGAAGACCCAGGCCGCGCTCACCTTCATCGAGTGGATGACCACCACGAAGGACGGGATCTCCGCGCGGATCGCCAGCGGCTCCTCCAGCGCCTACCCGGCGGCCACCGAACTGGTGCCCACCGCCGCGCAGTTCTTCGACACCGGCTACTTCGGCAAGCAGGACATCTACCCGCTGTTCACCGAGGCGACCGGCAGGATCGGCGCGGGCTGGACCTGGGGTCCGTCGATGACCCAGACCAACACCGTGCTCAAGGACCAACTCGGCAAGCTCTCCAGCGGCGGCAGCATCGTGGGCGCCCTGGAGGAGGCCCAGAAGACCACCGTCGAAGAGCTGCGGAAGCGCGGCATCTCGGTCAAGAGCTGACCCCGCACGAGGCCGCCCGTCGGCCCGGACCCGTGACCCGCAGGCCCCCGGTGCGCCGCGCGCCACCACGCACCGGGGGACGCCACGAGGAAGCAGTTCCATGAGCACATCCCTGCGCGCCGGACGCCGGCGCCGGAAGACCACCGCCGCGCTGTTCCTGACCCCGTTCTACGTGCTGTTCATCGCCACCATGGTGGTGCCGATCGGCTACGCGATCTGGCTGAGCCTGTTCACCGACAAGACCTCGGGACTGGGCTTCGGCGGTACCAGACGGGTGTTCACCGGCCTCGGCAACTACGCCGACGCGCTGAGCGACGAGAAGTTCCGTGACGGCTTCGTCGCGATCGGCCTGTACTGCCTCCTCTACATCCCGGTGATGGTCGGCGCCGCGCTCGCCCTGGCCCTGCTCCTCGATTCGGCGCTGGCCCGGGCCCGGCGGTTCTTCCAACTGGCGCTGTTCCTGCCGCACGCGGTGCCGGGCATCATCGCCGCGTTGATCTGGGTCTACCTCTACACCCCGGGCCTGAGCCCGGTCGTCGACCTGCTCGAATCCGGCGGCCTGCACTGGGACTTCCTGGCCTCGGACACCGCGCTGTTCTCCATCGTCAACATCGCCACGTGGGAGTGGATCGGCTACAACATGATCATCTTCTACGCCGCACTCCAGGCGATCCCGCGCGAGGTGGTCGAGGCGGCCACCGTGGACGGCGCCGGACCGGTGCGCATCGCGGTCTCCGTGAAGATCCCGATGATCCGCGCCGCCGTGGCGATGACCATGCTGTTCACCATCATCGGCTCGCTGCAACTGTTCACCGAGCCGTCCATCCTCAGCGACGCCAACCCCGCCGTGGGCAGCTCCTGGACCCCCAACATGTACGCCTACTCGGCCGCCTTCCGCGCCAACGACTTCGGCCTGGCGGCGGCGGCCTCCGTACTGCTCGCCGTATTCGCCGCGGCACTGTCGTTCGGCGTCACCCGCCTGTCGTCCGGACGGAGGACCGCATGAGCACCACCGTGCACCAACCGGACGGGGCCACGGCCGACGCCGCGCCCGCGCCGACCGACCGCACCCCTGCGCACCGACCCGCCCGCCGACCGCGGGCCAAGGGCCGCGCCACCGAGGCGCTGATGTCCAAGGTCGCCGTCAACGGCGCCCTGGTGCTGGTCACCCTCTACATGATGTTGCCGCTGGCCTGGTTGCTGATCGCGGCCACCAAGGACATGGGCGGCCTGTTCGGCGGCGACGGATTCGCCTTCGACGGCTTCCACTTCACCGAGAACGTCAAGGCCGTCAGCAACGAGAGCGACGGCATCTACTGGCACTGGTACCTCAACAGCCTGCTCTACGCGGGCGTCGGCGCGGCGTTGGGTTCGTTCATCAGCGTGCTCGCCGGCTACGCGTTCGACAAGTTCGACTTCCCCGGCAAGGAGAAGTTGTTCGGCGGTGTACTGCTCGGCGTGCTCGTGCCGACCACCGCCGTGGCGCTGCCGCTGTACCTGCTCGCCTCCAAGGTGGGCCTGGTCAACACCTTCTGGGCAGTGTTCATCCCGGTCATCGTCAACCCGTTCGGGGTCTACCTGGCCCGGGTGTTCAGCGCCGGCTACATCCCCGGCGAGGTGCTCGAGGCCGCCCGGATGGACGGCGCGGGCGAGGTCCGGACCTTCTTCTCGGTGGCCATGCCGATGATGATGCCCGGCTTCGTGACCATCTTCCTGTTCCAGTTCACCGCGATCTGGAACAACTTCTTCCTGCCCCTGGTGATGCTCTCCGACCAGAAGCTCTACCCGGTCAGCCTGGGTCTGTACTCGTGGAACACCAACGCGCACGCCTCCCCCGAGTTCTACCCGTTGGTCATCACCGGATCGCTGATGGCCGTGGTACCGCTGGTCGTCGCCTTCGTCTCGCTCCAGCGCCACTGGCGTTCGGGGCTCTCCGCGGGGAGCGTCAAGTGACCAACGGCGCCACCCGATTCGACGCCGGGGCGGCAGGCACCGCCGCCGCCCGGCACCGGCCCCGGCTGCTCCTGGCGATGGACCCCTCGGTGGCCACGCGGATCCTCGACCCCGAGGCCCGGGCCCGGCTCAGTGCCTTGGCCGAGGTCGATCTCGACCTGATCGCGGGCGACTTCGACAGCCCGGAGTCGGCCGCCGCGCTGGCCGAGGCCGAAGTACTGTTCACCTGCTGGGGCAGCGCCCGGTTGGACGAGGCGGTACTGGCGCGCGCGCCGCGACTGCGCGCGGTGGTACACGCGGCCGGTTCGGTCAAGCACCACCTGACCGACGCGGCCTGGGCGCGCGGCCTGATCGTCTCCTCGGGGGCGGCGGCCAACGCGCTGCCGGTGGCCGAATACACGGTCGCCGCCGTGCTGTTCGCCAACAAGCGGGTACTGCGGATCCGCGACGCCTACCGCGCCGAGCGGCGACTGGTCGACTGGGACGCCCGCTTCCCCGGCTTCGGCAACTACCGACGCACGATAGGCATCGTCGGCGCGTCCCGAATCGGCCGCCGGGTGCTGGAGCTGCTCCGCCCGTTCGACTTCGAGCTGCTGCTGCACGACCCGTACGTGAGCGCCGAACAGGCCGAGGCACTCGGCGCGCGGAGCGTCGCCCTCGACGAACTGGTCCTGCACTCCGACGTGGTCAGCATCCATGCCCCCGAACTCGAGGCCACCAGGCACCTGTTGGACCGCCGCCGGCTATCCCTGATGCGCGACGGCGCGACGCTGATCAACACGGCCCGCGGTTCGCTGGTCGACCAGGAGGCGCTGACGGAGGAGTTGGTGGCGGGCCGGCTGGACGCGGTCATCGACGTCACCGAACCGGAAGTACTCCCGGCCGCCTCCCCGCTCTACGACCTGCCCAATGTGCTCCTCACCCCCCACATCGCCGGCTCCCTGGGCGGCGAACTACGTCGCATGGTCGCCTCCGCGTTGGACGAACTCGACCGCTACACCCAGGGGTTGCCGTTCACCCACCCGGTGGAGCCGGAGACGCTCACCCGCTCGGCGTAGCGGGCCGCGGTGCGGTGGCCTCGAACGCCCGCCGGGCTGGATGGGGAGCGGGGATCGGCTCCTTCAGCCCGGCCGGCGTTCGAGGCCGACCCAGGGCGCCCGACGCCCGAGGTCGGACGAAAGCCAAAATCAGCCCGGCCGGCGCTTGAGGCCAGGCAGGGCGCAGCCCGGCCGGCCACACAACTTCCGGCCCACGCCGGAGGCAGAAGGCAAGACCCCCCAGACCGGAGGTCACATGCACGGCTTCAGACCCACCCTCGCCCTCGCGGCAACCGTCCTGGCCGCCACGGCGGCCATCACCCCGACGGCCGGCGCCGCCACCGGACCCACCACCACGGGGCCCACCACCACCTACGTGGACTGCGGCGTCGGCCGCCTCGACGCCGGCGGGACCACCCCCGAGGACCCCCTGGGCGACCTGACCCCCGTCAACGCCCACACCTACCAACCCGGCGACCGCATCCTGCTGCGCGCCGGCACGGTATGCACCGGGACCCTCCAACCCGAAGGCAACGGCACCGCCGGCAACCCGATCACGATAGGCGCCTACGGCGACGGCCCGCGTCCGCTGATCCAAGGCACCGGCGGCCCCTCCACCGTGCGCCTGGTCGACCAGAGCTGGTGGACCGTGCAGGGCCTGCACATCACCAATCCGGCACCGACCCAGGCGCTTCGTACCGGAGTTCAGATCGACACCACCACCCCCGAGCGCAAGTACGGGATCGTGGTCCGCGACCTCGAGGTCTCCGACGTGGCCGGCTGGAGCGACAAGACCGGCGCCAACGCGGGCTGGTTCTCCGCGTCGGCCGGCATCGTCGTACTCGGCAAACCAACCGCCGGCCCGATCGAGGGCATCACCATCGCCGACAACCAGGTACACGACACCGGCGGCGGCGGCATCAAGATCTCGGTCAAGCCCGCCGACTTCCACCGCGACGTACTCATCCGCGCCAATACGATCCGCAGCGTCGGCGGCGACGGCATCGTGGTCCACGGCTCGGACGCGCCGCTCGTCGAATACAACCTCTTCGACGACGGTGGCGGCGGCAAGTACCCCTACCTCAACGGCAACTTCGCCGGAATGTGGCCGATCAACTCGCGCAACCCGGTCTTCCAGTACAACGAGGTCACCCGCCAGCGGCCATCGATCTTCGACTCCACCGCGTGGGACTGCGACGGCGCGATCACCGGCTCGTGCACCTACCAGTACAACTACTCGCACGACAACGGCGGCGGTTTCTACCTCGGCTGCGAGAACTGCACCGCGCTCGGCAACTTCCATGCCACCCAGATCCTGCGCTTCAACATCGCCCAGGACGACTGCCGGATCCGGGCCAACGCGTCGGGCGACAACACCAGTCCGCTGCGCATGTACAACAACACGTTCTTCTGCCCGAGCAAGAAGCTCGACGTCGAACTCCCCAACGGCCCGGCCGCGGACACCCTCGTCGCCAACAACGTCTTCGTCGCCGGACAGGGCGCACTGCCCACCGGAACGGGCGTCGGCTACCAGGCCAACGTCTACTCCGGCGGCTTCACCGCACCCAGCGGTGACGCCTCGGCGGTGACCACCGATCCCGGGCTTGCCGCACCGGGCACCGCGACCGGCCGTACGGACGCCGGGGGTTACGCGCTGTTGGCCGGATCTCCCGCACTGGGCAGCGGGGTTGCCGTCCCGGACCTGGGCTCGCGCGACTATTTCGGCAACGCGGTCACCCCCGTGGGTGTCAACCGCGGTGCGTACAACGGGCCCGCGGTCGACGCGCCGCTGTACCCGTCGATCGCCGCCGCGTACAACAACGTCGCCGTCGGGGACGACGCCAACCCGAACACCGGCGGCTTCGGCCTGTCCGGACGCAGCTACTCCGGCCAGGCGCTGGCGGCGGCCGGCTACACCCCCGGCGGTACGGTCGGCGCGGGCGGGGCCGGGTTCACCTGGCATCCGCGCGCGTACGGCCTGCCGGACAACGTCAAGGTCGCGGGCCAGCGGATCGCGCTCACCGGCAGCGGCAGCCGGCTGGTCGTACTGGGCGCGGGCGCGTACGGCGCACAGAGTGGGACGGTGACCGTCACCTACACCGACGGGAGCAGCACGACGGCGACCCTGGCCCTCGGCGACTGGTGGAGCACGGTCGACGGTCCCGCCGATCAGGTCGCGGTCCGGGCGGCCTACCACCACAAGCCGCAGACCGACTACCGGACACCGGCCTCGGCGCGGTCCGAGGAGGACGTCACGGTACGGGTGGCCTCGCTCGCCATCGACCCGTCCCGGACGGTCGCCTCGGTGACCCTGCCGGCGGGCAGCCCGATCGCCGGGCCGGGACTGCACGTGTTCGATCTGAAGGTGGTCTGATGCCCCGCCGGGGGCGGGACAAGGGGCCGGTCCGCCGGAAGTGGTCGGCCGGCCGGACCCGGGGGGTTGTGGCATCGAGCGTGCTGATCGCGGTTGCGGTCGTGGTCGTGGGTGCCTTGGTGGCCTTCCTCGTCCCGTCCCCGGCGGCGGACCGGGGGACCGCCGCGCCGCCGACGCGCGTCGACGCTGCGACGGTTGTCGCCATGGTCGGTGAAGTCCCATTGACTGCCGGTGAGTTGCGCCGGGCGACGGTGCGGCTGCGAGCCGACGTGGTGGCCGAGCTGCCGCGCGCCGGTGCGGGCGCCCGTGCCCGTGCCGACTACTGGACCACGCCGATCGAGGGGCGAACGCCGCACGCGGCCCTGGTCGAACGCTCCCTGCGCGCGGCGGTCGGGGACGCCGTATTGCGCCAATGGGCCTGCCAGGCGGGGCTGTTGGCGGACCCGACCGAGGCGGGCTTCCGAACCCGGCTCGACGCGGAGAACGCCCGGCGCGCGACGGCCGCGGCGGCGGGCCGACCGCTGCCGGGTGTGCCACGCTACGACGAGGAGAGCTTCGCCCGAACCGAAGCAGCCCAACTCTCCACCGCCCTGCGCGACACACTCGCCGACCGGGTAGACCTGTCCGACGCCCGCCTGCGCGCCCGCTACGCCGAACTGATCACTGCGGCCGACCCGGCGGCAGGTGTGCCACTCTTCGACCAGTCCCGAGACCGAGTCCGCCTGGACCTCCTGACCACAGCCTTCAACCAGGAACTATCCCACCGAGTCGGCACAATCCAGGCAACGCCGCTACCCACCGCCGACTTGGTGGTACGCGAGGCCGAGTAGCCCGCAAACCCCAACGGGTCCGGCCCGCGCTCGGGCCGATCCGGCCGGGTGCCACCACTTGGCCGACCATCTCCACCCGGCCAGGCATCTTCACCTGCCGGAGGTCCCCCGGCCCGGCCGGCGCTTGAGGCCAACCCAGGGCAAATAGCGTCCAAGGTATGCCAAAAGCAATCAGATCGACCGGCGCTTGAGGCCAACGAAACCCGACCGACGCCCGAGGTCGGGGGAAGCCCATCTCAGCCCGGCCGGCGCTTGAGGCCAAAGCGACCCGACCAACGCCCGAGGTCGGCCAAACCCAGCTCAGCCCGGCCGGCGTTTGAGGCCAAAAAGCCTCATCGAAGCCCGAGTTCAGCCGAAGTCCGGATCAGCCCGGCCGGCGCTTGAGGTCAACCCACCCCGCAAACCCGAAAGCACCGCCAACGTCCTCACTTGCTCCTCGGCATCCCCCGCCACGCTGATCAGCAGTTCGGTCGTCCCAGCCGCCGCGAACCGACGCACCTCCCGCGCCACCAGCTCCTCGTCCCCCGCGATCACCGTCTCACCCAGGCCCTTCTTGCCCTGCCGGTCCAAGTGGGCGCGATAGTTGGGGAGTTCGGCGGCGAAGCCGAGCCGTTCCTCGATCCCGCCGAGGATACGATCGGGCTCGGCGGTGACGCTGACCACCACCGAGGCCACGATCCGCGGCTCGGGCCGCCCCGCTGCCTGCGCCGCCGCAGCCACCGCCGGCCGGATCCGCCGGGCCACCTCGTCCGCGCCGGTCCACACCACCACGACGCCGTCGGCGAGTTCGCCCGCGATGCGCAACATCCGCGGGCCCAGCGCGGCAAGCAACACCGAGGGCGCATCCGCCCCGGGTGCGTCGAGCCGGCCGACCGCGGTGAGCGTACGCCCGTGGTGCTCGACGGCCTCACCCCGCAGCAACGGGCCCAACACGGTGAGGTATTCGCGGACATGGTCGGCCGGCCGAGCGTAGGAGTAGCCGAACGTCCCCTCGATCAACGGCCCGTGGCTCGGGCCGACGCCCAGGGTCAGCCGTCCGCCGACGGCCGCCTGCGCGGTCAACGCCTGGCCGGCCAAGGCGATCGGGTGCCGCGGATAGGTCGGCACGATCGCGGTTCCGACCTCGATGCCCTCGGTGCGTACGCCCGCCAGCGGGGCCACGGTGAGCGCGTCCCACGAGGCGAGTTGCGGGAAGTAGGCGCTGTCCAGCCCGATCCGCGCCGCCTCCCCGACCCGACCGAGGAGTTCGTCCAGCCCGGTCCGGTCGGGGTTGAGGAAGATCCCTATGCGCATCGCGACTCCAAGATGAATCCGAGCTTCAGGTTGTCCGGGGCAGCGTAGCCTAAACTGAAGCTCGAATTCATGTTGGGCCGACCGTCGGCCCGGAAGAAGGAGTTCACCGAGTGCGAGTCGACGCCGAGCGCAACCGCGAACTGATCGGCGCGGCGGCCCTGCGCCTGCTCTCCGAGCACGGTGCGAACGTGTCCATGGACCGGATCGCGCGCGAGGCGGGCGTCGCCGTCGGCACCCTGTACCGGCACTTCCCGGACCGCAACGCCCTGCTGCGCCGAATCGCCGCCGACGCACTGCACGACCTGCTGGCCTACGCCCGGGAGGCGACCGACCGGGACGCACCGGGCCGGCAGACCCTGGTCGACATCGTCGAGTACTGCATGGGCCTACCCCTGGCCTTGGTCGCCTCACTCTCCGAGGCCCCGGCCGCCGACCCCGAAGTGGCCAGGCTGCAAGCCGAGTTCGACACGGTATTCGCCACCCTCATCGAACGCGCCCAGACGGAAGGCGGCCTACGCGCCGACCTCACCCCCACCGAGATCGCCGGCCTGGTCAAGGTAATGGTCTGCCGCCCCGGCGCCCGCGCCGACGACCCCCTGACCGTGGTCCTGCTGGCGGGCCTCAAGCCGTGATCTTGCCTGACCACCGGATTACTTGGGACGCGCCCTGACCACCCGATGTGCATCGTCGTGCCCACGATCCGTGCCACGCCGTCCCGCGCGGCGGCGTGGTCAGCCGCCGAAGACCAGCTTCCGGAATTCATTGCGGACAGCGGTCAAAGGTTCGCGGTCGCGGGTGTAGTAGATCTTGTTGGTGAGCAGGATCGCCCAGCGATTCTGTTTGGTGGAGATCCACATCGCGGTGCCGGTGAAGCCGTAGTGGACGTAGGTGCCGTCGGCGGGGTCGGTGCTCGGGGCGGGGTGCCAGAAGAGACCGCGGGCGGGTTCGAGTTCGCCGGTGTGGACGGTGAGGGATTCCTCGACCCAGGCGGGGCCGAAGCCCGGCCCGGAGCCGGCCGAGGCCGCGTCGAGCAGGTACCGCAGGAAACGGGCCAAGTCGTCCAGGACGGAGAAGGCCCCGGCGATGCCGCACACACCGTCGAGGAGACGAGCCGAGAAGTCGTGGGCCGAGCCCTGGATGTACCTGCCGGTCTCCTGGTCGAGCTCGGTGGGCGCGCAGCGGGCGGCGAGGGCTGCCGGGAGGGGACCGAAACGAGTGTCGTTCATCCCCAGCGGGAGCCAGGTGCGGGCGTGCGCAACCTGGTCGAGAGGCCTGCCTGCGAGGTGTTCGGCGAGGTAGCCGAGGATGAGGGCGGCCCGGTCGGTGTACTCGACGGCCTCCCCGGGTGGACGGTGCAGGGCCTCGTGCAGCACGCCGGCGCGGATGGCCTCGGGGTCGGAGCCATACAGCTTCTCGAGGTTCGCGCGGAGGGGGACGCCTGCGGTGTGGGTGAGGAGTCGGCGGGCGGTGACGGTGCCGAGTGGGCGGCCGGTGACCTCCGGCCAGAACGTGCCGAGGGCGTCGTCGAGGGGGAGGTCGCCGTCTTCCCAGAGGGCACCGAGGGAGGCCCACACGGCGATGATCTTGGTGAGGCTGGCGACATCGAAGATCGTGTCCGTGCGCATCGGCTCGTCGGGCTCGGCCGGGTCGCGTACTCCGACGGTTCCGGTCGCGTGGGTGGCACCGGCGTCGCCGACGGCCCAGACCGCTCCCGGGTAGATCCGGTCACGGAGGCCGGTGGTCAGCAGTTGTTCGATGTCGTCGGTCCCGGGTGTCATCGTCTCCCCGTTCGTTCCTTGTGCGGTCCTCGCTCGTCAGCGTATTGGCGGACGGAGGTCGTTCCGGGATCGGCGCGTGGAATCAGCCGAATCGGCGGCCGAGTTCGGTCAGTGCGATGCCTGTGGTGCTCAGCGGGTACCGTGCGGCATTGCGCAGCCCTGCCGCACGAAGCGCGGGCAGCAACTCGGGTGAGGCCCGTAGCCGGGTGAGCTCGCGGGCGAGACTCGCGGCGTCGGTGAGGTTGGTCGCGAGGGCCGTTTCCTTGAGGGTTTCGGTCAGTCCGGGGACCGGTTGGTACAGGACGGGCAGGCCGCAGGCTTGGGCTTCGAGGGCGACGAGACCCATGGCTTCGAGGGTGATGGAGGGGACGACGAGTGCGTCGTGTTCGGCGAATGCCTTCCAGAGTTGGCGTCGGCGGAGCCACCCGAGGTAGCGGACCTTGACGCCGACGCGATTGAGGGTCGGGATCAGTTGCCGGTACTGCGCTTGTGGTGCGGCGATGCTCAGTTGTACGCCCTGGGCAATGGTGAGGGCGCGGACGAGTGAGTCGACGCCTTTCTCGGCACTGAGTCGGCCGGCGTACAGCAGGCGGAGATGGCCGCTGGGGCCGCGTGTGGGTCGGGGTGGCGGCACGGTGATCAGTCGATCGGGGATGCCCCAGGGGATGTGGACGATCTTGCGGCGTTCGAGGGTGGGGGCGAGTTTGCGCAGGTGGTCGGCCATCGCTCCGCTGGGGACCACGATCGCGTGCGCGGCGCGGACGGTTTCGTACAGGACCCGCATCTGGGTGCGATGGGCTTCGGCGAAGAGCAGGTCGGTGCCGTGGACCAGGGCGATGCGGGGATGTTCGGGGAGGGCACGCATCAGGGCGGGGGTAGCTCCGAAGGTGAGGTGTTGCAGGTGCAGGAGGTCGATGTGGGAGGTGTCGATCGCGATCGCGAGGGCGCGTTGCAGGGTGGTGACGTAGTGGCTGAAGCGGGGCCCGGACAGGCACTTGTCGTCGACGGCCAGGAGTTCCAGACCGGCCGGTGTGCGGGGCGAGGCGCCTTCCGGAGCGAGCATGAATGCCTGTGCGGGGATGCGCGGATTGCGGCCGGTGTAGAGGTCGAGGAAGAGTTCGACGCTGCCGCCGGGGCTGCCCGCAGGCAGGTCGAGCGCGGTGGCGACGGATGGGCTGCCTGGAGTGTTCACGACTGGCCTCCGGGATCTTCCTCGTAGAGGCGGGAGATGTCGATGCCTTGCGTGGCGGCGTACTTGAGGCCGCACATCCGGTAGCTGGTCCGGGCGCCGAAGGTGTGCAGGAACACGACTTTTCCGAAGGTCATGCCGGGGTAGACGCGTACTGGCCTGGCGGCGCGGATCTCCAGCGTCCAGCGGATCGCGTGTCCGACGTGGCCGAGCGGAGCGGAGACGTGGACCCAGACGCCGAGGGATCCGATGGTGCGGTCGCCGTTCAGAAACTGGGCGTAGGTCTCGGACCCGGTGCGCTCCCAGGTCAGGCCCAGGTACAACACTTCGGGCCTCAGGACGTAGCCGTTGGTGGGGATGGAGATCTCGACGAACGTGCTGCGGGCAGCGGCGTCGAGGTCGCCGTCGCAGACCCGCAGGGTCTCGCCCAGGCGCCAGTCGTAGGCATTTGGGGAGAGTCGTTTCGGGTCGAACGGGTCGATGGAGATCTCTCGTGCGGCGACGGCTGCCGCGATGGCGGGGCCGGTGAGGATCACGACGGTACCCCGCTCGGGGCGAGGTCGCGCCAGTAGCTCGATGGTTGGGGCCCGTTGGCCGTCTGGTACTTGCCGTCGTAGAGGATGACCGATCCGGTGGCAACGAAGAACATGATCTGGCCGATCTTCATGCCCGCGTACACACGCAGGGGTCGGATCGGGGAGAGCATCAGGGTCCACTGCCCGTGGAAACCGATGTCGCCGATGGGCGCGGTGATCTCGACGAACAGCCCGAGGCGCCCGACGGAGGAACGCCCGAACAGCAGGGGCACGTAGGCGTCGGAGCCGACCTGTTCGAGAGTGTGTCCCAGGTACAACTCGCCGGGCTCCAGGACGAGGCCGCCGGCGCCGATACCGACCATGGTCGTGGTGTTGGGCCGGTGCGCGTCGATGACGGGCTCGGTGTAGGTCAGCAACTTGGGCCCGAGCCGGATGTTGTAGCTGTTGGGGTTGACCTGGTCGGGAACGAACGGGTCGATCCGCAGACGCCCGTCGTGGACGGCGGCGGTGATCTCGGGACCGGTGAGGATCACGGTGGCTCTCCTTCGTTGCGCTCGCCGCCGTCGATGAGGACATCGCGGACGGCATCGCCGAGCAGCGGCCCGGTCTCGTGGGGACGGGCGGCGTCGATGGTCTCGGCCAGGTAGTCGGTGGTCAGAACGGTGTACGTGTCGGCGGGCAGCGGGTCGGGGGCGGTGACCAACGGGCCCGCGCGGTGCGTCAGTCGGGAGAGCAGACCGGGTATGTCGTCGATCGCGACGTCGGGCAGAAGTGCGTTGATCAGGCGGTTCCCGAAGGGTTCGACGCCGAGGACGTCCGCCAATCGCAGGACTCGGCCGAGAGCGGTCGGCCGCAGCACCGTCTCGTTCAGGACCACCGGGATGCTGCTCTCGCGGTGCAGGCGGGCTGCGGTGGCAGCCAGGAGCTCACGCCGGCCAGGGGCGCCAGCGCCCCGCCAACGTCGTGCCACGAGACCGAGCGGCACGGCGAGTCGTTCCCCTAAGCGTGCGATCTCGTTCGCCAACGGCACCAGGTCTTCGGGAACCGTGGCCATGTCGGCGAAGCGGCAGCTTCGGGCCGTCCATCCCGACGACGACCCATCGTGTTCGGCGACGGCGTATCCGCGGCCGAGCTCGGCGCCCTTGACCACGAGCGTGGAGCCGACCTGACGGGGTGCGTAGTGGTGGCTGTGGCAGTGCCCGGCGAAGACGATGTCGAGGAAGGGGCACGCCTGGGCGAGGTCGAGGTCGTCTTCGAACCCGGTGTGGGAGAGCAGGACCCAGTCGTCGACGGTGTGGTGGTGTTCGAGCATCAGCTGCCGCAGCGCGTGTACAGGGTCGGTGACGCGCTGTCCGACCCGTTCGGCGAGTGGAATGGCGGCGAATGCCTGCGGACCGATCACGGCGGTGACCGCGACCCGTCGTCCCTGAATGTTCGTCCGGTGCAGCGGTCGGAACAGCAGCTCGTTCCGGCCGGCGTCGACGACGTTCGCGCATACGGTCCGTGCGCGTAGGCCCGGCTCGAAGTGGTGGGGCCAGCCGTGGTTTCCGGGGGCGAGTACGTCGTACAGCCGCAGCAGGAGCTTGCGTTCGACCGAGCCGCCGCCGAGCCGGTAGTAGCCGGTTCCCTCGAAGAAGTCCCCGCAGTCGACCACCAGGGACGAGGCGCGCGCATCGTGGAGGTATGCGAGCATGCCGCTTGCTGCGTCGAGGCAGGAGTGGACGTCCGTGGTGGCGACCACTCGCTGCAATGTTCGGTTCGGGAGGTTCATCGGGAGGGAACCTCGGGGATGTCCGCGCCGAGCGTGCGGAGCTTGGCGGGCAGATCGGCGTGTCCCCGACGGAGTTGATCCAACCCGGTCACCGTGGTGCTGCCGTGTGCGGTCAGGCCGGCGATCAGCAGGGCGGAGCCGGTACGGATGTCCGTTGCCTCGACAGTGGCACCGGTCAAGTGCTGTGGGCCGGTCAGCCGGCATTCGGTGGGCGTCAACTCCTCGATATGGGCACCCAGCCGGGCGAGTTGGGGCAGGAGATTGCCGTGCCTGCCGGGGTTGATGGTGTCTGCGAACAGGTGCGTGCCGGGCCGGCCGAGTGCCAGGGCCATCAGTGACGGTTCGAAGTCGGCGTCCAAGCCGCCGGGTGCCAATGACGCCACCGCTTCCAGCGGCAGGCCCGTGTGCCGGGAGCCCTCGCACACGATCAGCGCGTCGGGCTCGACGAACACCGGGACGCCAAGTCGTATCAGCAAGCCGGCCACGATCGTGATGTCCACATCGCGTACGCCTTCGATACGTCCACAGCCGCCGGTCGCGGCGATTGCGCAGGCCAGGGTTCCGGCTTCGATCTTGTCGCCGGGGACCGACCAGGACACGGACTCCACCCACGTGCCGCCGGGTTCGACGCGCAGCACCTCCGGCCGGGCGTCGATGTGCCATCCCGCAGCGGTGAGCGCGTCGAGCAGAGCGGTGGTTTCCGCGGACAGGTTCGGATTGCCCAACAGGAGCCGGTGACCTCCGATCACCGCACGGAGGATGGCGGCCACGCCGGCGCCGCGCGAACGGAACGGCAGAGCGATACGGACCTCGTGTGGGCAGGACGTCGATGCGGTGACCGAGTACCCGTACTCATGGGTCGTGACGGTGTCACCGAAGGCCGCGTAGACCTTGAAGTGCACCTCCATGCCGCGATCACCGATCGAGCACCCGCCCGGCCATGGCAGGTTTGCCCGACCCTGCGAGGCCAACAGGGCGGGGACGAGGTAGTAGGAAGCGCGGATTCGTGCGGCGTTCGGAAGCGGCAGGTTCTCGATTCCGCGTGGCCGAGGCAGGACGATCGCGGTGCCCGGCTGATTCACCGGCCGGGCTACGCGGTATCCGCACGGCCCCAGTAGGTCGAGCATCAACTGCACGTCGGTGCTGTCCGGAATTCCGCACACCTGCACGGTGCGACCCAAGGCTGCGGCGCCCGCCAACAGGGGCAGAGCCGCGTTCTTCGACCCATCCACGCGTACGACGCCCATCAAAGGGGGCCCCATCCGCACTGTGACGGCGTCGGAGTCGGGTGGAGTGGGCTTGTTGGCGAGCACCACGAAGTCCTCCGGCGGCGCGAAGAAGCGAGCAGGTTCGGGGTGTCGTGTCCGTGGCCCACAGATCTCCCCGCCGGCATCCAGGTACTGCCTCAGGCGCCGGGCCAGTGAACTCGAAGCCGGTTGTGTCGAGTTGGCTGCCCCCGACGGTGATGTACTTACGAACATGAAGTGAAGCAATACTGCGAATCTACTAGCAGAGAAATTGCTAGTCAAGAAGAACTATGAGTCGCAGAAGGAACCCGAGCATGGAAGACTGTCTGCTGCTCGATGAGGGGAGTAGTGAGATGGCCTTCGGCCTGAACGTGCGCTTTACCGCTCGCGACGAAACGGCGGTTCGTTCCTTCGACGCCTTGGTGACGGAGACCTTGGTCGGCATCCGGGAGCAGGAGCCCGGAACGCTCGTGTATGTCAGCCACGCTGTTGAGGGCCAACCCCTCCAGCGGATCTTCTATGAGCTGTATGTAGACCGTGAGGCGTTCGACCGACATGAGCAGCAACCTCACATCCGGCGATTTCTTGCCGCGCGAGAAGCGTTCGTCGACTCGGTTGAGGTCGACTTCCTTGATCCGCTGGGAGCGGCGGGGATTCCGATCGGGGTGACGCGTGACGCCTGACGGCGGGCGTAAAGGCGTCGGCGTGCGGGTGGCCGCCGTGCGACGCCAACGTGGCATCACGCAGATGGAACTCGCGGCCCTGGTCGGCCGCACACCCAGTTGGGTTTCGCAGGTCGAACGAGGCGTGCAACCGGTCGCACGGCTCGACGTCTTGCAGTTGCTCGCCAATGCCCTGGGTGTGTCGACGCAGGCTTTGAACCCGGACGCACCAACGCCTATGCCCGTACCTGCGGTTGGCGCGGATGAGCCTAACGATCTCGACATGGCGCGGTTGGCCCTCTCGGGCCATCCGGCGTTGGGCGTGCTCCTCTCCGCCGAGGACAGGATGGGCCTTCCGTCCCTGTCGGAGCTGAGTCGACAGGTAGACGACGTGTGGGCGCTCATCCACGCTGCGAAGTTCGCCGAACTCAGTGTTCTGGTCGATCCGTTGCTGGATCGATTGGAGACGGCGGTCCGTTCGGCTCCGGACCGCGAGCGGCCCGCCTTGTACGCTCTCCTTGCTCGGACGTATCAGGCCCTCGCCGCGGCTTTCGCTCGTCAAGACGAAGCTGATGCCGCATGGGTCGCGGCAGACCGTGCGATTCGTGCCGCCGAGCAGTCGAACGACGTGCTCGGGACCTTCGCCGGCATCTATCGCTTGGCGCAGGCGTTCGTCAGACTCAAGCGGTTGGACCAAGCCGAACATGCCGCAACCACGGCAGTGCGTGCTTTGGAAACGCACGGTGCCGCGCAGCTGGGCAGATCGGAGGGGCTCTCGGTGTTGGGGGCACTGCACCTCGCGCTGGCGTTGGTTCATGCCCGAGCAGGGAATCGGGATCAAGCGCGAAGCGAGATCGAAGAGGCCCGGACGATCGCACGGCGACTCGGCGCCGACCGCAATGATTTCAATCTCGAGTTCGGCCCGACGAATGTCGAGATCCAGGCGGTTTCAACCGCAGTTGATCTCGGGGACGCCGGTGAGGCCCTGGACGTCGGGGCGCGCATCGATGCCGGTGCGCTGTCACCGGAACGGCAGTCCCGGTTGCTGATGGATCTCGGGCGTGCGCATGTTCAGCGCCGTCACGTCGGCGACGCGGTCGAGTGCCTGCTGCGGGCGGAAGAACTTGCCCCCGAGACGGTTCGGAGTCATGTCGCTGCGCGTGGCGCGATTCACGAATTGACGCTGATTGCAGGGCGATCCGCACCGGCGGAACTACTCGCCCTCGCGGAGCGCGCCGCTGCGCTCGACTAGTTGTCGGCGTGGGCTCCGGGGCTTGGCGCAGTATTCGCCACCCTCATCGAACGCGCCCAGACGGAAGGCGGCCTACGCGCCGACCTCACCCCCACCGAGATCGCCGGCCTGGTCAAGGTAATGGTCTGCCGCCCCGGCGCCCGCGCCGACGACCCATTGACCGTGGTCCTGCTGGCGGGCCTCAAGCCGTGACCCTGCCCGACGACCGGAATGCACGGGACGCGCCCCGGCCGCCCGATGTGAAGGTGGGTGGTCGGGGCGTGTTGTGGATGGGTGTGCGTGGTCGTGGGGGCGGGGTGGTTACTTCGGGAGGGGGACCGGGGGGAAGTCCACTTCGGTGCGTCCGACGGAGTTGAAGTAGTTGGTGAAGGTGTTGAGTGCGACCGAGCCGATGATCTCGCCGATCTCGCCGTCGCCGTAGCCGGCCGCCCGTACGGCGTCGAGTTCCTCGTCGGAGACGAAACCCCGGTCCCGGATGACGGCCCGAGCGAAGCGGAGGGCCGCGGCGACCTTGGGGTCGGACGCCCGGGCGTGGCCGCCGGCCGCGAGGTCGGTCGCGTCGACGCCGGCCTTGGCGCCGAGGACGTGGTGTGCGGCGTAGCAGTACTCGCAGGAGTTCTCCACGGCGGTGACCAGCGCGATCTGCTCGCGGACCGCGGCGGACAGGTGGCCCTTGGCCAGGGCTGCGCCGAAGGAGAGGTAGGCGTCCAGGACGGCCGGGGAAGTGGCCATCGCGCGCATCATGTTGGGCGTTACACCCAGGGCACGCTGGACCTGGTCGAGCAGGCGCTTGGCGGCGGGAGCGGCGGTGTCCGGGTCGACGGTGGACAGACGAGACAGACGAGACATGGGTGGATCTCCTTCGGGAGACAGTAGGAGGCAAGCATTGTTGGCAGTGCCAAGTCCTTGTTGGCAGTGCCAAATATAGTTGGCACTCCCTAGAATGCAAGGGGGATGGCGGCCATCCCGCACGGAATGTGGTGACGGAGGTTCGAATGACGGGCGAATTGCCGGGACTGTCACCGAGTGAGCAACTGCTGATCGGGCTGGGCCGGTTGGGCCGAGCGGTACAACTGAGCGCCTGGCATCAGGCCGGCCCCACCAACCTCACCCCGTTGCAGGCCGACATCCTGCTGTACCTGGCCGGTGACCAAAGGCCGCGTCGGCAGCGGGAGATCGTCACGGCGTTGGCGTCCACCGCCCCCACGGTCAGCGATGCGGTGCGGTCGCTGACCACGAAGGGGCTGACCGACCGACAGCGCGACCCGGTCGACACCCGGGCGGTCACGCTCACCCTCACCGAGGCCGGCCGCGCCGAGGCCGACCGGCTCGCCCTCGTCCCCCCGCCGCTGCGCGCCGCCCTCGACGCGCTCGGCGACGACGACGTGGCGGCGATGTTGCGTGGGACCACCACGATGATCCGGGTCCTGCAACGACACCGGGCGATCCCGGTCTCCCGCACCTGCGTCACCTGCCGCTTCTACCGGCCGGACGCCCACCCGGACGACCCGGACCGCCCACACCACTGCGCTTTTGTCGACGCCCCGTTCGGCGACGGCGAACTACGCCTGGACTGCCCCGATCACGAACCGGCCACCCCGGCGCCGGAATCGGAGCCGATCGCCGGCCCGGTGGGAGCCGACGGGGGCACGAGCACGCTCGACGGATGAGCCGGGTGGGCCTGACGCCCGGGCGGCCGGTTGTACTGACGCGTCTCAGGATCTCGACCCCGCCCCGCACCCGACCTCGCCGCCGAACTGCGGTCCGGGGACGTCACGGTGGTCGGGGTGGATTCGTACGCGAACCTGCGCGAACCTGCACGCGCAGATGATGGCGTGGGGGAGTGCGCGCCGCGCTGGTGGCGGACTTCTGCGGTCGGGCCGGGAGCCCGGTCGAGGCGGTCGCGATGACCGCGTTTTGGCGCGGCGAGCCGACCGCGGTCGTGGCGTCGGTGGCTGCGGGCTGTCCGGGCGACACTGACTTGGTGCTGGAGGCGGGGCGCCGAGTGCCGAAGCGGCGCATCGGCGCGGACCGGCGGCCGTCCGCGCCGGCGTTGGCGGCGGGGGTGGACGACCGGCTGCGCGAGCGGGGGCTGCCGGACATCCTGATTTGGACCGCGTACCTGCTGGACCGGCACTGGCACCGGCACTGGCACCGGCACTGGCACTGGCACGCACCGGCGCCGGCACCGGCTCGTCGGGCCGGCGTGGACGAAGGGGTAGCACCCGAGTACGCCGGAATGGGTCGCCCCCGCTGTTGCCGGGCCTCCGTCGGCAGGCGGCCGACGGAGGTCGGCCGAAACGTGCCGTCTGCGGATGGCGGCCTTCGGCCCGGTGACGGCTCGCCAACCGCAGCGCAGGCGGCCGCTTGCCGCGATCCTCGGCTACGCGGGGAGGGAGAAGCCCTCGGGCGGCGAGCCCTCGGCGAACAACATCCGCACCCGAGCCGCACCCTTCCGCATCTCACGGGCCCGCCGGTACTCGGGCGAGTCGTACCACTCCCGGATCCGGTCCATGTCGGGGAACTCGATGACCAGGAGCCGGGAGAAGTCCCAGGTGCCCTCGACGGCCTCGGGTGTGGGGCCTGCCACCAGGTAGCGGCCGCCGTGGCCGAGGATGGACGGCTGGGCCACGGCGGCGTAGGCGAGGCCGGCTTCCTGGTCGAGCACGTCGACTCCGACGATGACGTAAGCGGACATGTGTATCCCCTGATTCCTTAGGAAACGGTGTGTACTTTTCAACCCGCCGGAGACTAATACACCTGCTGTAACCTTCTCAAGGTGAGCAAGGACGAGGGCGGACACGTCGAGGCCGTGCCGAGCCGCCGGGAGCGGCTGCGGACGGAGACGACCAGGGAGATCAAGGCCATCGCGCTGCGGCAGATGGCCGACGAGGGGCCGGGCGCGATCTCGCTGCGCGGCATCGCCCGCGAGATGGGGATGACCCCACGCGCGATCTACCGGTACTTCCCCAACCGGGACGAGCTGATCACGGCACTGATCAGCGAGATCGCCGCTTCGCTCGCGGAGGCGGTGGAGGCCGCGAGCAACGCGGTGCCTGCCACCGATCCCGGCGGCAGGCTGGTGGCCTGGGGCCAGGCGCTGAGGGAATGGGCGCTGGCGCACCCGGAGGGCTTCCGGCTCTTCTACGGCCAGCCCGTCCCCGGTTACCAGCCGCCCGAGGGCGGCCCGGTGGAGCAGACGGCCCGTCGGGTCTGCCGCGACCTCACCCGCCTGGTGGCCGCCGCCTGGCCCCACGCCCGGCACAACCAGCCCGAGGACACGTCCTGGTCCGACCTCCACCCGGACTACGTCGCGAAGATCCGGGCAGACCTCCCGGACGTGCCACCCGCCGCAGCGGCGCTCGCGCTACGCGTCTGGGGCCGCATGCACGGCCTGGTGGCCCTGGAGATCGACGGCCACATCCAACCCGTCGCAGGCAACCCGGCCGCACTGCACCGCGCCGAAATGCTCGACATGGTCAGGTCGTTGGGCCTCACTCACGTCGGCTCGACGACGGGTTCCGCACCAGGCTCCACACCAGCTTCCCCCTGAGCACGGCGGGCGCGCAGCCGACACGGGGAACCGCAACGGCCGGTGCCGAGCCGAGCGGAACCCATCCCTGGTTCGCCGTATCCGCCCGATTCTCCCCGAGTCGGGGACCCCTATGGCTCGCCGCTGTCGGTGATTGCCGTCCCGCACAACTCGCACAGCTTCGGCCGGACCTCACCGTCGCCGATCGGATCGGGCAGGAGAGTGCCGACCTCGGTGCGGTTGTACTTCGAGCCGCACCGGCACCTCCAGGCAGCCTCGACGCGCGAGCGTAGCGCCGCCAAGTCCGGCCGTTCGTCCGGCTGGATGGCAGGGCGCACAGCGGTCGCGTACTCCGGACGTGTGCGCCGGCTACCGATCACGGGCGGTGCGGTGCCACCCTGGCCTTCCGCACACAGCTGGGAGGCGCCATGGCGGCCACGTTCACGACCCATCTTCTCAACGGGGACGAGATCCGGTATCCGGCCTCGATCAACGGCATCCGCGCCGCACTCCCCGATGAGTTTCACGAGAAGTTCGACGAGGAGGTCGGCAACGCGCACGCGCGTGACCTCCTTCTCGTCCTCCACCGTTGGGCTCTGATGCCGACCCCCGCATGGGACGAGGACATCACGAAGGTCGACGCCTTGCGAGAAGAGGAACGCCTGCTGGTCGAAGCCCGTGAACAGGAGGCCGATTCCGAATGAGCTATTCGGTGAAGTACAGCCCGGATTGCGACAAAATCCGCTCGCAACTGTCCTCCAGCCAGCGTGCCTCGCTCGACAGGGGCGTGGCCCTGATCGCTGGCGACCCCTACGGGTCCGCCACTTCCGAGATGCGGGACCGCGACCACCGGCAGGCGTCGGCGGGGGACTTCATCGTGGTCTACCAGGTAACGGCGGAATTCCTGTTCATCACGGTCGTCCGCATCGTGTGATCGCCTCGCCCCCGAGCCCGATGTCGGACCCGGCCGCCGGCGTCGGACGGATGCACGACACGCACGACACCGCACCGAGGCTTGCCGACGCTCGCTGGCCTTGAGCGGCAGTTCACCGGCCTGACCGAGGCGATCCGCGTGCATACCGCCCGGCGCTCGGGCCCGGCCGGGACGCGTCCGAGGATGCCGTTGATCAAGGGGCGTCGGCTGCCGTTGCTCGTTCGGTCGCGACGACGCTGTACGGCATGCCTTCCCAGGGCGGCCTCGGCCGCTGCGTACCGAGCTTGCGGGCGCGGCGGGAAGTGGTCGAAGTGTGGGTCGCCGTGGTGCTGTTGGTCGGGCTCAGACCGTGGCCCCGGGGGCGCGGAACACCACGTCCGCCGCGCGAGCGACGATCTCGACCTCGTCCCCCAACGCCCACTCGGCCACGCGCGAGACCATCGCGGCCGGTACCGCCTCGCTGATCCCCGGGGCGGCCGGAATGTCGTACGTGCCATGCGCGTCATGCGGCAGTACGACCCGATAGTCGCGCTCCAACGCGCTCTCGGCGGTCGCCCGTACGCACATCTCCGACTGCACGCCACACACGGCGAGGGCGGTCACCCCGGCACCGGCCAACAATTCCGCCAGTGCCGTTCCCTCGAATCCGTCGTCCTCGACCTTCCGAACCACCGCTTCCCGGTCGCCGACCCGCACCGGCAGCAGCAACTCCCAGCCAGCAGTGCCGACTTCGTCCTCCGTACCCACATCCCCGTCATTTTGCAGATGCACCACGAGCGCCCCCGCCGCGCGGGCCGCGTCGACCAACCCCCGAACCGTCCGCACCACCCGATCCGCTTCCGACACCGCGCCGTCCCCGGTGACGAAGGCCACCTGCATGTCCACGACGATCAGGGCCGTTACGGCCGCCACGTGCTCCGTCATGCCGCGATCCGATCCTCGATGGCGACCAACCGCAGGTCGTTGACGTCTCCGGAGTGCGTTACCTCGACCTCGATGGTCGAGTCGTCCGCGAAGCGGAGGGTGAACCACGGATCGAGCGCGATGAGCCATTCGGCGCCTTCCCCGATCTCCCCGGTGAGCGGCGGCGAGACGGCCGCGTGCCACGTGTCGGGCCCGTGGGTGTGGCTGACCCGCACGGGGAAGTCGGCCAGGCAGGTGAGGGGATTCGCCCACCACTCCAGTTGCGCTGATACCTCGTAACGGTCCATCCCACGAGGGTATTCGGCGACGATCCGCGCTCGGGCAGGTGCCCGGGTCGACCGACGGTCGGGCGGTGGAACTCGTTGCGGATCGTGGCGGTTTCCCGGCTGCCGAAGACCCATCCCGCACCGGCGCAGGCCGCGCCCGGGCGTCATCGGGACAACATCGCGTGACTCGGCGGGAGGGTGGTCGCCGGCGCCGCGGGGGAGGGCGCGACCGGCGCGGCCGGCGTCGGCGTCGTGGCGACGCCGGGGGTCGGCGGCACGGTCATCGTGACGCTCGCCGGCGGGCCGCCGGGCGCCTCCTCGGCGGGACCGCACGCGCCGACGGCCGCGAGGATGAGCACGATCGAACCGACGGCGGAAACCGGGAGGAGTATGCGACGCATCCGCGTCACCTTCTCGTGAACGATCGGGGCGCCTGGAACCGTCGCCCCTGTTTCCAGCCTGGGCCCGACATCGCGCAATTGCCGGCGGGGCTCACCTGAGGGTCGGGCTGTACAGATGGCCCGAATAATCGGAATAGCCCGACTGGCCCGACTGGCCCGACTGGCCCGAAACCCGCACTCGCCGACCTGCGCCATCCCGCGCGTCAGGCGAAACCCCAGGTCACGCGCCACCCCAAGCCCGGCGAACCCCACCGCGATCCGGTTTCGGATGGGGTGAGGGGCGCCGGACCATTTCCGTCCCGGATACGGACCGATCGGGTGGGATGGGTGGGATGGGTGGGATAGGTGGAAACGGGTGGGACGGGTGGGAACGGCCACGTGGCGGATGGGCGGCACGGAGGCGGGGCACCGGACCGAGATCCCGGCCGCCGGACATCCCCGTCCCCGTCACCGTCTCTCGCTCAGCCGGCGACAGGCCCCCGGGCGCCCCAGATTTCGCGTTCCCGGCGCATTGGGTCGGGGGCGGTTGTCGGGTTTGTGTCCCACAACATCGTGGTGCGCGTGGAGTGGGTGTAGCGGGGCCACTCCGGACCCGGGTCGAGGTCGCGGATGAAGGTGACCCAGGCTGTGTGCATTGCGTCGGCCAGCGGCTGGGGGGCGTTCGGGCCGGTGGCGTTCTCCGCGCCTTCCGCGGTCAGGAGGTCGAAGGCGAAGGGGACGTCGAGGCAGTGGAAGGCCGTGCCGGTGAACGGCTCGGCGGAGGACAACCATTCGAAGGCGTAGAGCCAGGTCGGGCGGCCCTGGGCGGCGCGTGACTCGGCGATGGCGAGGGCGGCGGCGCGGAAGAGGTTGTCGGTGAGGGCCCGGCCGATCACCTGCGCCGGGGTCGCGCCGTCGTGCAGTGCCAGGTAGGCCGCGATGCCCTCGGGGGACAGGCCGACCGCGCCGAGTACGCCCACCGCCGCCTCGATCGGGGCGTTCGGCATGCCGAGTTCGGCGGCGAAGTTGAACTCGTGGTGCGTCGCGCCGAGCATCAGCGGCGCGGGTGCGGCCGAGCCGGTCCGGAAGGCGGCGGATACGTCCTCGGGGACCAACTCGCCGTCGGCGAACGGCGCCAGGAGCAGGCCGGGCAGCGCCGGCGCACCCTCCTCGGGCGCGGTGACCAGGTTTTGGAGGCGCTGCATCTCGTCGTGTGACACGTCGCGCAGCGCCGCGGCGGTCGCGGGCAGGCCGGTGCGGGCGGTGAAGAGTTCGGCCACGGCCAGGCCGTCGGCGCGGCTCTGCGGTTCCATCACCGCGCCGGATACCGAGATCGCGGCCCGGAACAGGTCGTGCGCGGCCGGCGTGGCCATCAGCGTCTGTACCGCCCCGCCGCCCGCCGACTGGCCGGCGATGGTGACCTTGGTCGGGTCGCCGCCGAAGGCCGCGATGTTGTCCCGGACCCAGCGCAGCGCGGCGATCCAGTCCAGTACGCCGCGGTTGTCGGGGGCGCCGTCCAAGTGCAGGAAACCCTCGATGCCGAGCCGGTAGCCGAGCGAGACCAGCACCACGCCGTCCCGGTTGAACGCGCTGCCGTCGTACCACGGGCTCGCCGCCGACCCGGCCACGAAGCCGCCGCCGTGGATCCACACCAGGACCGGCAGCGCAGCCTCCCGACTCGGCGTCGGGGTGAACACGTTCAGGTTGAGCACGCCGTCGCCCGGGATGGAGGGCTCGGGGATGATGGTCGGCCCATCGCCGAAGGTACGGCGCTGCGCGGTGGGCCCGTAGGCGGTCGCCGCCAGCGGCTCGGTCCACGGCTCCGGGGCCTCGGGAGCGGCGAAGCGCAGGTCGCCGACGGGAGGCTTGGCGTACGGAATGCCCAGGAATCGGGCGGAGTGGTCCTGCCACGAGCCCCGGACGGGGCCCAGGGTGGTGGTGACGAGCGGCTGCTGGGACACGGGGCCATCCTCTTTGGTGCGGTGGTGCCGCAGTGGTGCTGCGGTGGTACTGCGGTAGTGCTGAATCGATTGAGCATCTATCTATTGGGGAGTATCAGCCCGCCGCAATGGATATTGCAAGAGTTGGTTCTGGCGGGCCCTCGTCCTGCGCGCGATCGCCGCGCACGGCCCGGGTGCGCGGACCGAGGTCGCCGCGGGCACCGGCCTCGTGCCCGCGTCGGTCACCGGGCCGGCCGCGGACCTGATCGCGCGCGGCCCGGTCGCCGAGGGCGGGTCCGCGTCCTCCGGCGGGCGGGGTCCACCGCGTCGGCTGTCGTGCGCCTGGTGCCGGAGCGGGTGGAGCCCATCGCCGTGCAGGTGATCTTGGAGCGGGTCGAGGTGCCGGCCGCCGATCCGGCCGCGGTCGCGATCGCCGCACCGACGACGACGGCGGCGGCAGTCCGGGTGAATGCGGCAGAAAGCCGGCCTGATTCCGGCCCAGACTGTGATCATGGATTCCGCTCCCGGCCGACTGCCGACCGCGCCGACCGCGCCGACCCCGATGACCGCGACCGCCTCGACCGCCGCGACCGCCGTGAAAGCCCTGAAGAAGGCACCCGCCGCGCCGGCGGCAGCGAAAGCCACGCCGGCCCCGATCTCCCGACGGGTGCTCAACCGGACCCTGATCGCCCGTCAGTTGCTCGCCGAGCGCCCCCCGCGACCCGCCGCGCAGGTCGTCCGGCACCTGGTCGCGATGCAGGCGCAGGAGCAGAACTGGCCCTACGTGGGCCTGTGGACGCGCGCCGCGGAGTTCCGCCAGGCCGAGTTGACCGGGCTGTACACGGACAAGGACGTGGTGCGCGGCACGCTGTTGCGCGGCACCCAGCACGTGACGGCGGCCGAGGACTACGCGTGGATCCGGCCGCTGCTGCAACCCGCGCCCGGCACCGAGCTGCGACCCGCCTACTACGCCCGCGAGACGCACGGCCTCGGGGCCGCCGAACTCGCGGCGGCCGCACGGGCGTTGCTGGCCGACGGGCCGCTGAATCGGCGGGATCTGGGCCGGCTTCTCGTCGAGCGCTACCCGGGTCGGGCCGGCACGGTGCTCGCGGCGGCGGTCCAGCGTATGTTGCCGATCGTGCATCCGGCGCCCAACGGGGTGTGGGGCGGTTGGGGGACCCGATCGTCGGTACCGATGGCGCTCGCGCCGGCGTGGACCGGCCGGCCGATGGATCCGGCGCCCGACGTGCGTCGGCTGGTCGAGCGTTATCTGGCCGCGTTCGGGCCGGCCAGCGTGGCGGACGTACAGGTCTGGTCCGGACTGAAGCGGCTGCGCGACGTGGTCGAGTCGATGCCGCTGCGGGTGTTGCGTGATGCCGACGGGCGGGAACTGTACGACCTGCCGGACGCGGAACTCGCCGACGCGGACGGGCCGGCGCCGGTACGTTTCCTGCCCGCGTTCGACAACGCCGTACTCGGCCACGCGGACCGATCCCGGATCCTGGCCGAGGTGGATCGCCGCCGGGTGATGCCGGGCCACTCGCTGGTGTTGCCCACGTTCCTGGTCGACGGCTTCGTTGCGGGCACCTGGTCCGTGCAGGCGACCGGGCTGCGGGTACAGCCGTTCCGGCCGCTGTCCGCCGAGGACACCCGCGCGGTGGTGGAGGAGGCGGCCCGGCTGTGCACGTTCGCGATCGCCGAGCCGGATGCACAGCGGGTGGACCTCGGGTGAGTTGAGGAGGTGGCGGCCATCCCCACGGCCGACCATCCCCCACGTGAGGGATGGGCCGCCGGGCCGCGCGGGCGCAGGATCGGTCGAGCCGAGCCGAGCCGAGCCGAGCCGAGTCGAACCGAGCCGAGCCGAGCCGAGCCGAGCTGAGCTGAGCCGAGTCGAACCCGACCGACCAACCCCGGGAGCGCCGCCACATGCAAGCCGTTATCGCCACCCGCCACGGCGGACCCGAAGTACTGACCACCGTCGACACCCACCCGGAGCCGCGCCCCGGCCCGGGCCGGGTGCTCGTGGACGTCGCCGCCAGTGGGGTCAACTTCATCGACGTCAGCCAGCGGCGCGGGGTGTTCGCCGTACCGACTCCGTTCGTCCCGGGCGTCGAGGGCGCCGGCACGGTCGCCGAACTCGGCCCGGAGGTAAGCGGGGTGGCCGTCGGCGACCGGGTCGCGTGGGCCATGGACGGTTCGGTGACCACGGCGTACGGCGCCTACGCGCAGCGCGCCGTCGTGCGTGCGGACCGCCTGGTACCGATCCCGGACGCGGTCGACTTCGAGGCCGCCGCCGCGGTCCTGATGCAGGGGATGACCGCGCACTACCTCACCCACGACACCCATCCGGTACGCGCCGGCGAGACCGTCGTGGTGCACTCGGCCGCCGGCGGTCTCGGCGGGCTGCTCACGCAGTACGCGGTCGCCCGTGGTGCCCGCGTGATCGGTACGGTGTCCGACCCGGACAAACATGCCCGGGCCCGCGCGGCGGGGGCCGAACTGGTGCTCGACTACCCGGGGTTCGCCGACCGGGTGCGCGAGGCGACCGACGGGCGCGGCGCGGACGTGGTCTACGACGGGGTGGGCGCGGCCACCTTCGACGACGGCCTCGCGAGTCTGCGACCGCGCGGCACGATGGTGCTGCTCGGCGGTACGAGCGGCCCGGTGCGCGGCTTCGACACCGGCCGACTCCTGGCCGGCGGCTCGCTGCGGCTGACCCGGCCGGGGATCGCCGACTACACGCGCGACCGCGCGGAACTGCTCGCCCGCGCCCGGGACGTGTTCGACCGGGTCGGCGCCGACACCCTGCGGGTGCATGTGGGTGGGCGCTACCCCCTGGCCGAGGCGCGGCGGGCGCACCAGGACCTGGAGGGGCGGCGCACGACCGGGAAGCTTCTGCTCGTTCCGCGGGTTTGACGCGATGGGTGGCTCCGGCCGACCGGGGCCGCCGCCGAGCGGGGCTGTCCGTCCACACGAGTCGTCCACCCACACGGGCCGTCCATCCACACGAGCCGTCCGCCCACACGAGCCGTCCATCCAAACGGGCCGTCTGCCCACACCAGGAACGGAATCGCCGATGACCCGCCGCGCCGACGCCGACGGTTGGAAGCGGGACGAACTGCTCGTCCGTGCCGCCGCCGCGCCCGACGCCCTCGCCCTGTTCGCCACCGCCTCCACCCGGCTGCGTCGCCTGGTCCCGTTCGATGCGGCCGTATGGCGCGCGACGGATCCGCTGACCGGGCTGATCGCCGCGCCGATCCGGGTGGAGAACCTGGACGAGGGTGGTTGTGCCGCGTTCTGGACGAGTGAGTCGGATCCGAACACGGTCAATCCGTTCCGCGCCCTGGCCGCTGCGCGGATCCCGGCGGCGGCGCTGCGGGAGAGTACCGGCGATCGTCCCGAGGCGAGCCCGCTCCACGCCGCCTACCTGCGCCCGCGGCGGCTCGGCGACGAACTGCGCGCGGTGTTGCGGGTGGCCGGCCGGCCGTGGGGCAGCGTGAGTCTGTTCCGGAACGCGGATGGGCCGGCGTTCACCGCCGCCGAGACCGAGTTGGTCGCGGGCCTGTCGGCGCCGCTGGCCGGGAGGTTGCGCGCGTTCCTGCGCCCGGGAGTGGTGCCGGAGGAGGCCGTTGCCGCTCCCGAGGAGGGGACCGGCGTACTGCTCTTCGACCGCGCCGGGCGCCTGGTCTCGGCCAACGACCAGGCCCGCGCCCGGATCGCGAGCGTGGCCGGCGACGCGGCGGACGGGACGATCCCGATCTGGATCGCCACGCTGGTCGCCGCCGGTACCGGCCGGGTCCGGGTGCGGACCCGCGCCGGCCGGTGGCTGGTGTGCCAGGCGTCCCGACTGGACGGCGACGACGCGTTCACCGTGGTGATGCTGGAGCCGGCCCCGGTGGCCGAGGTGGCCTCGATCATCGTCGAGGCGTACGAACTGACCACGCGCGAGACGGAGATCACCCGGCTGGTGGCCGCCGGCTTGGCCACCGACGAGATCGCCCGGCGGCTGGGGATCACCACGCACACCGTGCGCGACCACATCAAGGCGGTGCTCGCCAAGGTCGGCGTGGCCAGCCGCGGCGAACTGGTCGCCAAACTGTTCACGGAATACGTGGCGCCGGCCAACGAGCTGTCGGTGGCCCGGATCCGAAGCGCGAGCTGAGTGGGATCCGAAACGCGAGCCGAGCGGGAGCTGGACCCGGGGCGCAAGCCGAGTGGAGCCGGGAACACGAATCGAGCCGGAACGGGACCGCAAGCCGAGTGGGTTCCGAAGCGCGAGCCCCGCCGGGGCGAGACGGCGACCCGAGCCGCGTCGGGACCGCGAGCCGAGCGAACCGAGTCGGCTCGGGAACACCCCCGCTCAGCGCAACATCGCCGCCATCAGGTCCGCCCCCAGTGCCGCCGTCGCCGACGCGTCCAGGTTGTAGAGCACGTAGCGGCCGCGCCGTCGGGTGGTCAGTAGGCCCGCCTTGCGCAGCACGGCCAGGTGTCGGGAGACCTCCGGCGCGCTCAGGTCCCAGGCCGAGGCCAGTTCGCCGGTGGTGTGCGAGCCGCGCGCCAGGGTCCGGACCAGGCGCAGCCGGACCGGATGGGACAGCGCTTCCAGGCGCAGCCGGACCAGGTCGATCGGCACCGCCTCGGCGGCCGACCGGTCGGTGATCGCGACCGGGTATTGCAGTACCGGACGCCACCCCGGCGCGTGTACCACGACCAGGTGCGGCGCGCCGAACACGGTGGGCAGGAAGGTCACCCCGTCGCCGACCGCACTGGTGGTGCTGTCCTGGAGCTTGTCCAGCACGATCCGCTGCCGGCGCCGGTCGAGTTCGATCGCCCGGGAGACCGAGGTCAGCGTGTCCGCCACGCCGCGCCGGGACAGCAGATCGGTCTTCAGCCGCAGATCCGCCGCGAGCGTGGGGGCCACCCGCTGCCAGGTCTCGGTGAAGAACGCCGCCTGGCAGTCCTCCAACATCCGGCGTACCCGGGCGCGGACCATCGGCGGATCCGCGATCAGCCGCTCCGCGAAGGAGGCCTGGCGCGGACCACGCGCGTTGGCCAGGTCCAGGATCCGGTCCCGGCCGGCCGCGTCGTGCAACGGTGACGGTCTGCCGAGCAACGTCCGGTCCGTACCGCACGTGGCGACCAGCGCGGTCGATGCGTAGGTCTCGTCGTCGAGCCGGTCCACCCCGTCCAGTTCCTCCGCGAGGGTGGCTCCGGGGCGGCTCGGCAGCAGGAAGTCCGCCCGCGACGAGCGCCACAGGAACTCCGCTTCGAGCAACTGCTCGGCGAGTTCGGGGGCCAGTGCCGAACGCGTCCTGGCGGCCCAGTCCCGGTGCTCCGGATGGTGTCCGGGCTCGGCGAGCACGTGCAACATCGCGGTCAGTTCGGCGAGCGGGGACGCCGCGAACAGCAGCCGCTCGACCGGCACCCCGGCGATTTCGATGGTCAGACTCACGGCATCGATCATCGCAGGTCGGCGTGGTCGGGCCGGCGTCGATTGACGACAGTCGTCAATCGAGGTGACCGGTCGCGACGGAGCCGGCCACGGTGTCGGCATGACCACGAACCCGATGACTCCGGCCTCCGCAACCGACGACCTCGCCCACCCGGTCGATGCGGCTCCGACGACCACGATCACGAACACGACCGGGCACTCGCGCTCGCGGGGCGGCGGTCCACCCGGGCGCCGGGAACGACCCGAGCGGCCCGCGCTGCGGGAGTTGGTCCGGGCCTCGGGCGGTCCCCGGTACGCGGTCGCCGTGGGGGTGGACGCGCTCGGCGCCGGGATGTTGCGGCCGTTCCTGCTGGTGTTCGGGATCAAGGTGCTCGGTCTCGGCGTCGCGCAGACCGGTACGGCGATGTCCGCGGGCATGTTGCTCGGGCTCGTCGCGATGCCGTTCCTCGGGCGGTGGCTGGACCGGGGGGCGCGCAGTGCGGCGGTGGCCGGCGCGATGTCGATCCGAGTGCTCGGGGTGGTGGCGTTGCTCGCCGCGACCGGGCTCGGTGGTTCGGCCGTGTGGGGGTTCACCATCGCCGCGCTGTTCCTCGGCGTCGGCGACCAGTGCTGGCCGCCCGCGCATGCCGCGCTGGTCAGCACGCTGGCCGACGAGCGTTATCGGGACGCTGCGCTGGCCGCCGGACGCTCCCTGCGCAATGCCGGGATGGGGGCCGGCGCGTTGATCGCGACGGTGGCGATGGCCGGCGGTACGGGGGCGCTGCGCGTACTCGCCGGGGTGACCGCGCTCGGCTACACGGTCGCCGCGCTGCTGGCCCGCTCGTTGCGGGTGGTCGGTACCGGTCGGGCGGGCTCGCGGGGTGCGGGCGAGCCGGCCGGTGGTCGGCGGATCACCGTGCTGGATGTGGCCAACCTGCCCTACGCGTTCTGCTTCAACGTGCTGGAGGTGGCGCTGCCCGCCGTACTGGTCACCCAGCTCCAGGTGTCCCCGGCCTGGTCCGCCGGCATCTTCGTGGGCAACACCGTCATGGTGGTCACCACCCAGATCGCCCTCGTGGTGTGGTTGTCGCGACGCCCCAGGCGCTCGGGGCTGGCCGGCGCCGGGCTCGTGCTCGGCGTGTCCTACCTGGGCTTCTGGGCGGCCGGCGGGCTGGGTGGCGCGGGTGGGGCGGCGGGCATCGCGCTGGTGTCGGTGCTCTATACGGCCGGCGAGATCATGTACACCGGCAGCGCCACCGCGCTGGTCGTGGCCACCACGCCGGCGCATCGGCTGGGGCGGGCGCTGACCCGGTTCCAACTCTCCTACGGCATCGGCCACGCCTCGTCGTCGGCGGTCCTGATGGCACTGCTCGCGTGGGGGACGGGGGTGTTGTGGGCCTCGCTGGCGGTGGTGACCTTGCTCGCGGCGGTGGCGGTGTGGCGGTGGGCGCCGGACGATCGGGGCTTCGCGATGGGGGCGGAGGCCGACGCGGGCGATGGGAACCGGGCGCCGGCCGCGGACCGGGCCCCGTCGGGTGGGTGACGGAACCGGGAACTCCGCACCCGTCGGCCGAGGTTGACGCTCCGAGGGACGGCCGGCGGGTCGTCGACGCGGACGAGAGGGAATCACGTGGACGCAGCCGCGATCGTCGAGTTGCTCACCAGTCCGCAGACCCGGGCCGATCCCTACCCGCTGTACGAGCAGGCGCAGCGGCTGGGCCCGGTGGTGCGGGTGAGCGACACGCTGGTCCTGGTCACCGGATATGCGGCGGTCGACCGGGTGCTGCGGAGCCGGGAGTTCGGCGTGTTCGACCGCGAGGCGAACGCCGCGGTGTACGGCGACGATCCCGAGACGCCGGTGTGGCGGCTGCTCGGCCGTTCGATCCTGCAGGCCAACCAACCGGACCACACGCGGATGCGCGCGCCGATCGCGGCGGTGTTCACGCCGCGCCGGATCGCCGCCATGCGGCCGGCCGTGGAGCGCGCCGTGGACCGGCTGCTGGACGGGATGGCCGAGGCGGGCCGGGGCGGCGCGCCGGTCGACTTCATGGATCGGTTCGCCGCGCCGCTGCCGGTCGGGGTGATCTGCGAACTGCTCGGCATCCCGGAGGCGGACCGGGACCGCTTTCGGGGCCCGGCCCATGAGCTGCTCGGCGTGCTGGAGTTCATGTCCACCGATCTCGATCAGGCCGCGGCCGATCGGGCGGCGACCGAACTGGGCGACTACTTCGAGCAGTTGGTTGCGGAGCGGCGAGCCCGGCCGCGCGCGGACCTGGTCAGTGCGTTGGTGGAACTGCGGGATCGGGAGCCGGAGTCGGCGATCACCGATACCGAACTGATCGGCAATCTGGCGCTGTTGCTGGCGGCCGGGTTCGAGACCACCACAAATCTGCTCGGCAACGGCCTCGCGCTGCTGTTTGAGCACACGACGGTACGGACCGCCCTGTCCCGAGGGCAGTTGCCGCCGGGCGACTTCGTCGAGGAGGTACTGCGCTACGACTCGCCGGTCCAGCTCACCTCGCGGCTCGCGCTCGGGGACGGGGTGGCGGTCGAGGGGGTGCCGGTACCGCGTCTCGGCGAGGTGCTGCTGTTGATCGGCGCGGCCAACCGGGATCCGGCACGGTATCCGCAACCGGGGCGGTTCGATCCGTGGCGGGCCGAGATCACGCCGCTGAGCTTCGGGGCGGGCATCCACTACTGCCTGGGTGCGATGTTGGCCCGCCTGGAGGCGACGGTGGCCTTCCCACGCCTGCTCGACCGCTTCCCGACACTGGCGCCGGCACCGGGCGCGATCCGCCGGGACCGGCTGCTGCTGCGCGGATACGGCGAACTCCCGGTCACCTTGGGCAACTGACGCGCCGCCGTCAGCCGTGGGCGCCGACCCCGGGGGCGGCGCCCACGCGGCTCCCGACCCGGGGCGGTCCGGCTTCGGCCCTCGCCCCGCCCCGGCCTCAGCCCTGCCTCCCGGCTCGGCTCCGGCTCCGGTCCGACCCCGGCCCGGCTCTGGCTTCGGGCCTGACCCGGCTCTGGCTCCGGGCCTGACCCGGCTCTGGCCCCGGCCTCGATCGGTCCCGTCCCGGTTCGGTCCGGTCCGGACGCGGCACGGCTCCGGCTCCGGTCCCGATCCGCTCCCGGCCCGGTCCCGATCGGTCCCGATCCGGTTCGGTCCGGTCCGGACGCGGCACGGCTCCGGCTCCGGTCCCGATCCGCTCCCGGCCCGGCTCCGATCGGTCCCGATCCGGTTCGATCCGGTCCCGACCCGGCACAACTCGGGCTCCGGCTTCGGCTCCGCCGCCGACGCCGGCCCGGCTCAGGCTCTGGCTCCGGCCCGGTTCGATCCCGACCCGGCTCGACCCGGTTCGATCCGGTCCGGACCCGGCACAGCTCGGGCTCGGGCTCCGGCCCACGTCCCGAGCCGGTCCCGGGCTGGCCCTGGTCGATTCCGACCCGGCTCGATCCGGTCTTCGACCCAGCACAGCTCCGGCTCGGGCTCTGGCTCCGGTCCCGATCCGACCCTGGCCCGGCCCTGGCTCCGGCCCCGATCGGTCCCGTCCCGGTTCGATCCGGTCCCGACCCAGCACAGCTCCGGCTCGGGGCTCCGGGCCTGACCCTCACCCGGCCCCTGCCCCGACCCAGACTTCGACCCCGGACTCGGCCTCATCCGGCTTCCACGCCGGCCCCGGCTTCGGCCGCCACCCGGCCCCGGCACCGACCGGGCCTCGACCCGACCCCGGCCCCACTCGATCCCGGCCCCCGGCCTCCGGCCCCCGGCCCCCGGCCCCCGGCCCCCGGCCCCCGGCCTCCGGCCCCCGGTCCCGGCCCCCGGTCCCGGCCCCCGGCCTCCGGCCCCCGGCCCCCGGCCCCCGGCCCCCGGTCCCGGCCCCCGGTCCCGGCCCCCGGCCTCCGGCCCCGACCCCCGACCCCGATCCCAACCCCCGCCCCAATTGGTTCGGGCGCTCGTGCAACCTCTCAGGCGTGCCGGGTCTCCTTATAGGGGAAGAGCGCTCGGTGGGAGCCGCGCGGGGTGCGAGGAGGGGTGGGAGTTGGCGGCTGCGGACGAACCGCTTCGGGAGTTCATCGCCGCGCGGCGGGGTCCACTGCTGCGCAGCGCCTACCTCCTGTGCGGCGACGTGCACGAGGCGGAGGACCTGGTGCAGTCCACGCTGGTGCGGGTCGTGCTCGCGGGTCGGCGGCTGGACCGGATCGACAACATCGAGGCGTACACCCGGCGCACCCTGATGAGCGTGTTCATCTCCTCGCGCCGGCGCCGCTGGCGCGGTGAGCGTCCGCACGACGTGCTGCCCGATCGACCCGTGGCGGGCGGGGCCGACACCGACCTGGGGCTTGCGGTGCGCGCCGCGTTGGCGACCGTGTCGCCGCGCCAGCGGGCCGTGCTCGTGTTGCGTTTCTGGGAGGACCTGAGCGTCGAGGAGACCGCGCGGATCCTCGACGTGACCACGGGCACGGTGAAGAGCCAATCCGCCCGGGGGCTGGCCACGTTGCGGCTGGCCCTGGGCGACGCGTTGCCCGCGACCGGCATTCGAGCCGCACTACCGGAGGGGGCACGGCTGTGCGAGAGCAGGACATGAAGGACCTGATGGGGCAGGCGGTGCTGGGCCTCGGGCCGGTGGGGGCGACCGGGCCGGTGGGCGTGGACGAGGTGTTTCGCGAGGCCGCCCGAGTGCGCCGGCGCCGGCGACGCGTGTTGGCCTCGGTGGGTACCGCCTCCGCCGTGGCCGCGGTGATCGGCGGGAGCACGTTGCTGCTCCGACCGGCCGGCTTCACGGACGCCCGGGGGGTGAGTGCGCCCCCGACGGAGTCGGCCTCGCCCCGGCCCGGTCCGACGGGAACCGCGTCGGCCACGGCGTCGGTGTGGGCCACCGGCTCTGCCGAGCCCGCGGCGACCGAGACGCGGACGGGTGAGGTGTCGATCGCAACGGCGTCGAGCCTGGTGTCGGTCGCGCCGACGGTGCCCTTGGGCTCCACTGCGGACGGGCAGCCGGAACCGGTCAACCCGTCCGCCTTCGTCGCCCGGCTGCTGCGGCCGGACGTCGGCGACGTGCGCAAGCAGCCGCCCGGATACCTGCCGGACGACGGGCCCCATCGACTGTCGGGGCGTTACCTCGTCACCAAGGACGGCCGCGTGGGCTATCTCGACATCACCGTGAACGGCCCGCGGGCCAATTACGGCACGGTGACGCCGACGACCGCCTTCGAGCAAGCACACAACCGGTGCGCGGACTCCGGGATCGCCGTGACCTACACCGACTGCGCGGAAACCCCGTTGCCCGACGGATCGTTGCGCAAGACCTGGACCTCGCCGCCCGGGCAGCGCGAACCCGCGTCCGGCGGGCAGTCGGCCGGCGGCTACGGGGCGAGTGTGTCCCGCGCGGACGGCCGGGCCGTCGTGATCCAGGTGTCTGCCGGGCTGATCGGTGGCTCGACGTATGGTCCGCCGCTTGCCGCACCGCCGCTGGATCAGGCCGAACTCGCGCGCGTGGTGCAAGATTCGAGGTGGTATACCGGGTAGTCGAAGCGGGTCGGCTCAGCCGCCGGCGGTGTCGCCGCGGCCGGCGCCCTCGTAGATCCGCTCGGTCGGAGCCGGGGGCAACAGCGGCTCGCCGTCCGGGAGTACCTCGGCCACGAGTCGATCGAAGTCGTCGTTGTCAAGCCATTCGGGCTCGACCTCGGGCTGCCGCTGATGCTCGTCCATGCCCTGATGCTGCCATGCGACGGCCGGGTTGGCTGCCACGGAAGCCCAATCGATTGGCAAAACGGAACCCATCGATTCGGGACAAGACACCGAATCCCCCTTACGTGTATGCCGGTTTGGCATGTTTTGGGGATCTGGCGCGCGCAGCCTGGCGCGGCGAAGTGTGACGTCCGCGACACAGAGCGTCAAACCTCGGCGCCTACCGGAGAGTTGGCGATGCTCTGGCACCACGTCTCGGTGAGAGCGGAGAGGGAGGGACGGGCCCGGGGAGCCGGCCGGCGGGCGGGCGCCCCGGGACCGGTGCGCGGCGCGCGGTGCCGACCGGATCGTCCGGGTCGAGGTTGGCGAGGCGGGAGCGGAAGTGGTCGAGCATCGCCTCGGCGGCGGCCGGCAGGGTCGCGTCGTCGAGGCGAGTGGCCGTTGGGGCAACTCCAGTCCCTTGGCCAGGAGTTGCCGGAGCTGTCGACAAAGGTCGCAGATCGCCACCTCGCGGATTCTATTATTGATTATTGTCCGACGTTGACGAATTTCCGGCCGGCCCTGGTTATCCGACCGGTTGGCTGCTTATGCTCGAAAAGCCATCCGGTACTTCCTCATGACGGGGACACCATGGACCAACTGCCCTATCCGCTCGCCGAACCCGATTTCCACCGGCCCATCGAGAAGGCCGCCGAAACCGGCCCCCGCTACGAACCGGGCGAACTCCCCGAGTCGTGGCGGCTCGTCCCCAACGGCATCCGGAACGTCTGCCTCCCGGCCGCCGGGCTCGGCGCGATGCACGATTGGCAGGTGCACGTGTCGGCGACGCCGGCGCGGGCCCGGCAAGTGCCGGGCGTGACCTCGGCGGTGTGCGTCGGGCAGGGTGTCCCGTTCATCCGGCTGATCCGGCTGATCCGGCTGATCCGGCATGCCAACGGCGGCGGCGCCCACGTAGCGCGAGCGGCCGACGGCGGCCGGGAGGTATTCGTCAAGGAGGCCCGAGGACACGGCGGCGTGCATTCCGATCGCACCACCACGCCCGACCGAGTCGCCCACGAATACGAGATGCTCCGCGAACTCGACCGTGAACTCCCCGGCAGCGCACCGCGCCCGATCGCGTATTTCCGTCGTCGGGAACACGCCTTCCTGGTCACCGAGTTGATTCCCGGCGAATCGCCGGCGACCCGGATACTGCGCAATCTGCCGGGAATTCGCACCGCCGTCGACCCGCAGGCGCAAGTCGACCGTCACCGACGCTGCGCGGCGATCCTCGCGGAAATCGCCCTCGGCGAGGGCTTCGCCCGCTACGGCGCCGACCCGGCGGGATGACCCGGCCGTCCCGGAACACCGGGACGGCCCCGGGACACGCACCGTGGGGGCGGGACGTACGGCCATCTCGGCGGGTCATCTCGGCGGGCCGTCCCGGCGGGCGATCCCGGCTCGGGGTCCCCTGCCGGTGTTCGCCCCCGCGTTCCAGTCCCGCCTTCCGACCCCGCGTTCCGCTCCCGTGCGGCGGCGCGGGCGGACCGGATCGTGGTGTTGCACGGCGGGCGAGTGGTCGAACAGGGCAGTCACGCGGAACTTCTGGCGACGGGTGGGCGATATGCGCGGTTGTGGTCACTGGGGTAGCCCGGGCGAGGATCCGGCCCACCCGGTGCGTCCGTCCGAGCGCCCGCGCCCCTGCTTCGCCGGCCGGCGCGGCGAACCGGCGTGCTGCGTGCCGACCTGCACGTGCCCGAGATGCTCCCCACGCCTGGCCCGATGCACCTTGCGGCAACGCCTGCCGGGCGGGCATGCGAGGGCGCGGTGAGGACGGGCACGGCCGGATGCCGCCCGAGCGTAACCATGCGAGTCGGTTCACCGTCCGGGATCGTTCGGGTCATATCGTCGTGCCGAACGACAAGTTCGTGTGCGCCGTCGTCCGAATCCGATCGATCGTCAATCCGGTTCGAAACCAACCTGATGGCGGCACATCGGGTTTCGGCCGAGGGCCCCGCCTTGGATGCTGTTGGCGAAGTCCCGAACCCTGCCGGTTCGATTACGGCCACCTGCGGTGAAGCCGCTGGGTGTCGTCTCGTTCCGGCAGGTGGGACCCATTCGCCAACAGCGTTTCGACCAGGCTCGGGGCTCTCTCCGTGCGTCCTAGAAGCTCGGCGTGACCCAGAACGCTTCAAGCCACCGCGCTTGTCCTGTGGTTCCGATGGTGATGTTCGAGCTTGTCCCAGTTCCGACCCAGCCCACGTTCTGCACATGACCCGCGCCCGTCAGCGATCCGTTGGTCGACGAAAAGTCGATCGCCTCGATCGCCGGTCCCCCCACGCCGATGTCGCCGTACTGCATTACGTAGGTGCTTGTTATCGGACGCCAGTTGGTCCATCCGACCTCGGCGAAGTGAACTCGGACCCACAAGGTCATGGCCGTCGATTGATCGAAGTAGAAGGACGCGGACTCAAGCGGCTTGTTTTGTCCCGTGGTTCCCGTGAAGCCTGCCTTGGCCGGACTGCACAGACTACCGGTTCGACCCACATTGCGAGTCTCGGACCAATAGCACAGATTCGTGTCAAGCGAGGTGCTCCCGTTTCGCGGGGCGATTGTCTTCGGGGGTATCGGCGTTCTGCTGACGAGCGCATCGGCGGCAGGACTGCCTTCGCCGGCAGGAGGCCCACTCGAACCGCCTGCTTGTGTCGTCGGTGCAAGGCTGGGGCTGGCCATCGCAGCGACCGGGGTTGCGACGAGCGCCATGACGGCGAACGCGGCGGCGACGAGCGTGTGTCGGATCTTCAAAGATGGCTCCCGAGACGATGGATCGACGGCGTATCCGTGATCACGAGCGAAGCCAACCAGTCAGACGTAGCCGAAATAAGTAAGAAATCAGCCATTCGCCGGCTTGAGTCCCATCGAGATCCGGCCCCAGGACTCAAACACCCAGACGTGCCGCCGCCTCCACGAACAGGTCATGCGCCCGCACGGCCGCAGCGCGCGCTGCAGCCAACTCACCGACGTCGGACGCCTCGCGCGTCGCGTACGTCGCCGCCACGACGCCCTCGGCCGCACCGACGATCGCCGCGTCGGCGACCCGGATCCGCACCGCCACCAGTGGGGCCGTGATCGCGGCCCGGGTCGCCCACAGTGCGTTCCGCAGCTCCTGCACCCGCGCGTCCGGCGCCCGCCGAGCGTGGCTTCCCCGCGAGCCCACATCGCCAGGCGGTGCTCGCTCACCGCCGCAGCCAGATCAGCACCGCAGCATCGCGATCCCTGCGCGCCTGGTCCGCGCAAGCAACTCGCGCGGAACGGACCGCGCTCACGTGCCGGACCACCCCTGCCGCCACCGCGCCCAGCAGGGATCCGACCACCGCGATTACGACTTCGACCATGTTGGCGGCCCCCTCCGTCAACATCATGCTCGGGTGCCTGCTGCACGCGCGCGAGGGGTTGCCTGGCGCCAAGGCGTGGCCACGCCTGATACCCCGCTGCGAGACGATGAGGACATGAGCGACCGAGGTTCCCGCGCCGAGCGCGCAACCGAACTCGACCAACTCGGCGACGACCTGGACGCCAAGTACAGGTACGGCATGGGCACCGGCCCCAACCCGTTCCCCAGCGACCAACCGGGGCTTTCCCTGGAGGACGACGAACGATACGCCACGGGATACCAGGCGGTCGCCGAGTACGCTCGGAAGCGGGCCGACTGGCTGCGGGAGGGATGATGGCCGACGACCTGGTGGCGTTCCTCGGCGCGCGGCTCGACGAGCGCGAGCGCCACGCCCTCAAAGCCCATCCGGGACCGTGGAAAACGGACGAAGGCACCGACGTCTACGTCACCCACCGGATGACCGACAAGGTCGTTGACTACGCGGGTGACAGCGCCGAGCACGTTGTGGCGAACGGCCCCCGTACGTCCTCCGCGACATCGAGGCCAAGCGGGCGATCCTCGCCAAACACCCCCCCCGAGCCCCACACCCTCGCTCGGGGCAGCGTCGTCTACTACTGCGGCGTGTGCCAGTGGGACGACGGCCGGATCATCGGCGACTACCCATGCCGCACGATCAGCCACCTCGCCGCGCCGCACTCCGACCACCCCAACTACCGAGCCGAGTGGGCGCCCGACGCCTGACAAGCACCACTTGTCAGCCGGCCGCGTTTAGGTAAACTCGATCTTGCGGGCAGAGCCATGCCCACCTCGAACACCCAAGGCCCCCTCGCGAGGGGGCCTTTCGCGTACCCGGAGGCAGACATGGCCCCCACCATCGTGATCCTCGACGGCTGCGACGACGACACCCACCTCGGCGAACTCCTCACCGTCCGCCAGGTTGCCGATCTCGCGGGCGTCTCGGAGTCGGCGGTCCGCAACTGGAAGCACAAGGTACTTATTCGGGCGGCCGGAACCGTGAACGGGTCGCCCTGCTTCACCGTCAGGGAAGCGGCGCGCTGCGAGAAGGCCCGGCGCGATTCGGGCAAGGCGCCGCTGAGGTCGAACCCCATGATTGCCGCGCTCCAGATTCGAGCGCTCCGCGAACACGCAGCCTGACCCCGGCGGGATTGCGCAACGAGGCAGACGCACCGAGCCCGACTGCCGCAACCAACCGGCCTGCCCGAGGCTTGAAACGATCTTGTGGCAACTACTTGCGCCCCACGACCATTCAGAGGCATCCGTCGAACCTAGGAGCCTCATGCGCCGTACAGCCTCGATCATCGCCACCACCATCGCAGGGTTGATTCTCGCGCTCGTCGCCCCGGGACAGGCCCGAGCCGACTGGATCGACCAAGGCGTCGACTACCAATTCATGACCTACAGCGGACTCTGCATGTTCGCCCCGGGATCCCTTCCAGAGTCCCCGGTCGTGGCGGGTGGATGCAGCAATGCAGGCTCACCCCCCAACGACCAGAGATGGCGCGTCATCGACATGGGCAACGACCGGTGGCGGATCGCCAACGTCAACAGCAGCCTGTGTCTGCTGACCCGAGTGCACCAAGGAGCACGCGTCGTCACCTGTGAGCCCTGGAACGACCAACTCTGGTGGGTGTATCCCCTGCCCAGCGGCTACTACCAGTTCATGAACATCGAGACACGCACCTGTCTCGTACCGCAGGGCCCGACGATGGACGCACAGCTGATGCAGGGGAGTTGCGTCAGGGGTTCCGAAGACCCCACCGATCAGCGGTGGTACGCCAAGCACCTCTGGGCGTAAGCCGCTCCGAGAGCCCCGGGCCGGTGTCGGCGATGCTGTTGGCGAATTCGCCCCACCGTTTACTCGGTGGGGCGAAGTGCTTCCAGGTGTGAGGTTCGGGTGTGGGCTCGGGGTGTGCCGTTGGTCCAGGCGTCGATGCGGGTGAGGTTCATCGCCGTGGCGGCGAGTTGGTGTTGCACCCGGGTCTTGGCCAGTCCTCGGTAGCGGCAGTCGCGCAGTCCGAAGACTCGGACGCCTTGCGAGATGGTGCCTTCGACGCCGCGGCGGGGTGCGTAGCGTTCCCGCCAGGCAGGGGTGCCCTGAACCGCGCGGGCTTGTCGGATCGCCTCGTGTTCGGGTCGCGGTCCGTAGCGTGATGGACCGCCCGGTCGAGGCTGTGGTGCATGCGCCCCAGGCAGGACAGGGCGTGCAGTGGCGGGCGGCGAACCTCACCCTGACCACGGGTGTGTCGCGGTGGCTGAGCGTTTCTCGCCAGACCACGTTGGTCCGCCCGTCGGGGCAGGTCACGGCCTTGTTCTCGCAGTCGATGGTGAACGTGTCCTGAGCGTGGGGCCCGGTTGCCTGGGCGGTGGTGTCACCGGCGATCGGGCCGGTCGGCGTGATGCCGTGGTCTTCCCGGGCGGTGACGATGCGCCTGCCGTCGACGTAGCCGCCGTCCACGAGGTGTTCGTCCGGCAGGAGATTGCGGGCGGCGAGCTGCGCGTGGACGACGTCGGTGGCGTGGATGTCGGGCACCGTCGCGTCGGTGGTGAACACCGCGGTGATCAGATGAAGCGTGTCCGCGTCGCAGGTCTCGGTGAGGTGGACCTTGAACCCGTCCCAGGCGATGTCACGTTTCACGCTCGCGTGAACCTCGATGTCATAGGGGGTCACCAGGCGTTTCGCGCCCGGCGGGTAGTCTTTTGGGGCCCGCCGCCGCACCCGCCCCTTGTTTGCTTCGTACTGCTGGACCCACGCTCGGCGCAGGATCTCCACGGCGGGGAGTTCGCGCAGCCATGTCGGTGCCTCGGGCGCCCTGACCGCTCGAAGCAACCGCGTGCCGTCGGTGCGGACCCGCTCGGCGAGAACGACGCGTTCGGTCCGCTTTACGGGCAGTCGGTAGTCCTCGGCCCGCGTGGCATAGCGGTCGAACCAGGCCGGGTCCGCGTGCTCGGTCAACCATGCGGGAGCGGCGGCGGCCACCGCGTTGAGTGCCGCGCGCAGGGTCTCGATCACGAACTCCAGCCGGTTGACCGAGCGGATCGAGGCCAGGACGTGGGTGGAATCGGTGCGGGCCCGGCCTCCGGCACGCAGCAACCCCGTGTCCCGGGCGGCCTCCAGGACCGTGTCGAGCATCTCCTGCCCGGCCTCGCCTCCGACCGGACGGTCCCGGAACTCGCCGAGCACGGAGAAATCGAAGCCGGGGTCGGTCAGTTCCGGCCCGAGCGCGAACTTCCAGTCGATTCGGGCCCGGACCGCCTCGGCGGCCTGCCGATCCGACAATCCCTCGGCGAACTGGAGCACCGACACCATGGCGAGCCGCCCCGGTGACCACGCACGTCTGCCCCGAACGGGGAACAACCCGGCGAACCGCCCGTCGGAGAACACCACACCCAACCGGTCACGGACCCGGATGGCCAGACTCCCCTTCGGGAACGCCGCCCTCGCCACCCGGACCGTCTCCTCCGGAACCCCACCGGACTCCGCCGCGCGCATCGACACCCGAACCCCCAAACAGCAACGCCGGTCTTCGAGAACGAGTCTCGAAGACCGGCGTCACCCACCGCAGCCAATTCGCCAACAGCATCCCCCTTGGCGGGGAACCCCGGTGGTGCTTCAATGTGACTCATCCTAGTTAGGAAACTTTCCTAACAAAGGGACGACACGGAGCCTCGAATTTGGCCGGCAGCGGCCGGAACGGAGACGCACGTGCACGCTCACCTCGGACGGTCCCGCAAGCGACTGACTCTGCTTGTGGCCACCGGTCTGCTGATCGCGGTACCCGGGCCGACGGCCTACGCGGCCACCAACGGCACAGCGCAGTCGAGTTCGACCGGCGTGGCGCACACCGCGCGGATCGGCCTGGACGACCCGCACAAGAAGGACATCGCGATGCAGCTGGTGTCCAGCGCGGAGAACTCCTCCCTGGACTGGAAGGCGCAGTACAAGTACATCGAGGACATCAACGACGGTCGCGGCTACACGGCGGGCATCATCGGCTTCTGTTCCGGCACCGGCGACATGCTCGACCTGGTCGAGTTGTACACCGCCCGCAAGCCCGGCAACCCGCTGGCCAAATTCCTGCCCGCGCTGCGCCAGGTCAACGGCTCGGACTCGCACGCCGGGCTGGGCGGTTCGTTCGAGAAGGCCTGGGCGACGGCGGCCGGTGACGCGGACTTCCGCAAGGCGCAGGACGACGAGCGGGACCGGGTCTACTTCAACCCGGCGGTCAGTCGCGGCAAGTCCGATGGTCTGGGCGCACTGGGCCAGTTCGCCTACTACGACGCGATCGTCATGCACGGCGACAGCGGCGACCGGGACAGCTTCGGCTCGATCCGCGCCAACGCCCTGAAGAAGGCCAAGCCCCCGGCCCAGGGCGGCGACGAGACCACCTACCTCAACGCCTTCCTGGACGCTCGCAAGGTCGCCATGAAACACGAGGAGGCGCACAGCGACACCAGCCGCGTCGACACCGAACAGCGCGTCTTCCTCAAGGCCGGCAACCTCGACCTGAACCCCCCACTGACCTGGAAGGTCTACGGCGACAGCTACTCCATCAAGAACTGAGCACGCCCGCCCCCCGCCTCGATCCCTGCCTGCTCTCACCGAAGGCCACCGTCCCCACGGTGGCCTTCCGCGCACCGCCCCCGCCCACCGCCAACCACCGCACGTCCACCGGGGAAACGCCCGGTGAACCCTGCGCCCAATGCTTGTCCCGCCTTCTGATATCACGTCAGGATCGCCCTCGGACAACTTGCGATCTGGTTGGGAACAATCGGCAAGGCCGCCATGGGTGCACCGCGCCCACCGCGTCCACAGGCGTCAGGGGGACGCAATGGCGATCCGAATACGACCGGCCCTGATCGGCTTGCTGATCCTCGCCCTCGTCGCGGGCTTCCTGTCTCCCTGGCCCGGCCCCAACAATGCCGCAGCGGCGGATACATCCCTGGCCAAACCCCAACCGCCCGGCCGAACCGCCACCGCCCCGACCGAACCGCCGTCCGCACCACCGGCTCGGGTGGCGGCCAAACCGGGCGACGCGCTGTACGAGGCCCGGCTGCGAGTCGCCCAGGCGGTGACGGAACGTCAAACCCCGCCGTCCCCCAAGCCGGTCGCGATCAGCCCGGAGATGCAGGCTACCAACGAAACCCTGGCCCGTCAGGGCCGGATCGTCGACGAGCCCTCCGCCGAACATCCCGACATAGCGCTGCCGAAGCGGATTACCGAGGGCCCACCGCTCGACCGCCTGCCACACGCCACCACGCCGGCGGCCGACGCCCCACCGATCCCGGACCGGGATCGGCAGCCGGGACCGGGCGATGCGCCGCGGCCGGTCCGGCAACCTGCGAACGGCCCCGGCGGCGGTGCCCGTTCGACAGACGCGGCCCCGGCCTCGGCGCCACCGGACGCCGTGTATGGGGCCAAGTACGCATGGCAGTTCTTCAGCATCCTGCCGACCTACGCCCAACGCGGCTACGCGTGGGTCACGATCATCAACACGTCGAACTACACCTGGCGGGCGGACTCCAGCTTCGCGCTGGGCTACCACGTCTATCGCGCCAACGGAGCCCTGTACAACTACTTCGGCACCCCCACCGCGCTGACCAGGGACGTGCCGGTGGGCGGCAACCTTCAGCTTTACGCGGCGGTCGAGCCGCTGCCCGCGGGGACGTTCAATCTGGTCTGGGACGTGCAGGACGACGGCATCCCGTTTGTCAACAGGGGCGTCGAGGCATCCAAGGCGATGAACTTCACCCTCCCACACCAGCCGCCGTCCGCCCGGATCTACGGCCCGCCCTACGACGCCACCTACGCGAAACTCGACACCGAGCTGTCGATCGGCGTCTACGGCGACGACACCCGGCCGATCGACGTGCAGTACGAGGTGTGCCCGCAGGTTCAGCCCGCCAAGCCCTGCCTGGACAGTGGCTGGTTGGGGGCGGGGACACCGAACAACGGCTTCACGATCTACCATCGTTGGTCGCCGCCGCGTGATGCGATGACCTGGAACACCGTCTATCTGTGGCGAATCCGGGTCCGGGACGACACCGCGACCACGCCGTGGAGCGCACAGTCGCGCTTCTCCACCATCGTGCCCGCGGTCGAGGGCGGCAGCCGGCTGGGCATCGACCCCGCCGCCGTGGACCCGGCGGGCGTGGGGCTGTATCGGGGGAACTACACCCGCCAGGAGACCGACCTGAGCGTGCCGGCGCGCGGTGGCCCGCTGGAGGTCGTCCGGGTGTACAACAGCGCGAACCCCACACAGGGCGTGTTCGGGGTGGGCTGGTCCTCGCTGCTGGACATGCGGTCGATGATCGAACCCGACAGCCCCTTCCTGCGGGTGACCTATCCGGACGGTCGACAGGTTCGGTATGGAGAAAATCCGGACGGGAGTTGGACGGCGGCCTACGGCGAGTCGGCGGGAACGGAGGTCAGCGGGCAGAAATCGCTGCGGATGGCGGATGGCACCGTCTACCGATTCAACAGCAGCGGGAAGATCACCGAGATCGTCGCCGTGAGCGGCGAGACCCACTACTTCAGCTACGACACGACGGGCAAACTGCTGTCCATCCGCGACGGTGTGGAGCCGTGGAGTCGTGGACTGTACTTCAACTGGCTCGGCGCCGACCTCATCTACATCGCCGACAATCCGGACGGCTCTGCCCAGTCGGGTCGGTTCGTGAACTACTCCCACGACTACACCTATCTGAGCCGGGTCTGCGACGTGCGTGCCGAGTGCAACACGTACGAGTACGTCGACCCGGCACGTCCGTCCCTGGCCGGAAGGTTGACCAAGTCCACCCGGCCGAACCCGAAGAACTTCACCAAGGTTTCCTACGTCGGCGACTTCGTTGAGAGCGTGACGTTGGCGGACGGTGCGGTCTGGCGGTACGCGCGTGGCCCGGCGGCCACGCCCGACGCTGCGTTCGTGGTCGCCGTCACCGACCCGAACCAGCTTCGTACCTCGTATGCCTTCAACTCCCATGCGTCGCTGCTGTATCGCTGGACCGGAAGCGGTCCCTCGACCGAGACGAACACGAAAATCTGGGGCTACAACGCGTTCGGTCAACCCTCGTCCACGCTCGACGAGAACGGCAACGTCACCGAGACGTACTGGAATTCCGGTCACCCGACCGACCACAACGCCTACCGTGACGCCAACACCATCGTGAACACGCACATCAAGAACCACCTCGGTCTGCCCGGCGATCCGCTGAACGGGCAGCCCGAGATGTTGCAGGATGCCAACCGGAACCAGACCACCTACACCTACGTTCCCGAGAGCTACGGCAGTCGCTTCAAGGGCCTCGTGGAGTCCTCGACGGCTCCCGACGGCGGCGTCACCCGATTCACCTACACCTGCGTGTCCCCCGAGGCCAGGCCGCCGGTGGTGAATGATCCGGGTGCTCCGGCCGACGCGTTGCAGCCCTGCGGACTCGCTCGCAGCCGGACCGACGCGGACGGTCGTACCACGCACTACGAGTACAACCGGTTCGGCGACGTGACGCGTACCACGACACCGACCGGACTGGTCACCGACGTCACGCACGACATCCTGGGCCGCCCGGTCGAGCAGCGCGTCGACGACGCGGTGACGACGTTCACCTACGATCCGCTCGGCAATCTGCAGACCACTACCGAGCCGGCTGTGACCAACCCGGTCTCCGGGGTGACCCACCGCAAACGCACCACCAACATCCGAGACGCCGACGGGAATCTGCTGGAGGTACACGAGGCGGATCTGACTCCGCTCGCTGCCGGCGGCGACCCCGAGCGGGTCACCTTCTATACGTACGACGTGCGCGACCGGCAGACCGGCGTGACCAGGGACGGAATCGACACCAGCATCATGAGGTACGGGTTCCTGGGCGAAGTGCGGAGCAGCGTCGACCCGTTGGGCACCCAATACGACTTCGTCTACGACGCGCAGACCCGATTGACCGAGACCTGGTTGCGCAGGTACACCCCGCCGGGTGGCACGCCGCGCGACATCCGGATCGCGGCTCGCCGCTACGATCCGGGTGGCCGGTTGTCCCAGGTCGCCGACGCGATGAACCACTGGGTCGCGTACGGCTATACGCCGGACGGGCTGCGCTCGACCGAGACGCTGCTCGCGTTCGTCGACCCGGTCACCAACGTGCCCCGGGATGTGCCGCTGCGGACCTACACGTACGACGCGGCCGGGAACGTGGTCAAGGACGTCCAGGGTACGGGTGCGGCGAGTGTGGTGACCACTTCCGGCTATGACGCGATGAACCGCAGCACCGTGACCACGCTCGACCCCGGTGGGCTCAACCGGGTGACCTCCACCGGCTACAGCAAGACCGGGGCGGTGACCTCCACTGCGCTGTCGGACGGGCGGACGACCTTCGACACTTCGCGGCAAATCTACGACACGTCGGGGCAGTTGATCGCCACCGGAGTGCGCACGATGTGTTGCTCGGGCGAGACGGTGACCGCGTACAAGCGGGATCGGTCCGGCCGATTGATCGCCACGACCGATCCACGTGGCGTGCCGTGGATGGGCTCGACGCCGAACCCGGCGTTCACCACCGAGCAGGCATACGACGTGCTGGGTCGGGCGCGCGAGACCGTGCAGCCGCCGTTGGCGGTCGAGAACGGTGACGAGGCGCCGGCCCGGCAGGTCCGCCCGACGACCGCGATCGGCTACAACACGTTCGGTGAGGCGACCCACGAGCGCGACGCGCTGGGTCGGGTGACGGTTACCACGTACGACCCACTGGGGCGGCGGCAGAAGGTCGAGTTTCCCCAGGTGACCAACCCCGACGGGTCGGTCCGGAATCCCGTCGAGACGTGGGTCCACGACGAGGTGGGCAACGTCATCCGGCATCGCGATCGATACGGCCACGACACGAAGATGCGCTACGACCAGCGAAACCGGCTGTCCCAGGTGACCTCGCCGGAGCCGACGACCGGTGCCGCGCCGTACGTGGTGGACACAACCTACGATGACAACGGCAATCCGCTGTCCCGGGTGGACTCGCTCGGCGCCCAGCAGTTGTGGACGTACGACGACCTCGGCCACAAGCGCACCGAGACGGCCATCCAGCGAAAGCCGGGCGGTTCGGTGGATCGCTTCACCACCACCTACTCCAGCGACGACCTCGGCCGGGTGCTGCGGGTGGACACGCCGGGCGGCCAGTCGGTGTCCTACACGTACACCGTGGACGGCAAGGTGCGGACCGAGACGGTGCGCGGGCACGGGCCGACCAGTTACACCTACGACATCGCCGGTCGAGTGCTCAAGACGGTGGATCCGGTCGGCCGGACCGTCGACAACTCCTGGGACTTCGACGGCAAGTTGTTCCACTCGGTGGCCTGGGCGGCGGACGGCTCGCTCGCGGGCGAGGTCGTCTACGAGTACGACGCGGCCGGGAACGCCACCCAGGTTCGCGGCGAACGCGGAGGTACGCTGGGGCGGACGTTTCGGAACACGGACTTCGACGCCGCCGGTCGGGTGACGGCGGTGTCCGAGAGCCTCGATGCCGACGGAATCCGGTTGCTCACCACGCGATTCGGTTACGACGCGGTCGGCAACCGGACCCGGGTCACCGATGCGGCCGGGCGGGCCACGTACACCACGTACAACGCGTGGAACCTGCTGACCACAAAACGCGAACCCGCGACGACGGCGCATCCGGCGATTGCCGATCGCACCTGGACCACGTCCTACGACGTGGCCGGAAAGCCGACCGTGGCGGTCGAACCGGGCGGCGTGACAAGGCGGTTCGAGTACGACTGGCTGGGTCGTACGGTGCGCGAGAGCGGGACCGGCGCGGCCAAGGCAGCGGAGCGCACCTTCGGGTACGACGCCGCCGGGCGGGTGACCCACACCCGGAGCGGCGCCGCGGAAACCCTGTACCAGTACGACGATCGCGGGCTGATGACGCTCTCGACCGGGCATGTGGGGCAGACCAAGTACACGTACGACGGTGACGGTCGAGTCACCGGCAGTGTCGGCCCGGCCGCGACCGACACCACCTCGTGGTACTACGTGAACTCGGATCTGGCCTTGGTATCCGACACCATCTCGCAGATCGACCGCGTGTACACGCGCGACGCGGCGGGCCGGGTCACCGGCGAGGAACAAAAGCACGGCCTCAAGCCGTTGGCCACCCGCAGCTACACCTACGACGCGAGCGGTCGTGTCGACAGCGACACCGTGCGCAACGCCACGGGTGGCGTGACCGCGAAGCAGACCTTCCGCTGGGACATCGAGGGCAACCTGCTCGGTTCCAAGACCGAGGGCGAACTGGCCGGTGCCAAGACCCAGGAGTACACCTACGACCAGGCGGGTCGGCTGTCGGGCGACTTCGATCCGACCGCGCGGACCGGCACGGACTACACGTGGGACGAGGTCGGCAACCGCAAGGCCGCGACGAAGTGGGAGGGCACACCGGGGCAGCATGTGGCCACGGGGGGCGCCTCGTTCGGCTACGACGAGCGCAACCGGCTGGTCCAGGCGAGCGATCCGGCGGCCGGGACGACGGACTACACGTGGGACGCCAACGGCACACTGGCGCGCACGACGCGCCGGGCGGTGGGGGCACCACCGTCGACGGTGAACCAGAGCTTCGACGCGTTCGGGCGATTGACCGCCGACGGCACGGCGTCCTACGAGTACGACGCGCTCGATCGGCTGACCATGTCCCGCAACACGGGCGAGGCGAGCTATCGGCGGTTCGGCTACAACGGGTTCGACAAGGAGCCCGCCACGGACGGCCGGTGGTGGTTCACGCGCAGCGGAGACACCGTGCTGGGCGCGCGGGACGGCCCGCCGGACGTCACGTTCGCGGCTCGGAAGCCGGGGATCGACGGGGGACTTCCGTCGGGGGACGCGCCGGCCTACGGCGTGTTGACCAACGCGCATCACGACGCCATCGCGCTGATCGATGCCAAGACAGGGGCGATCTCGGGCTCGCGCTCCTACGACGCGTTCGGGAAGGTCACCGCGTCGGCGGGGGCGCAGGTGCCGATCGGGTTCCAGGGGTCGTGGACGGACGAGACGACGGGCCGGGTCCAGGCCCAGGCGCGGTGGTACGACCCGGGGACCGGTTCGTTCGCGTCGGGGGACACGGCGGCGGTGCCGATGCGGGGGGCGGCGTCGACGAACCGGTATGCGTATGGGGAGGGGAATCCGACCAGCCGGTGGGACCCGAGCGGGCACTTCGCGGTGGGCTTCGACATCGGTTTCGACTTCGACATCGATTGGGATTCCGCCAAGGGACAGCTCCAGAAGGCCGGTTCCAAGGTCGGCGGCGCCCTCAAGTCCGCGGGCTCCAGAGTGGCCACTGCGGCCAGGCCGATGGCGCGGGCCGCACTGCAGGTCGCGATTCGCGGTGCGGTGGTGGCCGTCGAAGCGGTGCTCACCCCCGAAGTCCTGCTCGTCGTCGGTGCGGTCGTCCTGGTCGCACTGGTCGGCGGGGCGGTGATGTGGGTCATGGTGAACGCGGACGGCTCGACCACTCCCACCCAGGTGCCGGTGGAGCGGGCAGTAGCAGCCAATCCGCCGGTGACGCCGAAGTGCTGCCCGCCGCCTCCGCCGCCGGCCGACCCTCCGGCGCCTCCGGCGCCGTACATCTCCGCGACCAGCATGACCACTTCCTGGCGGTCCTGGTCGACGGTGACCAAATTCTTCGACAACGCCTTCACCTACGAGCGCACCGACTGGTTCCGGTACACCGAGACCCACAAATGGAACCAGTGGTCGAACGGTGCCACCACGGCCGGTGGTTGGAGCACCCTGTTCGAGCACCACTGGAAGACGATCGCCCGGCGCCTGATCGACCTGGCGAACGCGGTGCACGTAGAGGTCAACCAAGTACCGAACGCGGCGGTGGCTCCCGACCTCCCGGCAGGAGCTTCGCTGACCGGAGGCTGTGGCGACGGCGGCCCGACTTCCGCGTGTCGGGATGGGGAGAACTCGGGCGATCTACATCTGATCGGCCACTGCTCGGGCACGTTCGGCGTCGCCGACGCATTGGTGGACTGCCGGACGGACACACCACCGAGCTCCCCGGGCGATCCCAACACCCGCCTGGCCCCCTGCCGAGGCACCACCGGCGCGGGTTCCGCGTGTGCCACCGACAACACCCCGCCGGGCACGCGACCGAGCTGCCGTGGTCCGGTCGGTTCCGATGGGGAGCCATGCAATGGTGGACTCGGCGGCTTGGTCGATGTACCCAAGCCGGACCCTGCAGCGGATGCTTTGGCAGTAAGGATCTCGGGTGTTTCCAGGGTTCGCTTTGCGAATGACCCGGAGAAGCGGGAATATGATGCGATCAGTGATCTGTACGTGGCTCAATCGAAGCCTGCCGGGTTCGGCATCGGCAGCAAGTTTCGGAAGCAGGCCAGGGCTACATTCGAGGCGGCTCTCAAGTCCGGCCGTATTCCGTATTTTCACTTCGAAGGGCCACCGCATCCCGATGTTATCCGCAAACTGCAGCAGTATGGGGCCGACTATGGCATTCAACCGGTAATTGACCTTGAGCCCTTGGGGTGACGATCGTGTATGAGTTTCATGGGTGGTTCGGGATTGCGGAGTCCACCGAGGAGTCGGATGCCGGCTCCTTGGCGCGGGGCGTTGCCGATTTGCAGGTGCGTATCTCCCGCATCGACTGGTTCAGTGGCGAAGTTCGGCTAGAGCATTTTAACGGGGAGTATTACCTGATTGCTGATGGGTTGGTGAATCGGCGTCGAGACGAGGCCCGCGAGTTGACCGAGCTATTGGATCATGTGGCGGCCCGATTTCCAGGCTCTTGGGGACTGCTGTACGAGCGTTCAGACGACTTTGTGGATCCGCCAGGTCCGGGGGCGTTTCGTGTGCGGGTGATGGCTCGCGGGGTTATTCAGGAACGCCTCGATCCATTCCTTTCGCCGTGTCGACCGGTGATCGAGGACTGAGCTCACCGGAGCTGACAAATTCAATCAACGGCTTGCGGCCAATCATGTGGGTGGCCTTTGAGCCGGTGGGCCTGCTTTTGTTGCCGAGCGAGCTACATGGGTGCGCCGGAGCCATCGGTTTCCGGCACCGGCTCAGGCCGTGTTGTGGCGGCATTGCGCATGAGTGAAGGCGAGGGACACCGCCAACTCCTGGTCCGACTCGAAGGTGTCGGCGGTGAGGTCGTCGAGGAGTGGATCGGTTGGGTGTTCTTTGCTGTCGGTAGGTCTTCCACGGTCTGGCGCGGAGGGGTTGGGTGGGTTCATCGGTCTCCGTGCCGGTGTCGGTCGCGGTGTGTTGTTGCTCGAGTTGCGTTCTGGCTCCGACGGTGGGTGTCGCCTTGGTCCGGCCGGGCGAGCCGGGGTGGTTTGCGGCGAGCCGGCCGGATGGTCTGGTGTGGGGGCATGTGAAGATGGCGGCGTGAGTGACTTGGGTTGGGGATTGGCGCTGGTGGGTCGCGGTGAGGAGGTTGCGCGGCTGGAGGAGGCGCTGGGGCGGGGGCGGGGTGGGGATCCCTGTGCGGTGTTGGTGGCCGGGGATGCCGGGGTCGGGAAGACGCGGTTGCTGGCCGAGGCGAGTGCCCGGGCGGCCGGGGCCGGGATGACCGTGTTGACCGGGCATTGTGTCGACCTCGGTGACGTCGGATTGCCCTATTTGCCGTTTGTCGAAGTGTTGCGTGGTCTGGATGGCGACGTGCCGGCCGGGCATCCCGCCGTGGAGCGGTTGCTCCGGGCCGGTGGGGGTGCCGCCGAGTACGCGGGTGAGTTGCCCGACTCCGGGGTGCGGTTGCGGTTGCTCGAGGACGTCGCGGCGTTGTTGGGGGATCTGGCCGAGCGGGCGCCGGTGTTGCTCGTGGTCGAGGATCTGCACTGGGCCGACCAGTCGACCCGGGACCTGCTGCGCTTCCTGCTCAGCCGGCTGCTGCCGCAACGGCCCGGCGCCGCCGCCCACCAGCGGCTGACCGTACTGGTCTCCTACCGCTCGGACGACCTGCATCGCCGACACCCGCTGCGCCCGCTCCTGGCCGAGCTGGTCCGACTGCCCTCCGTCGGGCGGTTGGATCTGCGCCCGTTGGCCGACGAGGACGTGGCCCGCCTGGTCCGCGGCCTGGACGCCGACCCGCTGCCCGAGGACACCGTACGCGCCATCGTCGAACGCGCCGAGGGCAACGCCTTCTACGCCCAGGAGTTGCGTGCCGCCACCGACGACACCGCCGGCGGCGTGCCCAGCGGCCTGGCCGACGTGCTGCTCAGCCGGATCGAGCAACTGTCCGGCACCACCCAGCGGGTGATCCGCACCGCCGCCGTGGCCGGCCGGCGGGTCGAGCACGGGCTGCTGCGCGACGCGGTCGAACTGCCCGACGACGAACTGGAGACCGCGCTGCGCGAGGCGATCGGGCGACACCTCCTGGTCACCGCGGCGGGGGACACCTACGCGTTTCGCCACGCGCTGATCCGCGAGGCGGCGTACGCGGACCTGCTGCCCGGCGAACGGGTGCGGATCCACGCGGTGTTCGCCCGCCTGCTCGGCGAGGCCGGGCGCCGGGCGGGCAGTTCCGCCGAACGTGCCCACCACCACCGGGCCAGTCACGACCTGCCCGGCGCGCTCGCCGCCTCGATCGAGGCGGCCGACCACGCCGCCCGGATGGGCGCGCCCGCCGAGGAGATGCGCCGGTTGGAAGCGGCCCTGGAACTGTGGGACGTGGTGCCGGGCGCCCGGGAGTTGGTGGACAGCGACGACGTGACCCTGATGTTGCGCGCGTCCGCCGCCGCGGTACACGCCGGCGAGGCGCATCGTGCGGTCGCCTTCGCGCGCAACGCGCTGGATCGGGTCGGCACGAACGCGGACCCCGACCTGGAGGTCACCGTGCGCTACACGCTCGCCTCCAGCCTGATGAGCGTGGACAACCTCCAGGCCGCGTTCGAGTACAGCAGCCAGGCGCTCGCGATGATCCCCGCCGAACCCCCCTCCCGCACCTGGCTGTGGGCGGCGGCCACCCACGTGAAGGCCGCCTACTACCTCAAGGACGACGAGACCGCGCGCCGGATCGGCCGCCAAGTGTTGGCCGTCGCCGACGAGTTGGGCACCGACGATGCCCTCGCCGACGCGATCATCTCGCTGACCGGCCTGGAGTGGGCCGGCCGCCAGGCCCTGGACGGCCGGGAACGGCTGCGTCAGGCCCGCGAGTTGGCCCGCAAGTCGGGCAACGTGACGATCGAGCTGCGGGCGCTGTTCAGCCTGGCCATGGGCAGCTACGAGGCCGGCCTCCTCGACGAGAGCCTGCGTTGGTTGGACGACGGCCTGGAACTGGGCGGGCGGACCACCCCGTCCACCTCGCCGTATTCGCTGGAGATGCGCTATCTGCGAGCCCAACTCCTGTACACCGCCGGGCGCTGGGACGAGGCGGTCGCGATGGTGCCGGCGCAGGTGCCGTCCGCGTTCCGACACGTCGCGGAGGCGGCGATCTTCGTCCCGCTGGGCCGGGGCGAGCCGGGCGTACGCGAACGGGCGCGCGCCCTGTTCGACGCGCAGCCGTTCAACTGGCTGGGGGTCCTGGTGGGCGGCCTGGCGCTGACCGACGAGGCGGCCTGGCGCGGCGACACACAGGGCGCGGTGGACTGGGCCCGGCGCACCATCACCGAGCTGGCCGAGGACCTCAACCCCTATCCGGACGCGGGCGTCCGGTTGGCCGCGCTCGCCCTGTCCGCGATCGGCGATGCCACGATCGAACTGCGCGCGGCGGGGGACGACGAGGGCGCCGCCCAGGAGGTGGCGCGCGGACGGGAGTTCATCGAACGGGCCCGGACCACCGCGTCCTGGCCCGGCCGGCGCTACCCGCGCAGCGGACCGGAGGGCGTCGCCTGGTTGTTGCGCGCCGAGGCCGAGTGGTCGCGGGTGTGCGGCGAGGCGGACGTCGAACTGTGGCAGCGCACGGTCGAGGCGTACGGCTATGGCAACGTCTTCGAGCAGGCGCGCTGCGAACTGCGGCTGGCCCAGGCACTGGTGGCCGCCGGGCGGCGGGACGAGGCGGCCGACCCGGTACGACGGGCCCGGGAGACCGCCGAGCGACTGGGCGCGGTACCGCTGCGCGACGCGGTGGACGCGGCGATCCGGCGCGCCCGACTGGGCGGGCCGACCCCGGCGCCGGCCGGCGCGATGGAGTTGACCGCGCGCGAGCGGGAGGTGTTGGAACTGCTCGCCGAGGGCCGCACCAACCGGCAGATCGGCGAGGAACTGTTCATCAGCGCCAAGACCGCCAGCGTGCACGTGTCCAACATCATGGCCAAGGTCGGCGCGTCCGGACGCACCGAGGCGGTCGCCCTGGCCCGCCGCAGCGGACTGCTCACCGACCGCTGACCCGGCCCGCGACCGGGAGCGCGAGGCCGACCAGGCCGACCAGGCCGACCAGGCCGACCAGGCCGACGATGCCGAGTGTGCTGGCGTGCCCGGGCACCCGGTTCCGGCCCGACCCCGGGTCCGGTGCGCGGCGGGAGCGGTCCGTCGCGGCCCGGGTCTGCCTTCGGTACCGGTGGCGTGCCCCGCTCCCGGGCATACCCTACGTGTCGGCCGGGAGGGGTCTGCGATGGCGGGGCAAGAGCCTGTGGAGATGGGCGAGTTCGACGAGTTGGGGCAGGGCTACGACACGCCGTTCGACGGGGAGGCGGCGAGTGCCGGATTGTGGCAACTGGTCACTCGGCTGCCGGTCGCGCTGGGGCAGGTGTGGCGACTGGCCCGGACCGCGAGTCGGCGGGCGGCGGTGGTGTTGCTGCTCGCCCAGTCGGCCGCCGGGGTGGCCACCGCACTGGCACTGCTGGCCACCGCACGGGCGTTGGGGGCGCTGTTCGCCTCGGGACCGGCGCCCGACCGGGTCGGCGCCGCGCTGCCGGCGGTGATCGCGGTGGTGCTGGCCACCTCGGTGCGGGCCGGCCTGGAGACCGTGGTGGCCGCGACCCAGGCGCGGTTGTCGCCGGGGATCCGCCGGGTGGCCGAGGAACGGCTGCACGCGGCGGCGGTGGGCGCGGAGTTGGGCGCCTTCGACGACGCGGACTGGCACGACGCGCTGGCCCGGGCCCGTGACCGCGGCATCGACCACGCGCAACTGGCCCTTGGACACGCGGTCGAACTGCTCGGCGCGCTGGTCGGGTTGCTGGTCGGCATCGGGGTGGTGACCGGGCTGCATCCGGTGTTGCTCCCGCTGCTGGCACTGTCCATCGCCCCGCGGGGCTGGGCGGCGCTGCGCGCGGCCCGGCTCGGTTTCGAGGGCATGGTGCAGCGGATGACGTTGTATCGCCGGATGTGGCTGTTCGCGGATCTGCTCACCGTCCGGGAGGCGGCGGCCGAGGTGCGGGCGGGCACCGCCGAGCAGCCGCTGCTGACCGAATTCCGGCGGCTGGCCGGGCTGGTCGAGCGCGCGGAGGTCCGGGTCGGGTACGCGCAGGTCCGGATCGGCCTGCTCGGGCGTACGTTGTCCGGGCTGGCCCTCGGGGCCACCTACGTCGCGCTCGGCCTGCTGGTGCATGCCGAGATCGTGCCGCTCGCGGTGGCCGGTACGGCGGTGCTCGCGGTACGTACCGCGAGCAGTTCGCTGGCCACGTTGATGGTGGCCGTCGATCGGCTCTACGAGAAGTCGCTGTACATCACCGACTATCACACGTTCCTCGTCGAGGCGGCGGACCGGGCCCGGCCGAAGGGGGTTCGCGAGGTGCCGGTGGGTTTTGCCGAAATCCGGTTACGGGACGTCTACTTCGCGTATCCCGGCAGTGCCCGATCGGCGCTGCGCGGGGTGGACCTGGTGTTGCGCGAGGGCGAAACGGTGGCCCTGGTCGGCGAGAACGGGTCCGGAAAGACCACGCTGGCCCTGCTGTTGGCCGCGCTCTACCGGCCGGACAAGGGCACGGTGCACTGGGACGCCACCGATCTGGCCGAGGTCGATCCGGTCGGGATCCGGTCCCAGGTGGCGATGGTGATGCAACAGCCCACCCGCTGGCCGCTGACCGCACGCGGCAACATCGTCCTGGGCCGCGCCGATCGGGCCGACCCGGACGGTACCGCGCTGGAACAGGCGGCGCGGGACGCGGGCGCGGACGCAATGATCAACCAACTCCCCAACGGATACGAGACGTTGTTGTCCAAGAAGTTTCGGGCCGGGGTGGACCTGTCCGGCGGGCAGTGGCAGCGGATCGGCATCGCGCGCGCCTTCTACCGGGACGCCCGACTGCTGATCGCCGACGAACCCACGGCGGCCCTGGACGCGCGCGCGGAACACGCGGTGTACGCGAACATCCGCCGGCTGGCGGCGGGTCGCACGGTGGTGCTGATCAGCCACCGCCTCGCCTCGGTCCGCGAGTGCGATCGGATCGTGGTGCTGCGCGCGGGGCAGGTCGTCCAGCAGGGTACGCACGACCAGTTGATGCGCGAGGGTGGTGACTACGCCGAGTTGTACCGCATCCAGGCGGCGGCCTACACCGACTAGCGGCGCGGCCGATGGGTCGCAGGGGCCGGCGCCCGCCGACATGTGTGCGCGCCGCCGTGGTCGGCTCAGAGTTCGTCGAGCAGGAGGAGGGAGGGCACCCGTCCGTCGTTTCCGCGGTGCATGCGCAGGAGTTGGTGGAGGGCGCCCGCGCTGCCGGGCAGGAGGGCGGCGGTGGTGGTGTGGGCGGTGCTCTCGGTGTGTGGGCCGTAGGTTTCCAGGGCGGTGAGCAGGAGGGCGTCCAACTCGTCGTGCGTGGGGGCGTCGGGCACCCGTGCGCGCAACTGCTCGGGGGCGCCGCGCAGGACGGTGTCCAGGAGTTCCCAGGAGCCCAGGTCGCCGTGGCACAGGGTGTAGTCCCAGCCGAAACCGGTACGCCACGTGGCCGCCGCCGCGCGCAGGGCCCGGTCCAGGTGGGCCGGCGACCCGGTGCGGGTGTGCAGGTCCCACGCGGCCAGGCCGATGCCGGTGCTGCCGTGGCACCAGGAGTCCAGGAACAGGGTTTCGCCCTCCTCCCGGCAGTCGAGCCAGCCGCCCTCTTCCGGGCGGTAGAGCGAGTCCTGGAACGCGCAAGCCGCGTCCGCGAGTTCGAGCAGTTCCGGGTGTTCGCCCGCCAGGCCCAGCCGGGCCAGCGCCCAGCCGATGCCCGCCGCGCCGTGTGCGAAGCCGCCGATGCCGTTGGGGAAGAGTGCGGTCGGCCAGCGGGCGCCGAGTTCCGCTTCGACGACGGCTCGCTCGGCCAGCAACGCGGCGGCGTTTTCCGCGATTTCGCGCCATCGGGCCTCGCCGGTCCGCTCGGCCAGGGCGAGGAACGGCACGATCAGGCCGGCGGCGCCGCCCGCGACATCGAGGGTGGTGTCCCCGGCCAGCAGGCCCGGTGCGCGCTCGGCGTGCCGGATCGCCCGGTCCAGGTCGGCCGCTCGGCCCGAGGCCGAGGCCAGCGTCAACCACGTCCGCACCGCCGCGCCGATCCCGTCGAACGCGCCGACCCGGTTCGTCGGCACCGCGTCCTCCATCGCCGCCAGCGCCCGGACCGCACCGTCGGCGATCGTGGGCAGTTCGGCCGGCATCGGCACCCGCCCGGCGCGCGACTCGGCCAGATACGCCTGCAGAGCGAGCGCGACCCCGGCCTGCCCGCTGTACAGGTCGGCGGCGAACGGCCGTACGTTGAACCCGTTGTCCGTGTACACCGGCCCGATCCAGGTGGCCGTGCCGTCCGCCCCGACCACGGCCCGGGTACACAGGTCGCGGGCCAGTTCGGCGGCCAGTTCGCGGCGGCGCGATTCCAGGTCGCCGTGCCGGGTGGCCACCTCGTGCTGCCGCTCGCCCTCGGGCATCGCGCTGCGGTCGCGGTAGACGCCGAGCAGCGCCGAGCGGATCATCACCTCCTCGAACTCCGGGTCCCCCGCGCGCCATCGCGCCACACTCGCGTCGATCAGCTGGGCCGGTTCGCCCCAACCGGTCCCGCGCGGCCCGCTCATCCGGCCGTGCTCGGGCCGCATCGCGAAGAACGGGATGTCACCGTCGAGGAGTTCGGCGACTTCGGCCGCGACCACCGCCGGATCGGTCGGCGCCCCGTGCAGCGCCCTGGCCTGCCGGATCAGCACATCCTCGGCCCGGGCCACGGCCGGCGCCTGGTCGTGCAGCGACGCGGGGTGCCACAACATCCGGCCGATCTCGACGTAGACCTGCGTGGGCCGCAGTACCACCCGCAGATCGCAACCCGCGAAGACGTCCAGTGCCGGGCGCAGCAGCCCGGCCCGATCCCGCCCCTCGAGGCGGGCGCGCAGGTCGCGATAGCCGCGCACGATGTCGTCCTGATGGGCGAGCGGATCGGCGTCGGGATCGGGCAGGTTGGCCGATCCGGCCACGTCGGCGGGCTCCATCACCAGTCGGGCCAGATCGGTACCGGCGCCGGCGATCACCGGTACCGGGACGCGCGGTTGTTGCTCGGGCAGCGCACCCACGGCGGACATGTCCACGCCCTGGAGGGCGAGTTGGCCCAACCGCATCGGCAGCAGGCCGGTGCGCAGCACGGTCCGCCGGACCGAGGCGGCGGCGGTGTCGAAGGCGTCGCCGAGCCCGGTGGGGCCCACGTGCGGTTCGGGGCTGAACAACGTCTCGCAGTCCACCACCCACGGGACCGGCCCGCGCGCGATCACGTTCTCCGAGTGCAGATCGGTGCCGCCGAGGAGTTGCACGACGCACATCCACTCGCCCAACCCACGGTAGAACCGGGCCTGTTCGGTGGCGTCGGCGCAGTATCGATGCCCGATGTGTTCGGCCCAGCCGTAGTCGGCGCCGCGCAACACCCGCGGCACCGCGATCCGGTCCGCCCGCGGGGTGCCGGCAAGCAGTGTGTCCAGGGTGCCGGCCAGCGCGACGTCCACGTCCAGTGGGCGTGGTTTGTAGACCACACGGCCGGCCTCGAAGCGCAGCAGGGCAACGGTGTGTCCGCCCCGGTGCGAGTCGCCCGCGTCCAGGGCGAGTTCGAGGAGTTCGCCGGGCGCGCTGCCGAGCAGGTCGGCCAGCCGCGGCCGGTCGGCGGCCAGCCGGCGGACCAGGTCGAGCAGCGCGGTGTGGCGGTTTTCGATCACCCGCTCCAGGCGCGGCGCGAAGGCCGGGTATTCGGCGTCGAGTTCGGTCCAGAAGGCGGGCTCGCCGGCGAGTTCCAGGAATTCGTCCCAGCGCTGCTCGCTGGTGGCGCGGGTGAGCCGGCCGGACATCCGCGCGGCGTGCAGTTCGAGCAGGAGCAGCCGGTTGGCCCGGGGCCGGACCGCGCCGAGCACGCTGCGGCGGGCGGCGCGCCGCAGGATCTCCCGCTCGCTCGTGGACAACTCCGGGAAGTGGAAGCGTAGTTCGCGTCGGAATCGGTCCACGGCGGGACCGATCAGGGGCTCGAACGCGGTATCGAATTCACCCGCGTCGTCGTAGGTGACGACGGGCCGGGGCCGGACCGGGATCGCCATGCGCGGATCGCCACCCATTCGAGACGGACCCGCCGCCCGGACCCGGTCGCACGGGGCGACCGGGTCGGGACGGCGGGTCGGTGAGGTTCGGTCAACAGCAGTAGCGAGTGCGCGACGCGGAACACGCGGTGCCGCAGCTGATCGCGGCGACGTCGATCTCGGTGAGGCCCTGTTCCGTTGCGGATCCGCCGATGTAGAGCGAACCGGCGGGGTTGTCCTGACCGTCGGCCGTTTCGGCGCCCGAGCGCCAGGCGTTGACGACGGTGTTTCCGGTGGCAATCGATGCGGTGCGCATGGCGATACCTTTCCGCCGATGACCCGGATGTCCGGCGGGTACGCCGGGTTCCCCGAGCATCGACCCTTGGTTAGGGAAGTGCGGCAGGCACACGTTAGCGCCGGAACGCCGGTGGCGACAGACCTGTTCTTGAGAAGCCGAATTCGCCTTTCCCGGCCGGGAATCGAGGGTTTCGTACCGGCGATCGAGGGAATTCGCTCGCCCCCGCTCGGCCGGGCGCGACCGGCCGACCGGCCGCTTCGGCGGCCCGACCACCTGGTTTCCGCCCGGGATCGGTACCGGGATTCGGGCCGGCTCTTGTCATTGGTCTAGTCCATTGACAGTCTTGGGGATGTCGCCGACGGCCATCGCTCCATGGCCGAATCGGCGGTTCCTGTACGGCATTTCCGCCTTTCGAGCGCGGACCGAAGCGGCCTGCGCGGCGCTCGGAACTCAGCACTCCTACCCCGGAGAGAACCATGCGTACAGCCCACCCATGCCTGCTCGCACCGACGCCGAATCGGGCGGCGCCATGACCGCCGCCGACACCCGCCGGGAATTGATCGGCCCGACGACGGGCTCCACCGAATCGGACACGACCGTGCCGGGCCTGTTGGCCGCCCGCGCCCTGGTCGACCCCCACCGGATCGCGATCCTGGTCCCCGGGACACCCGGAAACGGGCTCACCTTCGCCGCCTGGGACCACCGATCCACGGCCCTGGCCCGGCAGTTACGTGCCCGAGGAGTCCGCGAGGGGGATCGCGTCGGACTGCTGTTCGGCGGCGCGGAATGGGCCGACTACGCGGTCGCCTACTGCGCGATACAACGGGCCGGCGCGGTCGCGGTGCCGCTGCCGCAGCGCGTCCCGCCCGCCACGATCCGGACGATGCTCGGCCACTGCGCGGCGAGCGGCGTGCTGCACGGCACCGGGATCCGGCCGGCCGACACCGGCGCGTGGACCGCGACATTGGCCGAAATCGCCGCGGCTCCCGCCGCGGGCGACGGGTTCGAACTGCCCACACCGCACCCCGATCGGCTCGCCCAGATCCTGTACACCTCCGGCACCACCGGCACCCCCAAGGGCGTCGCAGCCACCCACGCCAACCTCGCCCACGGCCTCGAACCAGCGCCACGCAGACGGCAGTTGGCCCACTCCCGGCACTTCCTGCACGCCTTCCCGATCGGCACCAATGCGGCGCAGACGATGTTGCTCAACGCGCTGACCGCGGCGCCGACCGCACTGTGCGCGCCGGCCTTCGACGCCGAGCGGTTCTGTGCGCTGATCGCGGAATACGCGGTCGGCACCGTGTTCACCGTGCCGGCGATGGCCGCCGAGCTGGTGCACTCGCGGGCCTGGACCCGGCACGACGTACGCACCGTGCAACTCTTCGGCTCGACCGCCGCCGCGCTGCCCGCGACCACCGCGCTGGGCCTGACCGAGGCATTCCCGGACGCCGTCATCGTCAACTCCTACACCTCGACCGAGGCCGCCCCCGCGCAGACCATCATGGTCTTCGACGCCGCCCGGCCGACCTCGGTGGGGCGCAGCACCGGCCGGGACGACCTGCGCGTCGTCGGCCCGGACGGCACGGTCGTCCCCACCGGGGAGGCCGGCGAGATCTGGCTGCGCTCGCCCACCACCCCGCGCAGCTACTACCGCGACGCGCACGCCGACGCCGAGGTGTTCACCGACGGCTGGGTGCGGATGGGCGACATCGGCCGGCTGGACGCCGACGGCTACCTGTACCTGATCGACCGGGACAGCGACCTGATCAAGTCCGGCGCGGTCCGCATCTCCACCCTCGCGGTGGAGGCCGCGCTGCACGAACACCCCGCCGTCGCCGACGCCGCCGTGTTCGGCGTTCCGCACCCGGTGATGGGCACCATGCCGGCCGCCGCACTGGTCCTGCGCGCCGACGTATCGACCGACGAGCTGCGGGAGTTCCTGGGCGAACGACTGGCCCGGCACGAGATCCCGACCCGGATCCTGCGCCTGGACACCCTCCCCAGGAACCCGGCGGGCAAGGCGGTCAAACCGGAACTGCGTGCCCTGCTCGGCGCCGGCGACACCGCGCACCGGCGCCCGCCCACGACCGCGACCGAGGCGGCCCTGAGCCGACTGTGGGGCGAGGTGCTCGGGGCCCGGGCGCCCGGCCCCGACGACGACTTCTTCGCGCTCGGCGGGGACTCGTTCAAGGCCACCCGGCTGGCCGCCGCCGTGCAACGCCTGTTCGCCCTGGCCGCACCCGCCTCGCTCGCCTTCGACCGGCCCGAACTCGCCGCCCAGGCACGGTGGATCGACGAGGCCCGGGCCCGCCCCGAAACGATCCGTGAACATGTCCCGGAAGCGGCCGCCGAACCGCTGCGGATGCCGCTCAGCGCACAGCAGGAGAACTTCTTCACCTGGATGTACGCCACCGCCGAACCGCGCGACGTCGGCCCGGTCAGCGTGGGCATCCGGATCACCGACACCTTCGACCCGGACACCCTGGCCGCGGCCCTGGGCGAACTGGTGCGCCGACACGAGGCGTTGCGCACCGTCTTTCGCTACACGAACGGCACGGCCGAGGCGATCCTGCGCCCGGACCTGCCCCCGGAGATCCGCCGGATACGTGCCGAGGGGGACACCCCGGCCGCCCGCGAACGATTCGCCCGCGAATACGCCGGCGCCGAGCGCGAACAACACTGGGACCTGGCCGAGGGCCCCCTGGTCCGCGCCCTGGTGATCGAACTCGACGCCGAGGACCACGTGCTGATCCTGGCGGTCCATCACATGGTCTTCGACGGCTGGTCGATGGGCGTGCTGCTGCGCGAACTCGCGCTCGTCTACTCGGCGTTCCGGGCCGATCGGCCCGCCCCGCTGCCGCCGATCACGCTGCCCTGCTCGGCACACCTGGGCTGGGCGCGCGCACAATGGCCGCGCACCCGCCCGTTCTGGGAGCAGGCGCTGGCCGGGGCACCCGCCGCGATCGACCCCTTCCCGGGCCGGGTCGAAACCGGCCGGCTGCACAGCGGCTCGGTGCGCTTCGAGTTGCCCGCCGCGCGGGTCGAGCGGCTGCGGACCGCCGCCCGCGAGTGCGGCGCCACCCCGTTCATGCTGGCCACCGCGTGCTGGACGAGCGTCCTGGCCAAGGCGGCCGGCGTCCGGGACATCGTGGTGATGTCGCCGGTGCCGGGCCGCTCGCGACCGGGCAGCGAGCACCTGATCGGCTGCCTGGTGCAGTCCCTGCTGATCCGGATCGACCTGGGCGGCGATCCGTCCTTCGGTGAACTCCTGGGCCGGGTCAAGGCGGCGGCGCTGGCCGCGACCGAACACCAGTCGTACCCGTTCGCCGAGTTCTATCCACGTTTTCCGGACGCGGCCTGGATCCGCTACGAGAGCTGGACCGACCGGGCCCACTTCCTCGGCCTGCTCTCCGAACCCTTCGAACTGCCCCGGCAGTTGGACGCCGAATGGTCCACACCCGGTGGCCGACCCGATCTGGGCGTGCCCGAACTGGCGCTCGCCGAACAGCCGGACGGCACCATCGCCGGCTGGTTGTTGTACAACGACCGCGCGTTCGAGCCGGCCGTCGTCGAACGCCTCGCGCAGGACTTCGTCACGGCCTGCGCCCATGCACTCGACCACCCCCGGGCGCCGGTGTTCGGGGACGCCGACGCCCTGGCGCACCCACCGACCATCACCGAGAAGGGCTGACGATGCGCAACACCCAGCCGGTATCCCTGCCGCCGGAACCCCCCTACCGTGCCCCGGTCTCACCGGCCCAGCACGGCATCCGGTTCACCGAGCTCGCCGGACCCACCGGCACCGCCCACCACCTGCCGCTGGCCGTCCGCTTCACCGGCGACCTCGACCCCGAGGCGCTTGCCGACGCCTGCGATGCGGTCGTCGCGCGCCACCCGGTCCTTGCCGGCGCGCTGCGCGAGGCCGAGGGCGAACTGTGGCTGGTCCCCGCCGACGTCGTGCCACGCTTGAGCCGCGTGGACCTGACCGACACCCCGATCGAGCGGCGCCCGGCCGCGCTGGCCGAGCTGATCCGACGCGAGACGCTGCACCCGTTCGACCCGGCCACCGGCCCACTCGTGCGCTTCACCCTGATCGACGCGGGCCCCGGAGCGCGGGTGTTCCTGGTGGTCGCCCACCATCTGGCCTTCGACGGCGGCTCCAAGGACATCCTGATCCGCGAACTCGGCGCGCACTACGCCGCGTTCGGCACCGGCACCAAACCGGATCTGCCCGACCCGGCGGAACCGGCCGACGCCGAACACCTCGCGCGTGCGGCGGCCGACTTCACCCGGCGCGTCACCCTGGCCCGCACCCGCTTCGCCGACACCGACGCCGAACCACCCGCCACGATCCTGCCCGGACGGCGCCGCACCGCGGGCGCCGCCGGCCCAGCCGAATCCGTACCCATCCCCATCGACGACGACCTGCGCCGCGACCTGGCCGGCACCGCCGAACTCCTGGGCGTCAGCACCTTCGCCCTGCTGCTCGCCGCGCTGCACACCCAACTGTGGCGCTACGGCAACGAACGTGCCACGGTCGCCATCGACCTGGGCACCCGCACCCCACACAACCGCGACCGGGTGGGCCCCTACGTCAACGAACTCCCGATCCACACCGACCCCGGCGCGGACACCCCCTTCCGGGACTTCGCGCAGGCCCTGCGCGCGGATCTGCGCAAGCTCTACCCGGTGCGCGACGTACCGCTCGGCCGGGTGGTCGCCGGGCTCACCCCGCGCCTGGCACTGGCCCCGGTGTCGATGAGCTACCGGCGCCGCACCGAGGTGCCGGAATTCGCCGGACTCCCCGCCGAGATCGACTGGACCATGTTCAACCGGGCCGCCCGCGGCGACCTGCACGTGCAATGCCTGGACGACCCGGACCGGATCACCCTCAACCTGCACTACGCCACCGCCGCCCTCGACCGCGCCGCCGCCGAACGCATCGCCGGCCACCACCTGACCCTGCTGCGCGCGATCGTCGCCGACCCGGACACCCCGCTGGGCCGACTGCCCATGCTGACCACCGCCGAACGCGAGCGCATCCTGTCCGACGGCAACGACACCGCGCGCGAGCAGGGCCCGGCCACCCTGCCCGAACTGTTCGCCGCCCAGGTCGCCCGCACTCCGCAGGCACCGGCCGTGCACTGCGGCGCCGAGCGACTGAGCTACGCCCGACTGGACGCGGCGGTCGACGCGCTCGCCGGCCGGCTGCGCGCCGCCGGCATCGGACCGGGCACCCTGGTCGCGGTCTGCGTCCGCCGCACCGCCGCGCTGCCCACGGCACTCCTGGGCGTCCTCCGCGCGGGCGCCGCCTACCTGCCCCTCGACCCGGAATACCCGGCCGCCCGGCTGGCCGGCGTGCTGGCCGACTGCGCCGCGACGGTGCTGCTGACCGAACGCGACCTGCTGTCCCGCTTCCCCGAGCACGCGGGGCAGGTACTGCTGATCGAGGACGGCGGCCCGGACCGGGCCGGCGGCGGGGCGCCGCCGAGGTCGCACGACCTCGCCTATGTGCTGGCCACCTCCGGCTCCACCGGTCGGCCCAAGGGCGTGGAGATCGAACACGGCGCGCTGGCCAACCTGCTCGCCGCGATGCGCGACACCCTGGACAGCGAACGGGACGCGGTCTGGCTCGGCTTGACCTCGGCATCGTTCGACATCTTTGCCGTGGAACTGTTCGTGCCGCTGATCACCGGCGGATTGTTGGTCCTCGCCCGGGAAGCCGAGGTGCGCGACGGCCGGGCCCTGCTCCGGCTGATCCGGGGGCAACGGGTCACCCACGTCCAGGCCACGCCGTCCGGCTGGCGGATGTTGCTCGACGCCGGCTTCGAGGAACCCGCGGTGTTCGCCGTGGCCGGTGGCGAGGCGCTCCCCCCGCCGCTGGCCCGCGAACTGCGCCGACGGGCCGGGCGGCTGGTCAACGCGTATGGGCCGACCGAGACCACGGTGTGGTCCAGCACCGCGGAGATCGGCCCCGACGACGAGGAGATCAGCATCGGCCGACCGATCGCCAACACCCGGATGTACGTCCTGGACCCGGCGCTCGCCCCGGTGCCCACCGGCGTCGCGGGCGACCTGTACATCGGCGGCAGCGGACTGGCCCGCGGCTACCGCAACCTGCCCGGGGTCACCGCGGACCGCTTCGCACCCGATCCGTACGGCCCGCCCGGCGGGCGGCTCTACCGCACCGGCGACCGGGCCCGCCGACTGGCCGACGGCCGGCTGGAATTCCTCGGCCGGGTGGACCACCAGGTCAAGATCCTCGGCCACCGGATCGAACTCGGGGAAATCGAGCGCGCGTTGCTCGAACACCACGAGATCGCGGCGACCGCCGTGCTGCTCCGCGACGACGCGGCCGACGGGCCGTATCTGGTCGCCTACCTGGTACCGCGCGGTGCCGCCGCCCCCAGCTCGGCGGAACTGCGCGTATACCTGGCCGCGACGCTGCCCCGGGCACTGGTGCCGAGTGTGTACGTCGCACTGGAACGACTGCCGCTCACCCCCAACGGCAAACTGGATCGGGCCGCCCTGCCCGCGCCGCCGCGCCTGCGGATCGTGGAGCCGATCGACACCGACCCGCCGGCCGCATCCGCCCCGGCGGACCGAGCCGACCTGGCCGCCGAGCCCGACGGTCCGACCGAGGAGATCACCGCGATCTGGCGCGAAGTGCTCGGCCTGGACGACATCCGCCCCGACGAGGACCTGTTCGACCTGGGCGGCCACTCGCTGACCGTGACCCGAATCGGCGCCCGGATCCGCAAGCGCCTGGGCGTGGACGTACCGCTGCACGTGTTCTTCGAATCCCCGACCATCACCGGACTCACCAGCGCGGTCTCCGCGATGCGAGGCGAACGGCGGCCATGAACACCCCATCCCGAAACGACGCTCCGCCCGCCCGCCCGCACCCGCTGTCGGCCGGCCAGGAACGACTGTGGCTGCTCGACCGGATCAACCCCGGCGAAGCGGCGTTCAACATGTTCCAGATCCACCGACTGCGCGGCCCGCTCGACGTCGACGCGCTCGACCGCGCACTGACCGAACTGGTGGCGCGCCACGACAGCCTGCGCGCCACCTTCCCCGCCGAGGACGGCGTCCCGACCCAGGTGATCGGCCCGCCCGGGGCCTTCGCCCTGGAACGTGTGGACGTCACCGGCGCCCCGGCCGAACGCGAACGGCGGGCCCGCGAACTGGTCGCGGAGCGCACCAACCGCTCGTTCGACGTGGCCCGCGGCCCACTGTTCCGGGCGAGCCTGCTGCGCCTGGACCCGGCCGGGGACGACCACGTGTTGTGCCTGACCCTGCATCACATCGTCTCCGACGGCTGGTCGATGACCGTCCTGGAGAGCGAACTCTGCGCGCTGTACGCGGCCTTCGTCGACGGACGCCCATCGCCGTTGGACCCGCTGCCGCTGCGCTATACGGACTACGTGGAGCGGCAGCGCGAACTCGTCGACTCCCCGGACTTCCGGACCCGACTGACCTACTGGACCGAACAGCTGGTCGGGGCGCCCACCCTGGACCTGCCGGTCGACCGACCGCGGACGCCCGGAGGCGGGCAGGCCGGTCGCGGCGGCACGGTCACCCACCACCTGCCCGCCGAACTGCGCGCCGGGATCGAGCAACTGGCCCGACGCGAGCGGGTCACCCTCTATATGACCCTGCTCGCCGCGTATCAGACCCTGCTCGCGCGCTACTGCGATCAGGAGGACGTGTGTGTCGGCTCGCCGCTGGCGGGCCGGGACGAGGAGGAGTACGAGCCGCTGGTCGGCTACTTCCTCAACATGCTGGTGATGCGCGGGAGCACCGCCGGGGACCCCACGTTCCGGACCTTCCTGGCCCGGACCCGCACGGTGGCCCTCCAGGCGTACGAGCACCAGGAGGTGCCCTTCGAACGGCTGCTGACCGCGCTGGACCTGGACCGTGATCCGGACAGTCCGCCGGTGTTCCAGACCATGCTCACCCTGCGGCCACCCGCCGGCGCCGGCCTGCGGCTGGTCGGGGTGACCGCCGAGGGCTTCGAATCCGGCTTCCGGCAGGCCAAGTTCGACCTGGCCCTGGAGGTCTGGCCGGAGGGTGACGAGCTGGTCGTCGAGTTCGTCTACGACACCGAGCGGTTCGCGCCGGAGACGGTGGCCCGGCTGGCCCGCTGCTTCGAGACGCTGCTCGAAGGCGCGGTCGCACAGCCGGACACGCCGCTGTCCCGGCTGCCGCTGCTGCCGGCCGCGGAGCGCGCCCGGGTGCTGGCCGCCGCGGTCGGTCCGACCGGCGGTGAACGCCCCGATCCGGTACTCGCGTTCGAGGTCCAGGCGCTGCGCACACCACACGCCGACGCGGTCGAGTGCGGCGACGTCCGGATCGGCTATGCCGAACTCGACGCGCGGGCCAATCGGTTGGCCCGACTGTTGCGCCGGGCCGGCACCGGTCCGGACTCGGTGGTCGCGGTGTGCGCCGAGCGTTCGATCGAGACGATCGTCGCGCTGCTCGCCGTGCTCAAGGCGGGCGGCGCCTACCTGCCGGTCGACCCGACGCTCCCGGACCGGCGGATCGACTGGATGTTGACCGACAGCGGAGCGGAACGCGTCTTGAGTCGGCCGGAGTTCGCCGAACGCTTCGCGTCCTTCGAGCCGCCGCTGCTGATCCTGGACGACACCACGACGCGGACCGGACCGGAGGCCGAGGCCGAACCGCTCGCCCCGATCGCCGAACCCGAGCAACTCGCTTACATCATCTACACGTCCGGCTCCACCGGGCAGCCCAAGGGCACCCTGATCACCCGAGAGGCACTGGCCTGCCGGGTCGCCTGGATGCGCGACCGCTACCGGACCGGACCGGCCGACCGAGTGTTGCAGTTCGCGTCGTTCGGCTTCGATACGCACGTCGAAGAGGTGTATCCGAGCCTGCTGTCCGGCGCCACACTGGTGCTCGCTCCGGCCGACGGACTGCTTCCGGACTTCTTCGCGGGTCCGGGCGGACGCACGCTGACCGTGCTCGACCTGCCCACCCCCTACTGGCACGAACTGGTCGCCCAGACCCCCGGAACGGCCTGGCCGGACCGATTGCGGCTGCTGATCCTCGGTGGGGATCAGGCCGACCTCGCCGCGATGCGCCGATGGCATCGGCTGTTCGGCGACCGGGTCGAGGTGGTCAACACATACGGCCCGACGGAGACCGCGGTCATCGCCACCTCGGCCGGGCTGGCCGGCGGGGCCGGCGGACCGTGGGACGGTACCCGTCCGCCGATCGGACACCCGCTGGCCGACACCCGGGCCCACGTACTGGATCGGCATCTCGAACCGGTGCCGCCGGGTGTCCCGGGCGAACTGTGCCTCGGCGGCGCCGGGCTGGCCCGGGGCTATCTCGGCCGCCCGGGCCTGACCGCGGCGAGCTTCGTGCCCGACCCGTACGGGCCGTCCGGCGCCCGGCTCTACCGCACCGGCGACCGGGTCCGGCAACGCCCGGACGGCGCCCTGGAGTTCCTCGGCCGGTTCGACCGGCAGATCAAGCTGCGCGGCTTCCGTATCGAACTCGGGGAGATCGAGGCGGCGTTGGTCGCCCGGCCCGAGATCGCCCAGGCCACCGTGCAGCTCCGGGACGAGCAGGGCGATCCGCGCCTGGTCGCCTACCTGGTCCCGCACGGCGACGGCGCGACCTCCCTCCCGGACCCGACGGCCCTGCGCGGCGCGCTGGCCCGCACCCTGCCCACCCATCAACTACCCGCCGTATTCGTGCCGTTGGCTCGTCTGCCGCTCACCGCGAACGGCAAACTGGACCGGGCCGCGCTGCCCGACCCCGAGCCGCCGACCGGCCCGACGGCCGAATTCGTCGCCCCACGGGACAGCGCCGAGGAACTGGTCGCGGACATCTTCGCCGAGGTACTCGGAGTGCCGCGAGTCGGCGCGTTCGACGACTTCTTCGCGCTCGGCGGGCATTCGCTGCTCGCCACCCGGGCGGTGGCCCGGCTCGGCGCCGCGGTCGAACTCGCGGTGCCGATCCGCGCCCTGTTCGCCGACCCCACCGTGGCCGGACTGGCCGCCGCGGTGGAGGAACTGCTGCTGGTCGACCTCGACACGCTCTCCGAAGCGGACGCCGAACGGCTGGTCCTGGACCGGGCCGAGACAGGAGACTCGCGATGACACTCACGCCGTCGCCCCCGACCCGGCCCGCGGCCCGGCCGAACGGGTTGTCCGCCGCCAAGCGGGCCCTGTTGGAGCAGCGGCTGCGCCGATCGGCGACGGCCGCCCCCGCGTCCATCCCGCGGCTGCCGGACTCGGCCGAGGTACCGCTGTCCTCGGCGCAGATCCCGCTGTGGTTCATGGAGAACCTGACCCCCGGCACCGCCGCGTACACCGTCCCGTTCGCCCTGCGACTGCGCGGGCACCTCGACGAGGCGGCCCTGGAGCGGGCGTTGCACGAGTTGCCGGCCCGACACGACAGCCTGCGCACCACCTTCTCCACCAGCGCCGACGGTCGGCCGGTGGCCACCGTGCAGCCGCCGTTGCAGATCCCGCTGACCCGGCACACCCCGCCCGCCGAACTCGACCTCGCGGCCCGGGAGCGATGGGCCGCCGCGCTCGTCGGCACCGAGTTCGCCCGGCCGTTCCACCTCGAGGTGCCACCGCTGGTGCGGGCCGCGCTGGTGGCCCTGGACCGGGAGGACACCATCCTGGTGGTGGCCCTGCACCACCTGGTCGCCGACGGCTGGTCGGTACACCTGTTGGTGAACGAACTCATGTCCGACTACAACGCGTTCGTCGACGGTCGCGAGTCGCCGGTGCGCGCGCCGACGGTGCGCTACGGCGACTACGCGGCCTGGCAGCAGCAGCGCCTCGGCGGGTCCGAGGGCGAACGGGCCGCCGCCTACTGGCGGGACCGGCTGGCGGGCCTGGGCACCCTGGCGCTGCCCACCGACCGACCCCGGCCGGCGCAGCAGACCTTCGCCGGGGACGCGCACACCTTCACCCTGGAGCCGGAACTCGCGGACCGGATCGGCGAGTTGGGTCGGGCGTACGGTGCGACGCCGTACATGACCCTGCTGGCTGCGTGGCAGGCGGTGTTGTCCCGGCACGGCGGGCAGACCGACTTCGCGGTGGGGTCGCCGATCGCCGGGCGTCCGCATCCGGATCTGGAACCGATGATCGGGATGTTCGTCAACATGCTGGCCATGCGGGCGCCGCTGGCCGGTGATCCGACCTTCGCGGAACTCCTGGGCCGGGTCCGGGAGAGCAGCCTGGATGCGTACGCCCACCAGGATTTCCCGTTCGACCAGGTGGTCCGCGGGCAGCACGTGGTCCGCGACGTGTCCCGGACGCCGCTGTTCCAGGTCACCTTCGCGCTGCAGAACTACGGGCGCGGCGAACGCGGCTTCACCGGGCTCGACCACGACTGGTTCACCGCCGACTCCCGGGTGACCCGGTTCGACCTGAGCCTGTTCGTGTTCGAGACGCCGACCGGGATGCACGGGCTCCTCACCTACAACACCGACCTGTTCGACGCGGCGACCGTGGCCCGGCTGGCCGGGCACCTGGAGACGCTGCTGCGGGCGGTGGTCGCCGATCCGCACACGCGGCTGTCCCGGATCGACCTGCTGGGCCCGGCGGAGCGGGCCCGACTGGTCACGGACTGGAACGACACCGCCCGGCCGCTGCCGGAACACACCACGCTGGCCCGGGCGATCGAGGCACAGGTCGCGCGGGATCCACGGGCGCCCGCGGTGACCCATCAGGGCGCCACCCTGGACTACGGCGAACTCGACACGCGTGCCAACCGCCTGGCCGGAGTGTTGCGTTCGCGCGGGGTCGGCCCGGAGACGCCGGTCGCGCTGTGCCTGGAGCAGTCGTTGGACCTCGCGGTGGCGGTGCTCGCCGTCCTCAAGGCGGGTGGCGCGTATCTGCCGCTGGACCCCGAACAGCCGGTGGAACGGCTGACGTTCATGATGGCGGACGCCGGGGTCCGGGTGCTGGTCACCGATACGACGCTGCGCGAGCGAACCGTCGGACACACCGGTCCGGTCGTGCTGCTCGATCGGGAACGCGACACGATCGAGGCGGCGGACGCGGCGCCGCCGGCCGGTGGCGCCGGGCCGGGCAATCTGGCGTATGTCATCTACACCTCCGGATCCACCGGACGGCCCAAGGGTGTCGCCGTCCAGCATCGCGAGGCGCTGGCCTATCTGGACGGCGTGCGGGAGCGGTTCGAGGTGGTGCCGGGGGCGGTCTACGGGCTGGCCCAGTCGTTGTCCTTCGACTTCGCGATCACCGCGCTCTATCTGGCCTGGACCACCGGCGGCGAACTCCACCTGATGCCCAAGCGGTTGTCCGGCGCGGAGTTCGCCGACTACCTGGCGCGGCATCCGGTCGACTACCTCAAGATGACCCCGTCCCATCTGGCCGGACTGGCCGCCGAGGTGGGCGCCGAACGCCTGTTGCCCCGGCGGCTGCTGATCCTGGGCGGCGAGGGCTCGGCCTGGGAGTGGACCCGGGACCTGGCCGGGCTCGGGACCTGTGCGGTGGTCAACCACTACGGGCCGACGGAGACCACGGTGGGGGTGACCACCTACCGGATCCGCGCGGGGGCCGCGGTGACCTCGACGGTGACGCCGATCGGGCGGCCGTTGCCGAACGCGCGGGTGTACCTCCTGGACGCGCACCTGGAACCGGTACCGATCGGCGTCACCGGCGAGATCCACATCGGCGGCGCCCGGTTGGCACGCGGGTATCTGGGCCGACCCGGGGCCACGGCCGACCGGTTCGTCCCCGACCCGTTCGGCCCGCCGGGTGGGCGGTTGTATCGCACCGGCGACCTGGGGCGGTATCTGCCCACCGGCGACCTCGAGTTCCTCGGGCGGGCCGACCAGCAGGTCAAGATTCGCGGCTACCGGGTCGAACCGGCCGAGATCGAGGAGGCGTTGCGCGCGCACGCGGCGATCGGTCAGGCCGTGGTGGACGCGCGCGGGCCGGTGGGCGGGCAGCGGCTGATCGCCTACCTGGTGCCGCCGGAGGACGATCCGGGCGAGCCGCCGGCGGCTGCGGAGTTGCGGCGCGAACTGCTGCTGCGGCTCCCGGAGTACATGGTGCCGTCGCGGTTCGTGTGGCTGGATCGGCTGCCGCTGAAGGCACATGGCAAGGTCGATCGGGCGCTGCTGCCCGAACCCGACGCCGGCGGCGGGGCGGCCGGTGGGGAGCGGGTGGCGCCGGTCGGCGAGGTCGAGGAGGCGCTGGTCGGGATCTGGACTGCGGTGCTCGAACTCGACGCGGTCGGCGTCACCGACGACTTCTTCGAACTGGGTGGGCACTCGCTCCTTGCCATGCAGGTGCTGGCCGGGCTGCGCAAGGCACTACCCCCGGGCGGTCGGCAGGTCTCGCTGTTGGAGCTGTTCAAACACCGCACCATCCGCGAACTCGCCGAACTGCTTGCCCGGCCGGTGGACGAGAACGAACCCCGGTCGCTGCTGCACGAGTTGACCCGACCGGTGCCGGCCGGGCAGCGGGTGCTCTCGCTGGTGTGCGTCCCCTACGGCGGGGGCAGCGCGGTGGTCTTCCAACCGCTGGCCGATGCGCTGCCGGCGGGTCATTCGCTCTACTCGGTGGCGATTCCCGGCCACGACCTGTCGATGCCCGAGGCGCCTCGGCCGATCGAGGAGGTCGCCCGGGAGTGTGTGGACGAGATCCTGGCCCGGGTCGATGGCCCCCTGGCGCTGTACGGGCACTGCGGGGTGGGCAGCGCGCTCACCGCGCAGATCGCCCACCTCCTGGAGCAGTCCGGTCGCCGGTTGGAGGCGGTCTACCTCGGCGCGATCTTCCCGTTCGCCCGGCCCGAAGGCGGCCTGCTCGGCGCGCTGTCCCGATTCGCCGGACTGGAACGGCTGCGCGGGGACCGGGTGCACCTGAACTGGCTGACCTCGATGGGCGCGGATCTGAGCGACCTGGACGAGGAGCAGGTCACCTTCATCATCCGCAACATGCGCAAGGACGGGCTGACCTCGGAGGCGTACTTCACCCGGCGGATGGCCGAGGGCATGCCGGCGCTCGCCGCGCCGGTGATCTCGGTGATCGGGGAGCGCGACCCCAGTACGGAGTTCTACCAGGAGCGCTATCGCGAGTGGCACTTCATGGCCGCCGCCACCGCACTGGTGGTGATCGACGAGGCGGGGCACTACTTCCTGCGCTACCGGGCCGAGGAGTTGGCCGAGATCGTCACCGCGACGCACGACGCGATGGCGCGCGATCGTACCGAGCCACTGACCCGGGCGGTGCGCGGGGAGGATGCCGGGTGGTGGCTGCACGGGGTCTCCGGGGCCGAGGCCGGGTCGCAGGCCGAGCAGGTACCGGGCTCGGGATCGGGCTCCGTGGTGGACGTCGGGCCGGCGGATCGGCGCGCGGTACGGCCCAGCATGAGCCGGTTCATGGCGGTGGCCCTTGGGCAACTCGCCTCGATCACCGGGTCGGCGCTGACCGAGTTCGCGATTCCGATCTGGATCTATCTGCGTACGGATTCCCTCACCCAGTTCGCGCTGTTCTCGGTGCTGGCACTGGTGCCGGGGATCGTGATCGCGCCGCTGGCGGGCGCGGTGGTGGACCGGAACAGCCGGCGGTCGGTGATGCTGGCGGCGGACTGCGCGGCGGGCGCGGTCCAGGTGGTGATGGCGTTGCTCCTGTGGGCGGGGCAACTGGGCGTGGGCTCGGTGTACGGCCTGTTGGTGGTGTTGTCGGTGACCGCCACCTTCCAGCGGCTCGCCTACAACTCCGCGGTACCGCAACTGGTGCCCAAGCGCTATCTGGGACACGCCAACGGCATCGTGCAAATGTCCACCGGGCTGGCCCAGTTGGTGGTCCCGCTGATCGCGGTGGCGCTGCTTGCGAGCATCGGACTCGGCGGCATCCTGCTGATCGATATCACTACGTTCCTGATCGCGGTGACGGTGGTCGCGTTCGTCCCGTTCCCCGACACGATGGCGCAGACCCGGCGCGAGACGATGGTCAAGGAGATCGCCAACGGGGTGCGCTACTCGATGGGGCACGCCGGATTCCGCACGATGTTGCTCTACTTCGCACTGCTGAACGTGTTCCTGGCGCCGATGCTGGTGTTGATGACGCCGTTGGTGTTGTCCTTCGGATCGGTACACACCGCCGGTGTGATCGGCGTCGCGGGTGGCGCGGGGGCGCTGCTCGGCGGAGTGGCGATGGGGGTGTGGGGCGGGCCTCGGCATCGCCGGATGCACGGGATCCTGCTGGCCACCATGCTGATCGCGGTGTTCGCGTTCGTGGCCGGGCTGCGGCCCTCGCCGGTGCTGGTCGGTATCGGCTTCTTCGGGGTGTTCTTCGGCCTGTCCCTGCTCAACGGGATCTACGCGACGATCATCCAGGTCAAGGTGCCGCAGCGGTTCCACGGCCGGGTGATCGCGCTGAACACGATGGTCGCGTGGTCCACCCTGCCGCTGGGCTTCGGGGTGATCGCGCCGCTGGCGGTGCACCTGCTCGAACCGCTGTTCAGGCCGGGCGGGGCGCTCGCCTCCAGCGTCGGTCGGGTGATCGGCGTGGGGGATGGCCGAGGCACCGGATTCCTGTACCTGCTGTGCGCGTCCGCGATGATCCTGCTCGCGCTCGCCTCGTTCCGACACCGGGTGCTCTCGCACTTCGACGACGAGGTCCCGGACGCGATGCCCGACGACCTGATCGGCATCGAGGAACGCCGCAAGAAGCGGACGGCCGCGACCACCGCCGCCGCGTCATCCGAACTCGAATTGGAGAAGGTATGACCACCGACGAACAACCCGAAGCCATCTGCCGAGTCGTGATCAACGACGAGGACCAATACTCGGTCTGGGCCACCGACCGAGACATCCCGGCAGGCTGGCAAGCGGAAGGCTTCACCGGCACGCGCCCCGACTGCCTGGCCCACATCGACCGGGTCTGGACGGACATGCGGCCGCGCAGCACGCGGGAGTCGACGGGGGACTGACGGAACGTTGCCGGCGAGCCCGAAGGGGTCTCGCCGGCAACGTCAACGTACCCAGCGCCAGAGGCGCTCGGTCTCAAGCTCGACATCGACCGGAGCCGGGAGGTGAACCAGCTTGCCGAAGGGTCGCTTGACGAAGGTGGTGTACGCACCATCGGCGGGGTCGCTATACACGGCGACCTCGCAACTGTCACGGTCGATCAGAAGGTACAGCGGGATGCCGGTCTCAGCGTAGGCACGGGGTTTGTCCTCGCGATCGCGGCGGTCGGTGTCGCGGTCGAACGAAGTTACCTCCAAGACCATGAGAACTGCGGAAGGGTCACCCCATTCACCCTGAGCATTAAAGGTCTCTTCGTGCGCGAGGGTTCCGTCGGGACGGGCTCGACCCTTACGGTACTGCTCGACTTGTAGACCGCGCTCCACGTACAGCGTGAGTTCCGGTCGTAGCCGCGCGAGCAGCTTGACCAGCCACATCACGATCTCGATGTGGTCGCCGTCGGCCATCGCCTTTACCCCCACCTTGCCGCCGATTAGCTCCAGTCGTACCGACTCGGCGGTGTCGCGGGCGATGCGCTCGAATTCCTCGACAGGCATGCCTACGCGTTCGGTCACCGTGGTCACTGGTGGCCTCCGTTTCTGTGGCTCGCGTCGCGTCATGTCTCCATGATTACCGCCGACAACGCACCGGGCCATTACCCGGGCCGATGTGCCGCCGTCGATCCCAAACCGTACGGATGCTCCTGGGTGGCAGGGTGCGGTTCTGCCAGGAACCCCTCAAACGGGTGAACGGATTGTGTGGGCATCTGCCGCCGCCGCCAAAACGGCTGTTCCGCCCACCGCTGTTCGGCGGTGTAGGTGGTGTGGTGGTTGTGGCGGTAGGCGTGGAACAGGGTGGTGATGCGGGACTGGTAGTCGGCTTGGGCGGCCGGGTGGCCGGCGAGGCTTGCGTGGATGGTTTGGCCGGCGGTCAGGCCGGTGTACAGCGCGGTGAGGATGCCCTGGGAGGAGATGGGGTCGACGGCCATTGCGGCGTCGCCGACGGCCAGCCAGTCGGTGCCGCAGACCGGGGTGAGGTGGGCGCTGTGGGCGGCGGCGCGGCGGGGGGCCTCGGTGCTGGGGTCGGCTATCCGTTCGGCGATGTGGTTGGTTTGTGCGAGTCGGGTGCGGAAGTGGTCCGGGTGGGCAGTGGGGGAGTCGGCGTCGGTGAAGTAGGCGAGTAGGCGTCGGTTGCCGGGGAGTCGGGCGGTGTACCACCAGCCGTCGGGGGTGGATTCGACCAGGGTGCTTGCGTCGGATTCGGTGTGGTCGGTCGGGGTGACGTGTAGTGCCACGAGGGCGTCCTGGGTGTGCCGGCGGGCGTTGCCGCAGGTGGTGGCGAGGCCGGCGCGGCGGCCCGTTGCGTCCACGAGCCAGGTGGCGCCGACGAGTTCGTGGCCCAGTGGGACCGACCAGGTGCCGTCCTGGTTCCGGAACGGCGCGCCCACTCGGGTGTGTTCGGCCACCTCGGCGCCTGCCGTCCGTGCGGCCTCGCGGAGTTGGCGGTCGAAGCGGGGGCGGTCGAGGTGCAGGCCGGGGCCGTCCGGGTCGGTGATGCTCGATACGGCGGTCAGGGTCGGCGAACCCCACGCGGAGAGCGTGGTGTGGCACGCGAGGTGGCCGGGGAGCGGGTCGGCGATGCCCAGGTCGGCCAACAACCGTCCCGCCGCCGCCGGGAGCGCCTCGCCGATCGCCGCCGGCCCGCTACCCGCGTCGGCGAGCAGGACCGAACGCCCGGCCCGGGCCAGGGTGATCGCGGCCGAGGCGCCGGCCGGACCACCACCCGCGACCACGACGTCGTAGCGGCGGCACACGATCGGCACCCCGGCCCCGGTCACCTGGAGTCCAGGTACGGCTCGATGTTGTCGATGTGCCCCACCGTCACGTCCGCGACGTCCTGCCCGGTCGCCTCGGCCACCGCCAGGACCACCGCGGTGGACCCGGCCGGCTCCGGAACGTGCACGTTCACCAGGTTGTTGGCGTCCGCCGCCCGGTCGAACGGCGGTTCCGGCGTCGACTCGACCTGCATCAGCGGCGGGAACCGGCCGTCACCCACGGTGTACGGCCGTACCTCGACGATGCCCAGCTTGTACCAGCCGTCCACCATCTGCCGCCGCTGCGCCTCCGGCGTGGCCCCGGTCAGCCCGCGCAACCACACCGCGCGGTGCGCGAACGCGGCCTCGCGGTCCAGCGTTCCGGGCCCGTCCGGGCGGTTGACCGTCTCGTAGTCGCTCTGCTTGAGCACATGGTTGGGCACCCGCGCCGGCCAGAAGGTCGGCACGTACGGGTCGTAGCGCGGCCCGAGCCCGGCCTGTGCCTCGTAGCCCGCCCGACACCCGGCCGTATCGGTCTGCCACGGCACCGCCATCCAGCGACTCAGGTCGCCCGGACCCTGCGCGTACACCGGCCCGTTCGCCGCCAGCGCGGCGTCCGGGGTGAGCGTGTTCCCATAGTCCGGATCGGCCGCACCCTCGGCCCGGGCCCGGATCCGGAACGGCGCGGCGAACATCGACGCGTGCCGGATCGGCCAGGTCACCTCGATCCCGGGATGGAACGCGTCGGCCACACAGAAGTCCAGTGCGGCCCGATCCAACAGCCCCGGCTGCGCGGCGAGCGGCGCGTCCTCCACCGCGTGCGGGTAGCCCGCGAACGGCGTGCCGTCGAACTCGCCGCGCGACCAGGCGAGCAACAATCTGTCCTGGGTCGGGGACAACGTCAGGTGCTGCCGCACGGTCCTGGGCACACTCGCCATGCCGTCCCCGTACAACCACGGCCACGGCGTCGGCGACCTGCCGTCGCGGTCGTAGTCGCGCAACGCGGTGTAGACCTGCCGGCGCAGCTCGTGATACTTGTCCGCCGGACTGGCCAACCGCTTCAGTGTCTCCGGAGCGAGGAAGTGTTCCGGCCCGGACCAGCCGAACTGCGCCGCGAACCCGGCGTTGACCCACTGGAGATCGCAGAATCGGCGCAGGATCGGTTCGATGTGCTCGCCGAACGAGACCTTGGCCGGAAAGGGCAGCTGACCGGTCGTCACGAACACGTCGAAGAGCAGGTCGTACAGCGTGCGCAAGGTCCGCACGTCCGGCGCGAAGTTGGGCGGCGCCACCACCACCCAGGCCGGGTCCACCGGGATCGCCGCGCCGCCGATGGTGACCGTCGCGGTGACCGGGCCGTCGGAGATGTCGTCGTACCAGCCGTCGTTGTTGGTCACCGAGGCGAGCGGCGCGTGATCTGGCGACCCCGACCTGCCGTGCCCGCCGAGCACCACCAACCGGCCGTGCTCGTCGGTACGCATCTCGCCCAGCGGCACGTCGACCCGCCCGAGGAAGCGCCCGCCGGCGAACGCCACCGGGCCGGCGCCGGCCGCGTTCAGGGTCTTGCGCCCGGGATCGATGACCAGCGAACGGCGGTCGGTGACCCGGGGGTTGCGCCGTACGGACGGCTTGGCCGCCGGATCCCGCGAGTCGGGGATGTCGAGCGGCAGATGGAACTCGTACCAGGCGGCCTTCCGATTGGCCACGTGCACGCCCCATGTGATCGTGGTGCCCTGGTCGGCGCGGGTCACCTCGCGCAACACCCGCCCGTCGGCCGCGTAGCCGTACAGCCGGAACCGGGCCGCCTGGCGCTTGATCGCCCCATCCCGATCCTTGACCGAACCGGGCGCGGACACCGGCGGGTTCGGCGTTTCCGGACCATAGAACCACCCGTCCGGCCGAGTGCTGTTCCCCACCCGGGCGATGCCGATCGCGGGATGGATCCGAATCCGGACGATGGGTTCGTCCACCCGCCCATGATGGCCGGCGCTGTCGTTGCCTTCGCTCACGGCACTCCCCATGCTCTCGTCCGCCCCCACGCCCGACCGGCGCGATCTGCACACGATGTGCGGGCGCGCCTACACGCTGGCCAATGGCACTGATCGGCGCAAGGGCCGCTCGGGTGACACATGTGGCGCTCGGGGCACGGACCGAGGTGCTCCCACCGCCTGCGGCGGCGCCCGTCGGTCTCCGCCGCGGTCGCGAACTACCGGGCGGCGCAACGCCGTACGCGGTGGACCCATCGCCGGGCGCGCTACCAGCTCACCCACCCACCGCCGCCAACCCCGACCCGTCGCGGCAGTCCTTCGGCGGACCCGTGGCCGGCGCCGTCGGGGCCAGGCGGCGGTGCAGGGTGGCGGCCTCCCTCGCGTAGCGGGCCACCGGGAATTCGTCCGTGTCGGCGACCGGGCCCAGCACGCGTAGCGCCTCGCCCGTCGCCTCGACCGCCGCCGCCACCGCGATCGGTTCGGCCACCGACGCCTGGCGGCTGTACGACAGGCCCGCGTCGCGGCGCCGGGCCGCGTCCAGGTAGATCGCCCGGGCGGACTCGACGGCGCCCAACCGCTCGGCGAGCAGCCGGTGTTCGCGTCCGGCGGCGAAGTCGACGGCGATCTCCAGGGCCGCCTGGGCCAACCCGGTGGCGCACGCGGCGACGCCCAGGCGGCCGGCGTCCAATACCTCGAAGGCGATCCGCAGGCCCTCGTTCCGTCGCCCGATCAGTCGCTCCGGCTCCAGGTGGACACCGTCCCAGTAGGCGCCGGTGGTCGGCATCGCGCGCAGTGCGGTCGACTCCTCCGGCGCGCCGAAGTAGAGGTACTCGTCCGCGCCCGGCGCCAGGAGACACGACACGTCCGGCCGACCCGGACCGGTCCGGGCGAACACCGTCTGGAAGTGCGCCCGGCCGCCGTGCGCCACGCCGACCTGGGTGCCGAGCAGTACGTACCCCGCCCGGGTCCGCTCGGCCCGACACGTGATCGCCGACGGATCGGCCCCGGCGTGCGGCTCGGCTCGGGCGTACCCGCCGGTCAGCGTGCCGTCGAGCATCCCCGGCAGCCACTGCTCACGCTGTGCGTCGGTGCCGTGCCGGGCCGTCGGCAGACACGCCAGGGTATGTACGTCCACCGCGCCGGCCGCGCCCACCCAGCGGCCGGCCAGTTCTTCCAACACCTGGAGGTAGACCTCGTACGGCTGCCCTCCACCGCCGTACCGGGTCGGATAGGGTAGCCCGGACAGACCGGCCCGACCGAGCGCGGCGAACAGGCCGGTGGGGTAGCGTGCTTCGAGCTCGCACTCGGTCACCCGAGGCGCGAGTTCCCGGTCCGCGAAGGCCCGGGTCCGCGCGATCAGGTCGTGTGCTTCGTCGGTGGGGAGCAGGCGATCGACGGGCACGGGCGCTCCCTGGGATGGACGGGCGGGCCTGGGATGGACGGGCGGGGCCGGGAAGGGAATCCCAGGCACCCGGGCGGGCCCCCCGAATCGGGTTTGAAGACCCGCCCTGGGGCCCGGCGAGCCCGGGTCACCTGCGCACGGTAGGTGCCGGGGCGGCACTTGCGGATCGTCCGGCGCGACGAAGCCGGGACCGGTTCTTCGTCGCCCGCCACCATGGCCTTTGCCGGCCCCGGTCCCGGTGCGCAAACCTCCTCGAAGGCGTCCGGCAAACGTGGTCGATCGATGCGCCGACCACACCGTGGCTTTGGTGCTCGGTGACGGAAAGCCACGACAGCATTGGTCATTCGGACGAAGCACCCGACACGCACGGCGGCCTAGCGTCGCTGACACCTCGACCGAAAGGAATCGACATGAGCGCCGAACTGCACACCCGTGCCGTGGTCGCCGATACGCACAACGACCTGCTGATGGCGGTGGTGGAGCGACCACCGGGAAGGTGGGCGAGCTTCTTCCGCGAACAGTGGTTGCCGCAGCTGCGCGAGGGTGGTGTGGACGTACAGGTGCTGCCGGTGTTCGTGGACGACCAGTTCCGCCCGGAAGGGGCGCTGCGCCGGACACTGCGGATGGTCGAGTGCGCGCACACGATCGCCGAGGGCAATCCCGACGCGGTCAAGCTGTGCCTGACCGGGGACGACATCGACGCCGCGCTCGCCGAGGGCCGGATCGCGCTCGTCCTGGCGCTGGAGAGCGCGCCCGGGGTGGACGCCGACCTGGAGCTGTTCCGTACGCTCTACCGGCTCGGCGTCCGGGTCGCCTCGATCGCGCACTGGGGCCGCTCGCCGCTGGGCGACGGCAGCGGTGAGGACGCCACCGGCAGTCGGCTGACCCACGCCGGCGTCGAGGCGCTGCGCGAGATGGAACGCCTGGGCATCGTGTTCGACATCTCCCACCTCGGCGCCACCGGTGTGGCCCACGTCCTGGCGGAGGCCACCCGTCCGCTGCTGGCCAGCCACTCGGCGACCCGGGCGCTGTGCGACCACCACCGCAACCTGACCGACGAGCAGATCCGCGGTGTGGCCGGCACGGGCGGCGTGGTGTGCGTCAACTTCTTTCCCGGCTTCGTCTCGGCGGACCGGACCAAGCACACCATCGATGGGATCGTCGATCACATCGCGCACGTGATCGAGGTGGCCGGCATCGATCATGTCGGGATCGGCCCCGACTTCCTGCGCGAGGTGCTCGAGGACGTCACCCCGCCGTGCTGCGAGGGCGCCGACTACCCCGGCGTGGACACCTCCGCGACCCTGCCCGACCTCGATGGCCCGGCCCAACTGCCCGCGCTCACCGAGGTGTTGGTCCGACGCGGGTTCGGCGAGAAGGAGATCCTGGCGATCCTCGGCGGCAATGTGGCCCGGCTCTTCCGCGCCGAACTGGGCCGGGCCCGATGACCGGCCCGACGACGAGCGCCGCCGCCGCGCGGGCGTTCGACACCGAGGCGATGCTCACCGATCTGGCCGAGTTGGTGACCTGCGAATCGTTCTCCGCCGACCTGGCGGCGGTCGCGCGCAGTGCCGATGTGGTCGCCGCGCAGGGTGCCCGGTATCTGGGCGGCGTCGCACCCGAGCGTATCGTCCTGGGCGGGGTGACCCACCTGCGCTGGGTCTTCGGTACGCCGAAGGTGCTCCTGGTCGGCCACCACGACACGGTCTGGCCGATGGGCTCGCTGGCGACCCACCCGTGGTCGGTGCGGGACGGGATCGCGCGCGGGCCGGGCGTGTTCGACATGAAGGCCGGTCTCGTGCAGATGTTCCACGCGCTGGCCGCGTCGGATTCCCTGGACGGGATCGCCGTACTGATCACCGGTGACGAGGAGGTCGGCTCGACCACGTCGCGCGAGTTGATCGAGGATTGCGCGCGCGGGTGCGCGGCGGCATTCGTCCTGGAGGCGTCGGCCGACGGCGGTGCGCTCAAGACCGCGCGCAAGGGCGGTTCGATGTACGAGTTGGTGGTGCACGGGAAGGCCGCGCACGCGGGCCTGGAGCCGGAGAAGGGGATCAACGCGGCGGTCGAGGCCGCGCATCTGGTGCTGGCCCTGGGCGAGTTGGCCGCCCGGGCGGACGAGGGCGGCGCCGGCGCGTCCGGTGGGTGGCGGACCACGGTCACCCCGACGGTGCTCGGCGCCGGCTCGGTGACCAACACGGTGCCGGCGCGGGCCAAGGTGACGGTCGACGTACGGGTGCCCACCCGCAAGGCCCAGGACCGGGTGGACGAGTTGATTCGGGGTCTGACCCCGACCGTGCCCGGCGCCCGGATCGAGGTGCTCGGCGGCCCGAACCGCCCGCCGCTGGAGGAGAGTTCGTCCAGTGCGCTGTTCGACCTGGCCGGCCTCACCGCGGCCCATCGCGGCCTGCCGCCGCTGCGGTCCGCTGCCGTGGGTGGCGCGTCCGACGGCAACTTCACGGCGGGCGTGGGTTGTCCGACGCTCGACGGGCTCGGCGCGGTCGGCGGCGGCGCGCACGCCGACCACGAGCACGTGATCGTGGCCGAGTTGGCGCCGCGCGCACAGCTCCTGGCCGGCCTGATCGAGGCGGTCGTCCGATGAGTGCGCCGATCATCCGCGAGTTGCACGAACTCGACGAACTCGAGGACGTATGCGCCCTGTTCTGCGAGATCTGGGGCGCGGCACCGGGCAACGCGCCGATCAACGTCGAGCAGATGCGGGCCCTGTCGCACGCGGGCAACTACGTTGCCGGGGCGTACGCGGACGGGCGCCTGGCCGGCGCCACCGTCGCGTTCTTCGGCGCGCCGATCGCCCGTACGATGCACTCGCACATCACCGGCGCCCGGCCGGGCCACGCGGCCGGCTTCGCGCTCAAGCTGCATCAGCGGGAGTGGGCCCTGGACCGGGGGCTGAGCCGGATCACCTGGACCTACGATCCGCTGATCCGCCGCAACGCCTACTTCAACGTGGCCAAGCTGGCCGGCCGTCCCGACGGCTACCTGCCCAACTTCTACGGGTCCGTCGACGACGCGATCAACGGCGGTACGGACACCGATCGGGTGCTGGTGGCCTGGGAGTTGGCCGACCCGCAGGTCGCGGCGGCGGCCCGGTCGGCACCCATCCCGGTGGTCGTACCACCCGACGCGGTGGCCGCGCTGACCGACCGCGACGACCTGCCGGTCCTGGGCCGGACCGACGCCGAGCACCTGCTGGTCGAGGTACCGGCGGACATCGAGGCGCTGCGGCGCACCGACCCCGGCGCGGCGAAGGAGTGGCGGATCGCGCTGCGCGACGTCCTCGGCGGCCTGCTGGCCGACGGCGCGCGGGTGATCGGCTTCCACGACAAGACCCGCTACGTCCTCACCCGCGCCACCCCTACCGCGTGAACGCGAACAAGATCCTCGAACAGATCGGGAGCCCTGGCACCATGAAGATCACCGGAATCGAACTGCGCCGGATCGCAATGCCGTTGCGCGCACCGTTCCGCACCTCGTTCGGTGTGGAGAGCGCGCGCGACATCCTGCTGCTGCGCGTGGTCACACCGGAGGCGGAGGGCTGGGGCGAATGCGTCGCGATGTCCGACCCGCTGTACAGCTCGGAGTACGTGGAAGGCGCGGCCGACGTGCTCAAGCGCTATCTGATCCCGACGCTGCCCGCGCTGGGCGAGCGGGTGAGCGCGCGGGCGGTGAAGCGGGCGCTGAAGCCGTTCAAGGGCCACCGGATGGCCAAGGCGGCGCTGGAGACGGGCGTGTTGGACGCGCAACTGCGGCTGTCCGGCGAGTCGTTCGGCTCCTTCCTGGGCGCGGCGCGGGATCGGGTGCCGTGCGGGGTGTCGGTCGGGATCATGGACTCGATCCCGGAACTCCTGGAAACGGTCGGGGGGTTCGTCGACGAGGGCTATGTGCGGATCAAGCTGAAGATCGAGCCGGGTTGGGACCTGGCGCCGGTGCGGGCGGTGCGGGAGCGGTTCGGCGCCGACCTGCTGCTCCAGGTGGACGCGAACGCGGCGTACACGCTGGCCGACGCGCGGCAGTTGGCCAAGCTGGACGAGTTCGACCTGCTGCTGATCGAGCAGCCGCTGGCCGACGACGACCTGATCCAGCACGCCCAGTTGGCCAAGCGGATGAGTACGCCGATCTGCCTGGACGAATCGATCGAGTCGGTCGAGGACGCCGCCGCCGCGCTCACCCTCGGCGCGGCCTCGATCATCAACGTCAAGCCGGGCCGGGTCGGCGGCTACCTGGAGGCCAAGGCGATCCACGACCTGTGCGTGGCGCACGGCGTCCCGGTGTGGTGCGGCGGCATGCTGGAGACCGGCCTCGGCCGGGCCGCCAACGTGGCGCTGGCCGCGCTGCCGGGCTTCACGTTGCCGGGCGACACGTCGGCCTCGCGCCGTTACTACGCCACGGACATCACCACGCCGTTCGAACTCGCCGACGGCCACCTCGACGTACCCACCGGCCCCGGCCTGGGCATCGAGCCGATCGCCGACATCCTGGACTCGGTGACCACGTCCAGCGAGTGGATCAAGTTCTGAGCCGGCCGAAATCGAGCTGAGCCGGCCGAAATCGAGCTGAGCCGGCCGAAATCGAGCTGAGCGGGCGGGGATCGAGCCGAGCAGAGCCGTCGACGGCGCCCGGTCGAGCAATCGGCCGGGCGCCGTCGGCACCCGCCTGCCCACCCCCGGTCCCACCCCCACGCCCAATCCCATCCCCAATCCCAATCCCAATCCCATCCGCATCATGAGACACGTTGGACGGCGCGTGGTGGGTGTGCGAACTTCGATGTCATGCGACGTCGGATGATTATTACCGGCAGCGTGCCGACATCGGGCTTACCAGGACGATCATTTCCCTGCGGCCCACCGTCCGCACGCAGACCTCTCGCGCATCGCGAGGGGTCTTTCTGCTTTCCCGGCCCGGTTTCGCACCCCACCCCACCCCACTCGGCACTCGACAGGAGCCAACACCTCATGGTTGACGAAGGCACCCAGGTCCTCGAAGCCCCCCGGCCCACCGTCCCGGAATCGGCCCTGCTGATCGCCCGAATGCGCCACGGCCAAGGCACCCTCGCGCGAGTCGCGGCAACGGTGAACAACCACGGCGTGGACCGACTCACCTACATCTCCACGGAATCCGGCACGGCCACGGTGGAACTCACCGTCCAACCACGAGACGCAGCCAGGGTCGAGGCCAAACTCCGCCGAATGGTGGAGGTCTTCGAAGTAACCCGAACACCCGGCGCCTGACGCGAGCTCCGTACACCTCATGTAGGGCGCGAGCCGTGCACATTCCGGTAGGCCTCCGAATGCACGGCGGGAACCCAGCCGTACCCACCACCACTCGTATACGAATGCGGCGCGGCCGGGCGCCCGGCCGCCTCCCACTCCCGATACGCGCGCCGACTCTCAGCCGTCACCCGCAACCAGCCGGGAAGACTCGATGTCGGTTCGTTGTGGGACTTCCGCTGACCCATGAGGTCCTCCATCCTCTCGAATGTCGTTTCGACAACTTGCGATCAATGCCAACCCATCCGCAATCAACGCCGCACACTGCTCCGGCGTCGGCGGAGGTCCGCCATACACGGCCCCGGTGGCCGCTCCCACCCGAGCCAAAACATGACGCGCCACGCGACGCTGCTCCTCAAGCGGAAGGCACTGCACGATGTGATCCACGACGCTGGTGGCCGCTTCGAGCGACATCGACACGGTCACCGGCCCCGACAGCCGCCGCCGATGCGCCGACATCGCACCCTCTACGACGAGTTGCACCACTCCCGGCCGCCCAATCCCAGGCAGCACAGTCACGCTGGGATCCGGTATCTCCGTCGCCATGACTCTCCTTTCGACGGTCGTTTGCCGGGCGGGGCTCAAGCCGCCATGGACACGGCCGATCCACCCTCTTGCGCAGATCATATTGCCTTTCGCGAAAAGCAGCAAGATTCTCCTGTCGACCTATGCGCTTAGTGTGTAAAGCAGTAAGGTTCACGACTTCCGAAGCGATCAAGGGGATCCGGTGGGCGGTAACGAGTGGGTGCACGTGTCCACGCCGTACGTGACGCCGCGTGGGAAGGGGGAGCGGGACGCCTGGAGCGTGGTGGCCGCTGCCGGGGGGCGTAAGGGCGGTCAGCGCATCATTCATGCTCGGGACGTGACAGCGTCCCGTGAGGTGGCCGCGTTGCTCGACATCCCGGAGGGCGCGCCCGTGGTCGAGCGGCGGCGGATCATCCTGCTCGATGGGGAGGCCACCGAACTGACCGACACCTACTACCCGGTGGCCATCGCACATGGGACGGCGCTGACCGGAACGGCCAAGATCCCCGGCGGTGCGGTGACGTTGTTGGCGAACCTCGGCCACACCGGTCACCGCGTGCGGGAAGAGGTCGGTGCCCGGCTTCCTGATGCGAGTGAGTGCGAGACCCTGGGGCTGGGTGCGCACGATCCGGTGCTGCGGCTGGTGCGGGTGACCTTGGACGCCGGTGGCGAAGCCTTCCAGGTGGACGTGTCCGTCTTTCCGGCTGCTACCCAGCGACTCCGCTACGAGACAAGGATTGGCCGAGATGCCCAAAGCGGCTGAAGACGCCTTCGACCGCAGACCGCTGCACCAGCGCATCGCTGCGGATCTGCGGGACGAGATCATGTCCGGCGACCTCGTTCCGGGCGCAGACCTTCCGTCCACACAGCGGCTGAAGGAGCGCTTCGACGCGTCGAACGCGACCATTCAGAAGGCCCTACAGGTACTGAAGGACGAGCGCCTGGTCATCGGCCGCGCGGGTGCCGCCGTAACGGTTCGCGAGCATCGTCAGGAGACGGTACGACCGGCCGATTTCGGGCGCCCGGCCGAGCCGGGTATGCCGTACCGGTGGCTCACCGAGGCCGCTCGGCACGGCAAGCATGGAAGCATCCGACTCCTGGACGTCGCGGAGGTGCGCCCACCCGGAGACGTGGCCGCCTGTCTGGCGCCGGGTGAGACCGAAGTCGCGGTCATCCGACGCCAATTGCTCGCCCACGACGGGCATCCGGTCGAACTGGTCACTTCCTACTACCCGATCGAACTGGCCCAGGGCACGGCACTGGCGGAAGCCCGCAGGATCCGAGGCGGTACCCCCGCCCTCCTCGCCGACCTGGGCCATCCGCCGCGCCGAACGGTCGACCGCGTCTCCGCGCGCATCCCCACACAGGAGCAGTACGAGGCCCTGCAACTACCCAGCGACCTCCCGATCCTGCGCACCCTGCGTGTCGTCTACACCGATGGCGACCGACCGATCGAGGTCACGGTGATGGCGAAGGCGGGCCACCTGTACGAACTTCAGTACGAGTTCGCCGAGGAGGGCCCCGGACCGTCGGGTGAGCCGCGCGGCACCTGATTCCCGCGTTGACGTCCAAAGCGGCTGAAGGCGCCTTCGGTCAGGGCCACTCGATGATGTCTCGGGACGGACGCCGTTGATCCGGTCGAGGTCGTCTTCGGTCCGGCCGCGGGCCGGCAACGCCATGCCGCCGTCGTTCCGCAGGAGGATATCCAGGGCGAGTCCGTCAGGAACACGCTGATCGCCGGTTTGCAGAGCGTCGAGGGCAGGCACTCCGACATCTCGGCGATGGTCAAGGAGCTGAACCGGGCCGGCTGAACCCGAGTAGGGCCGAGTGCTGCTCGGCGCTACTCGGTCCCGGGCGCGATTCGGTGCAGTTCCTTGTGGTCGTAGTACCGCGTCATGGCGAAGCCGAAGGCCAGGCCGGCCAGGATGCCGAAGGTGATGCCGAGCCAGGCTCTGGTCAAGCCCGCGTCGGCGCGGGCGTCGAAGTAGAGGATCGCCCGGACGCCGTCGCTGAGTTGGCGCATCGGTTCGAAGACGGACAGGGCTCGGTAGAACGGTGGCAGCGCCTGGAGCGGGATGGTGGCGCCGGAGGACGGGAGGGCCAGCACGATGAAGACGAACATGCTGACCAGTTGGCCGATTCCGCCGAAGGCCGCGTTGATGGCCTGGACGCCGAGGCCGACTGCGGTGGTCGCGCAGACCGAGAAGATCCACAGCAGCGGCAGGTGGGCGGCGTCCATGTCCAGGATGCCGATCGTGGCGAGCATGATCAGGGTGGCGGTCAGCATGGACAGGACCGCGGACATCACACATTTGATGGCGAGGGTGTGGGTTCGGGTGACGTGTACCAATGGGCGTTCCGTGCGCAGCGGTCCGATCTCGCTCGCCACGTAGCCGAGTGCGACGTCGACGCCGTTGGAGATGATGTTGCCGCCGAGGAAGCCGGCCAGGACCAGGAGCAGTGTGTAGTAGAACGCGGTCAGCCCCAGGCCGCTGCGTGGGCCGATCGGGTGGCCCACCGTGACCTGGGCCGCGATCGGGTCGGCCAGGAGCAGGCTCGCGGCGGCGCTTCGGTCCGGCCCCGCCGATCCGCCCAGCGTCGCGCCGAGTTGCAACGACGCGCCGCGGACGGCCTGTTGCGCGATGCTCGTGGCCAACGACGAGGCCAGGCTGCCCACGCCGGGGTTGGTCAGTACGGCGATCGTCGGGCGCGCGCCGGCGGTCGGTGTGCCCAGGGCGGCTACCGTCGCGGTGAAGTCGGGGGGTACCAGGATCGCGCCGTACAGCTTGCCCGAGGCCAGCTCGCGCCGGGCCGAGCGTTCGTCCAGGACCCGCCAGGACACCGTGCGCCCGGGATCGGGCGCAGCCGCGATGCCGGCGGTGATCCGCGCGCCCAGGCTCGGCCCGCCGGCCGCGTTCGGGGCACCCCGGTCCGCGTCGACCAGCCCGATCGGCAGCCGGCGCAGGTCGCCGCGCGGGTCGAGGATGCCACCCATGTACAACATCGACAGCAGGAAGGCCAGCAGTCCGACGAGGACCGTGGGCATCACCCAGATCCGCGGATTGCGCAACACCTGCCGCGCGCCGACCCAGGGGGCGGACCGAGTCGAGGCCATCACACTCCAGACGAACCAACCGAGGGGCGGACCGGCCACCCGCGCGGACACCCGGCGGGTACGCCCGCCTCGGGCGTGATGGTCGCCCCCTCGTCGCCCGGCGAAACCCCGCCCGTACATCGCGAAGCCCTGCTCCCGGCGTGGGGCGCCGGGAGCAGGGCGGTCGGTGGTCGCGCGCGATCACGCGAGCAGGGCGATCGGGCGCATCCGGAGCATCCGGAGCATCCGAAGGGTCAGGAGGGTCAGGAGGGTCAGGAGATGCTCACGTCGTCCACGAGGAATGTGGTGGCCAGTGACGAGTCCTCGGAGCCCGCGAACTGTACGGTCACCGTCTGGCCCTTGTAGGCGCTCACGTCGACCGTGCGTTGCACGTAGGCGCTACTGGCGTCGACGTTGGAGTAGGTGGCCAGGGTCGTGCCGTTGATCTGGACCTTGAGCGTGTCGTAGACCGTCGACCCGGTCTCCTGGGTGGTGATCTTGGTCCACAGGCGCAACTTCGGCGAGCCGGAGTTCGGGATCAGCACGTTGGCCTGGGACAAGGTTTCCGTGGCGGTCGAGCCGTAGCCCATCATCCACGCGTACCAGGAGCCGCTGTGCGCGGCGTTCTGCGTGCTGTTGGTGATGTCGTTGGCGCTCTGCGTCCAGTTGGCGGTGCCCTGTTCGAAGCCACCGTTGAGGAGCGCGTTGCCGCCCGGGCCGCCGCTGCCGACGGTCAGGGTGTACTGGGCGGTGTGGGTCGCGTTGGGCCCGGTACCGGTCACCGTGATGACGTAGGTGCCGTTCGCGGCGTTCGCCGCGGCGGTCGCCTTCAGCGTCGCGGACGCGCCGGACTGGACCGAGCTCGGCGTCAGGCTCACCGTGACGTCGCTCGGCTGGCCGGAGGCGGTCAGTGCCACGGTCTGCGCGGTGCCGGAGGTGATGGTCGTGCCCACGGTCGCGCTGACCGAGGAACCGGCCTGCACCGTACCGGAGTTCGGGCTGACGCTGAGTGCGAAGTCGTTCTGCGCGGGGCCGCCGGTGCAGGTCGGGTCACCGGACTGCGCGGGCAGGCTGACCGCGTCCCACGCGGCCTTGGTCTTGTTGAACAGCGCGCAGGTCGAGTCGAGTGCCTTGGCCGAGCTGAGCGTGGCGGTGCGGTAGCGGGCGTAGCTCATGCCGCTGGTCTTGAGCAACATCGCGCCGTAGAAGACCTTGCCGGCCTGCTGGATGCCCGCCCCGGTGAGGGTGGTGTTGTTGCAGGTCGGGCTGGTGGGCTGGCCGTTGGTGGGGTTGGTGCCCTCGGCGAGCAGGTAGAACCAGTGGTTCAGCGGGCCGGCCGCCGCGTGCACCTCCGTGTTGGGGATCGAGGAGCTGTAGCAGTTCGGGTCGCCCTTGACGGAGGGGTCGTACATGTAGCGGATCGGGCCCTGGCCGACCAGGTTGACCATCTCGCCGACGGTGTAGTTCGGCGTGTTGTACGGCGCGGGCTCGTTGGTGTACGCCTCGGTCAGCGCGCCGAAGATGTCGCCGGTGCCCTCGCCGAGTCCGGCTTCGGTGCCGGCGCCGCCCGGGGTGTACTGGTCGATGCCGTGGCCGAATTCGTGGCCGACCACGTCCATCGCGCCGATCCACTGGTTGGCCTGGTTGTGGCCGATGGAGACGCCGGTGCCGTCCCAGTACGCGTTGACGTCGTTGAGGCCGACCTTGACCGGCCAGCTGCCGCCCGTGCCGTTGTGGCCGTTGCGGCCGAGCCAGTCACGGAGCATGTTCCACTCGTGCTGCGCGGCCCACATCACGTCGACGCAGCCGGTCTCCCTGCTGGACGCCTGGCCGTTGCCCCACGAGTCGGTGGACTTGCTGAAGACCTGGCCGGTGTCGTAGTCGGAGCAGGTCAGACCGGGGCGGTTCGGGTCGCGCAGGGAGTAGGTACCGCCCGAGTTGGTGGTGTCGATGGCGAGCGGGTTCGGGCCGTTCCATTGGCTGTTGCCGGTGCCGGCCTTGACGTCGTCGTAGGTGTCGAGCACCGTGCCCGTGCTCGCGTCGACGAAGACGTGCAGGTGGCTGGGCGCCGTTTCGGTACGGCCGACCAGTACCGTTTCCCAGGCCAGGTTGCTGCTGCCGTCCTTGACCCGGACGACGAGCCGGTGCGACTCGACCCGGTCCACCGCGGCCAACTTGGCCTTGGACGTGGCCTCGGCCGCGTTGGCGTCGATCGTGGCCGTGGTGTTCGCGGCTATTCGGGCACTGGTCGCGGACTGGGTCGCGCGGACCCGGCCGTGGCCGTCGGCGAGGACGACGGCGTCGCCGCCGACCACCGGGATGCCGCGGTAGGTGCGCTCGTAGGCGACCGAGTACAGGTCGTTGACCCAGGGGGTCACCGCTTGGCGCTGGTACTGCTCGTCCGGACCCTTGGCGAGCGAGTCCATGCCGCTGCCTACGGCGCGGTCGGCGGCAGCCACCGCCTGTGCCTGCGAGCCGGGCGGAGGGGGAGACGGGTCGGCCGAGGCCGACTGGGCGGTCGTGGAGACCACCAACCCGGCGAGAACGGCCAGGACAGTCCCGGCCGTCATCGATTTGCGATTCATCGAGGCTCCTTGAGTGGAAGGTAAACCTCGACCACGAATCCGGCTTTCGCCGGCCGCGTTCGCGAGGTGAGCGAACCGCCGACGAGCGTGACCGCCGGGTCCGTGCCCGATCGGCAAACGCTCACACGGCGGTCCGGTCCCGAACAATGCACCGCCACGCGTCCGGCAAAATCTGTCAAACTCCGCGCAGGGCTTGTGAGTTGGGCGTAGCGGAGAATATCGGCACGGAGTCGGTCGACCCGGCCGTCGGGCTGCGCCGGGCCGGATGGTCGGGCCGGACGGTGGGGGCGGACTTCGCTGCGGTCCCCCTCGCGGACGGGCCCGTCGAGTGTCGAACTCCTCTACGGCACCGGGTCCGGATCCACGTGGACGGGCCCGCCACGCTCCGGTTCGACGCGGACGGCGGGGCCTTCCGGGGCTCTTGCCGGCCGAGCGGCGGCTACCGCCCGACCGACCACCCGGCGGGTTTGCCGCCGGCCTGATCCGGCGCGTTGGTGGGGCGCCGCGCTCGGGTGCTCTATAGGCTGACCAACCACCGGCGCCGGAGAGCGGGGTCGACACGGTTGAGGGTGCACGGATGAGCGCGCGTTTCGAGGAACTCGACTGGCGGCCGACGCCGATGGGCGAGATCAGCCTGCGTCGCCGGCGCGATCCGGCCACGGGGGAGGACGTCTACGAGGTCAAGCTCGGCGACGAGTTCCTGATGTCCAGCCTGTTCACGGCCGGCGAGATCGCGCTCACCGAACTCGGCCTGGCCGCGCTGCCGCCGGACACCGAACTCGACGTGGTGGTGGGCGGGTTGGGTCTGGGCTACACGGCCCGGGCGGCGCTGGACGACGCCCGCGTGCGGGACCTGATCGTGGTGGACGCGCTCGGCGAGGTGATCGACTGGCATCGGCGCGGCCTGGTGCCGCTGGGTGCCGGGCTGGCGGGCGATCCGCGTTGCCGGTTGGTTCGGGGCGACTTCTTCGCGTTGGCCGGCGACCCCCGGGGGTTCGACCCGGACGCGCCGGGCCGGCGGTGGCACGGCATCCTGCTCGACGTCGACCACTCGCCGCGCCATGTGCTGCACCCCAGCCACGCCGCGCTCTACCGCCCCGCGGGGCTGCGCGCGCTGGCGGATCGGCTGCACCCGGACGGCGTCTTCGCGTTGTGGTCGAACGACCCGCCGGACGCCGAGTTCGGCGCGGTGTTGGCGCAGGTATTCGCCGAATCGAGCGCACACGTGGTCGACTTCGCCAATCCCCTCCAGGACGGTACGGCGACCAACACCGTCTACGTGGCCCGAAAGGGCGCCGACCTGGCACTGTGACCGGGCGCCCGCGTCGTCCGAAGGGGCCGGCTGCGGTGCGCCCCGACCCGGCGGGCCGGGCGTGGTAGGCGCTTGGGTGTCGGTCGGTGTGGCGACCGACACCGTCCGCGTGGCCGGAATGGGGCCGGCTACGCCGCGACCCACCGGCCGGCCGGACCCACCCGGCGGGAGGCCGGAAACCTACCCGGCGGGCCGGACCCACCCGGTGTGTCGGGCCCGGACCGTACGGCGACCGACACCGCCCATCCGGCCCGAAATCGCCTCGCCCGGCGCCCCGTTCGGTGGGCCGAGTCGGGTATCGTGCCCGGCCGGTCACGGGTCGCCGGCGGCGTGGCATCCGCTTCGAACCGCCGGCCGCGCCGTCGTTCAGCCGCGCAGGTGGTCGATCGCCACCCGTGCGGCCCGGCCGATCGCCGCGTCCGCGCGGGGGAGACGGAAGCCCATCTCCTCCGAGCGCAGGAATACCCCGACGGCATAGCGCTTGCCGTCGGGGTATTCCACGACACCGGCCTCGTTGCGCACGCCCCAGAGCGTGCCGGTCTTGCCGGAGACCTTGATCTCGTTCTCGAATCCGGACGAGAGCCGGTGCGGCCAGATCTGCCGGCCCATGATCTCGCGCACCTCCGCGCACGCCTCGGCCGGACCCGCCTCGTCGCGCCAGATCGCGGCGAGCAGCTTGGTGATCTCGCGCGGCGTGGTCGACGCGGTGCGGGCCGGGTCGCGGACACTGAGCACACGCAGCCGGTCCGGGGTGATCCGCGCGACCTGCGCGTTGATGTCGGATGCGGTCGGGTCGATGCCCAACTCGCCCGCCAGGTCGGCGAACAACTCCTTGCAGCCGGAGACCGAGGTGTTCCGACAGTCCAACTCGTCCAGCGTGGCCCGCACGTTGCCCCGGCCGACCAGGTCCAACACCACGTCGGTGGCGGCGTTGTCGCTCATCGTCATCATCATGTAGGCGAGGTCGCGCGCGCTCATCTCCACGTCGTGCGCGCAGCCGTCGGTACCGATCCCGTCGCCCTCCTTGTCGGCGTCGGTGACCAGGTGCCGGCCGGCCCGATCCAGCCGACCCGTCGCGGCCTGGCGGGCGTACTCGAGGGCGATCGGGATCTTGAAGACCGAGGCCAGTACCACCGGCGCGGCGGCCCGGAAGTCGACCTCGTCGGGGCCGTCGAGGTCGCGCACGTGCAGGTAGCCGTCGACCTCCGCGGCGTTGAAGACGGCCTGGATGCTCTTGCTCGGCTCGACCGGTGCCTGGTCGGTGATCATGTGCGCTCCGTGGGTGGTCGGGTGCCCGCGAGGGGCCCGGAAGAGGGAGATGTCCAGTGCCGGGTGCGGCGCTAGCGTTTGGCGGCGGTGTTCGGCAGGTGGGTCATCGCGGTGTGCGAGGCCACCGTGTACCAGACGTTGATCAGGTTCATCACGCCGTCGGGGTCGGGCGCGGCGCAGCGCACGGTGAGCAGGTCCAGGCGTTCGGCGCCGGGGACGGCGGCGGCGAACTCGGCGGCCAGGGGGAGTTGGAAGCCCACCTCCAGGATCAGCTCGTCGGGCATCGGCAGCGGGCGCAGCGTGCCGGCGTCGGTCACCGCGAGGGCGGCCTGTTCGCGGATCAGGTCGCGGGCCCGGGAGGGGTGCATGGTGTCCGCCGCGGCCCACCCCTCGGCCGACTTGACCTCCGCGATCCGCACGCCGGGGAAGACGTCCCGGGCCACCGCGCAGACCTGGTTGTCGCCGGTGACCAGCCCGATCGGCACTCCGTGCTGGGCCGCCATCAGCGCGTTCACCTCGGCCTCGGTGACCGACTTGTCGTTGAGTCGGACCGAGGTGAAGTTGCCGGAGAAGGTGTGCGAGAGCACGCCCGGCTTGCCCGCCGCCGCGTGGTAGCCGACGAACAACGCGACCGCGTGTTGCCGGTTCAGGCCGTGTGCCATGCACTGGGCCTTGGGGGAGCCCAGGATCATCCGGGCCCGGGGGTCCAGGTCCTCGGCGATCAGGTTGTCCATCGTGCCGTGGCTGTCGTTGATCAGTACGTTGTCCGCGCCCGCCGCGAACGCGCCCTCGATCGCCGCATTGGCCTCGCCGGTCATCAGCAACTGCGCCCTGGGGTAGCCGCTGCCGCCACGCCAGATCTGGTCCAGGGTGGCGACCCCGGCCACGCCCTCCATGTCGATCGAGATGTACACGTCCATCGGCTTCTCCCGTTCCTCGTCCCCACGCCGGCCGGCCGCCGTGCGCGTCGCCGGACAGAGCCTAGGCACGGTCGACGGGCGGACCGTCGGCGGCCACTGCCGAGGATCGCCCGAGGTGGGTCGACTCGGCGTCGGTGATTCGGACAGGTTCGACGGCGGTTCTTCGTCCACGACGACGATTCGAGGTTTTCGGACGCTGCCTAGCGTGATCGTCCACTGCGGCACCCTCGCCGCCTTCCGAGGAGGTATCCCACAATGGGACAAGCCGATCAGCCCGGAAATGCCGCCGTTCGGGCGCTGCCAACGGCCGAATACCTGGCGAAGCGACTCGGTGAACTGGCCGAGCGGGGCAACATTCCCGGCGCCAGCGTCGCGGTACGGATCGGCGAGGAGACGGTCACCGCGGCCACGGGTGTGCTCGATGTGGAGTTCGGGTATCCGGCGACCCCCGACTCGATATTCCAGATCGGGTCGATCACCAAGGTCTGGACCGCGACGCTGATCATGCAGCTCGTCGACGAGGGTGTGCTCGACCTCGACGTGCCCGTGCGTACCTACCTGCCGGACTTCAAGGTCGTCGACGAGGGCGCCGCCGCCTCTCTGACGACTCGTCAACTGCTGTGCCACACCGCCGGGTTCGAGGGTGACCTGTTCGAGGACTACGGCCCCGGGGCGGACGCGGTGGCCAAGCTGGTGGCGGCCATGGCGGACAGTGCGGGCCAACTCTTCGCGCCCGGCGAGATGTTCTCCTACTGCAACAGCGGGTTCGTCACGCTCGGCCGGATCGTCGAGGTGCTCACCGGGCAGACCTGGGAGGCCGCGATCCGCGAGCGGATCGCGGTGCCGCTGGGGTTGACCCGGGTGGCCACCGACCCGAACGAGGCGATCCTGCACCGGGTGGCGATCGGACACGTGTCCGGTCCGGACGGCACCAACGCCAAGGCGCCCATCTGGCAGATGCCGCGCTCCAATGCGCCGGCCGGCTCGACGCTGACCACCACGGCGAGCGACCTGGTCGCGTTCGCCGCCGCGCATGTCGCCCGGGGCCTGCTGCCGGACGGCACCCGCCTGTTGTCCGAGGCGTCCGCGCTGGCGATGCGCGTGCCGCAGGTGCGGGTGCCCGACACCGAGGCCGTCGGCACCGCATGGGGCCTGGGCTGGAACCTGTTCGACTGGGCCGGCGGGCCGGTGATCGGCCACGACGGCGGCACCGTCGGGCAGAGCGCGATCCTGCGGGTGGCTCCCGACAGCGGTGTGTCGATCGCGATCCTGACCAACGGCGGCGACCTGGGCGTGATGTACGACCTGGTCCGCGACGTGTTCGCGAGCACGGCCGAGGTGCTGGTCCCGCTGCCCTCGGCGCCGCCGGAGCAGCCGCCGGTGGTGGACGCGCGCTACTTCGTCGGCCGATACACCTCGGCGGTGATGGCGTTCGAGGTGGTCGATTCCGAGGAGGGGCTGGAGTTGACCATGCGGACCGTCGGCGTCGCGGCCCGGATGGCCGGCGAACAGGTGCGCACCAGCAGGCTCGTGGTGCGCGACGCCCGCACGCTGATCGCCGTCGAGGCGAAGAACGGGCGGCACGACCAGTACGCGTTCGTCGGCGACGGCGACCGGGCCCGCTTCCTGCACATGACCCGCGCGGTCCCGCGCGTGGTGGCCGGCGAGCCGGGCGTCGGCGACCACGCCGCCGACCGGGCCGGCGCGGCGTGTGCCGACGGGGGCGCGCGATGAGACGCGCCCCGCGCGGAGCCGCAGCGGCTGCCGTCGCGTCGGTGCTGCTCGCCACCGGATGTGGGGGGACCGGCTCCGGTGGCAGTGCCGGCGGCGGCGACACGGTCACCGTCGGGATCCTGGGTGACCCCGGCACCATGAATCCGCTGACCACGCTGGTCTCGACCGCGGTGTCGATGAACCGCTTCGCCTACGACTCGCTGGTCAACGTCATGCCCGACGGCCGGATCGTCTCCGGCGTCGCGGAGAAGTGGACCTCGGACTCGACCTCGGCGACCTTCACCCTCAAACGCGGCGTGACGTGCGGCAACGGCGCGCCACTGACCGCGTCCAACATCGCGGCCCAGTACAACTACATCGCCGACCCGGCCACCCAGTCGCCCGTGAACGGCCTGTTCGTGCCCACCGGGGTCAGCGCCACCGGCGACGACGAGGCCGGCACGCTGACCCTGAAGACCGCGGAGCCCACCCCGTTCCTGGTCCGCGGCACCGCGTTCCTGCGCCTGGTGTGCCCCACCGGCATGCAGGCGCAGGACACCTTGGCGCACGGCTCCGACGGCACCGGCCCCTATCGGCTGACCGAGGTCGTCCCCGGCGACCACTTCACCTTCACCAAGCGCGCGGGCTACACCTGGGGACCGGAGGGGCGGGACAACAGCGCCACCCCGGATCGGGTGATCTTCAAGGTCGTCGCCAACGAGTCCACCAGGGCCAACCTGGTCCTCGGCGGACAACTGAACGTCGCGCCCATCGGCGGCGCCGACCGCTCCCGACTGGCCGCGGCCGGCGTCAAGGGCCCGACCATGCGCGACCCGTGGGGCATGCTGATCTTCAACGAGGCGCCCAATCGGGTCACCGCCGACCCGCAGGTGCGCAAGGCGCTGATCGCCGCGCTCGACCTCAAGCAGATCGGCGCGGTGGCCACCGGCGGCAAGGGCCTGGCCCCGACCCGGTTCGGCATCCCGATGGCCCCGCCCTGTGTCACCGACTCGGTCACCGGCAACGTCCCGGCGCACGACCCGGCCCAGGCAGCCGAGTTGCTGAAGGCGGCCGGGTGGAAGAAGTCCGGCGGGCGCTGGAGCAAGGACGGCAAGCGGCTCTCCATCTCGATGCCCTACCCCGGCGCGAACGGTTCCCAGCTCGTCTCCGCCGCCGAGTTGGCGGTCAAACAGTGGGAGTCCTTCGGCGTCGACGTCAGCACCCGACCGACCAACCCCTCCACCAACGCCTCGACGCTGATGGGCGGTCAGTGGGAGGTCGCCTGGGGGCCGCTCTCGGTGGCCACCCCCGACCAGCTCATCCCGTTCTTCAGCGGGACCCACCCGCCCAAGGGGCTCAACTTCGGTTCCCTCGACAACCCCGAGTACCAGCGCCTCGCCGCGCTCGCGATGGCCAAGCCGGACATCACCGGCTGCCCCGAATGGAGCGCGGCCGAGTCCGAGTTGCTCAAACGTGTGGATGTGGTGACCTTCGTGGACGCGCTCACCCCCTGGTTCACCCGGGGCGCGTCCTTCGAACTCGACAACGGCGGCATCGTGCCGATCACACTGCGCAAGGGCGGTGCACGATGAGCACGGCAACCATGGTCGGCCGCGCCTTCGACTTCCGCCTCGGCCCGTGGACCTCCTTCCTGGTGCGCCGCACCGGCCGGCTGGTGGTCTCCCTCGCCGCGCTGGTCACCGCCGCCTTCGCGATGATCCACTTCGTCCCCGGCGACCCGGTTCGCGGATCGCTCGGGATGAACGCCACACCCGAGGCGGTCGCCCAGCGTCGTGCCCAACTGGGCCTGGACGACTCGCTGCTCACCCAGTACCGGCACTTCGTCGGCGGCCTGTTCCACGGCGACCTGGGCGAATCGATCACCGCCCGGGTCCCGGTGTCCTCGATGATCGGCGACCGGTTGCCGGCGACGTTGGAAATCGCCATCTACGCCTTCGTCCTGGTGATGCTGGTCGCCATCCCGCTGGGCATGGTGATGGCCGTCTACACCCGCAACGGCCGCCGCCGGCGCGGCGAACTGGCCTTCGCCTCCTCGACCGGGGCGATCGTGGCCATCCCGGAGTTCCTCCTGGCGGTCGGCCTGACCTCGGTGTTCGCGGTCTCCCTCGGCTGGTTCCCGGTGGCACTGCGCGAGGGCCCCGACTCCTACGTACTGCCCGTCCTCGCGCTGGCCATCACCCCGATCGCCGCGCTGTCGCGGATCGTTCGGGTCGAGGCGCTGCGCGTGTTCGAGACCGACTACATGCGCACCGCCCGGGCCAAGCGGCTGCCCGCCCGACTGGTCTACCTGCGGCACGCGTTGCCCAACCTGCTCACCTCCTCGCTCACCCTCGGCGGCCTGATGCTCAGCAGCCTGCTCGCGGGCACCGTGCTGATCGAGAACGTCTTCGCCTGGCCCGGCCTGGGCATGACCATCGTCCAGGCGATCCTGCAAAAGGACTATCCGCTCGTCCAAGGCATCGTGCTCGTCTACGGCGCCGCCGCCCTCGCGATCCACTTCGTGGTCGACCTCGCCGTCGCCGTTGCCGATCCCCAGTCCACGATCCGCGGGAGCTGACGATGCCGCACGCACCCACACCGCGCCTGCCCAGGCTGCGCCTGGTCCTGCGCACCCCGCTGGGCCTGGCCGCCGCGATTGCGAGCATCGTCATCGCGCTGACCGCGATCCTCGGCCCGATGTTGCTCGGCGACACCGCGGAGCGGATCGACACCGACCAGATCGGCCGACACAGCGGCATCGAGCACCTGTTCGGTACCGACGCGCTCGGTCGCGACATCGCCGCCCGGGTGGTGGTGGCCACCCGCCTCACCCTCGAACTGACCCTGTTCGCCACGCTGATCGCGGTGGCCGGCGGCCTGCTGCTCGGCGTGCTGCCGGCCGTCCTGGGCCGCCGCGCCGGCCGCCTGGTCGTCGCGACGGTCAACCTGCTGGTCGCCTTCCCCGGCCTGCTTTTCGTACTCTTCCTCTCGGTCATCTTCGGCGTCGGCACCTTCGCCGCGTCGTTCGCCATCGGCCTGGGCGCCGCCCCCGCCACCGCCCGACTCGTACAGAACCTGACCGCCTCGATCGCCGGCACCGACTATGTGGCCGCCGCGCGGATCCTCGGGGTGGGCCGGTTCCGGATCGTGGTCCGGCACATCCTGCCCAACATCGCCGAACCGGTCGCACTGTTCGTCGCCCAGGTCGCGGCCGGCATCCTGGTCGCCTTCTCCGGGCTGTCCTTCCTCGGCCTGGGCGTGCAACCGCCCGACTACGACTGGGGACGCCTGCTCAACGAGCAGCTCGACCGGGTCATGGTCGACCCGATGTCGGCGTTCGGCCCGGGCGCCGCGATCGTGCTCACCGGCATCACCTTCGGCCTGATCGGCGAGGCGGTGGCCAAGGCGAACGCGGGCCGCGGCGCGCCGCAGGCCGAGGTCGCCGAGACCGTCGTCGCCGAACCGGCGGCCGAGCAGGCCGAGTCCGGCCTGCTGACCATCGACCACCTGCGGGTGCGCTTCCCCGGCCACACCGCCGTACACGATGTCTGCCTCAGCGTCGCCGAGGGCGAGGCGGTCGGCATCGTCGGCGAATCCGGCTCCGGGAAGAGCCTGACCGCGCTGGCCACCGCCGGCCTGGTCCCGCACCCGGGCCGAGTCAGCGCCCGGACCCTGCGCTTCGCCGACCGCGACCTGAACAAGCAGGCACCCAAGGGCACTTCGCTGGCCATGGTGTTCCAGGACCCGATGGCCTCGCTCAACCCGGCGCTCACCGTCGGCCGGCAACTGGCCGAGGTGGCCGAGGTGCACCACGACGCCGGACGCGCCGCCGCCCGGGCCCGGGCCGTCGCCCGACTCGGCGCGGTCGGCATTCTCAACCCCGAACTGCGGGTCCGCAAACGCCCGCACGAGTTCTCCGGCGGCATGCGCCAACGGGTGATGATCGCGATGGGCCTGATGGGGGAACCTCGGCTGATCATCGCCGACGAGCCGACCACGGCGCTCGATGTCACCGTGCAGGCCCAGGTGTTGGCCCTGCTGCGGGACGTACGGGCGGAATCCGGCGCGGCGTTGTTGCTGATCTCGCACGACATCGCGGTGGTCTCCCAGGTGTGCGACCGGGTCGTGGTGATGTACGCGGGCCGGATCGTCGAGGAACTCCCGGTCGGCGACCTGGCCGCGGGCGTTGCCCACCCCTACTCGGCCGCGCTGATCGGCGCGGTGCCCAGCATGACCACCGACCGGGACGAGCCACTGGCCACCATCCCCGGCCGCCCGCCCGAGCCCGGCGAGGACCGCGCCGGTTGCCCGTTCGCGCCGCGCTGCGCCCGGGCGACCGACCGCTGTCGCACCGAGGAGCCGGTGCTGGTGCAACTCGGCCCGGGCCGCAAGGTCGCCTGCTGGGACCCGATCGAGACGGCAACCCGCGAACTGGAGGAGGTCCGATGAAAGCCGCGAGTACGCAGGGCCCGGTCGTCGCCGAGGCGACCGGACCCACCGCGCCGACCGCCACGTCCGGTTCGCTCGAACTGCGACACATCAGCGTGCGCTACGGGCGCGGGCGCGGTGCGGTGACCGCCGTCGACGACGTCAGCCTCGAGGTGCCCGCCGGGCAGGTGGTCGGCCTGGTCGGCGGCTCCGGATCGGGCAAGTCCACGCTCGGCCGGGCCGCGGTCGGCCTGGTGCCGATCAGCGCGGGACACGTCCTGGTGGACGGCGTCGACCAGGGCCGGCGGCCCGGTCGTCGCCCGATCCAACTGGTCTTCCAGGACCCGTTCGCGTCGCTGAACCCGCGCCTGAGCATCGGCGCCTCGGTGGCCGAGGCGCTGCCACGCGCCGACCGTACGCGGCGCGCGGAGGAGGTGGCCCGCTATCTCGACCTGGTCGGGATCGACGCGAGCCTGAGCGGCCGGTTGCCGCACGCGCTCTCCGGCGGCCAGCGGCAACGCGTGGCGCTGGCCCGGGCGTTGGCGGCACGACCGGCCGTACTGGTCGCCGACGAGGTCACCTCCGCGCTGGACGTCTCGGTCCAGGGCGCGGTCCTCAACCTGATCCGCGACCTGCAGCGCGAGCTCGGCTTCGCGATGTTGTTCATCTCGCACAACCTGGCCGTGGTGCGCTACCTCGCCGACCGAATCGCGGTGATGGATCGGGGAGTTCTGGTCGAGGACGGCCCGGCCGCACAGGTGCTCGAGAACCCGGCGCACGAGTACACCCGGGCCCTGCTGTCCGGGGTGCCGCAGATCGGCGAGCCGCTGCCGGTACGTGTGCCGGTCGGGACCGGGGCGAAACCGGCCGAGCCGGCCGACGTCGCCGACGCGGCGACCAAGGCGACCAGGGCGAAGCCGGCGGAAGCGGCCGTGCCGGCCGAACAGGAGACGGAGGCCGGGACCCGATGACCCCGACACCGGCGGGCGCGCGTACCGGCGGCGACCTGTACCGCGCCGACCGCGGACCCGAACCCGACCCCGGTGCCCCGCGCGACCTCGATCCGGTGCGCGACCGCGCGGCGGCGGCGGCCGACCGCGCGGCCCGGGCCGCCCACACCGAGATCCGCGAACTGCACACCCTGGCCGAACTGACCGACGCGTGCGACCTGTTCCAACGCGTCTGGCAACCGGCCCCGACCAACCCGATGATGAACACCGACCTGATGCGGGTGTTCGCGCACGCCGGCGGCTATGTCGCGGGCAGCTACACCGGCGACCGGCTGACCGGCGCCTGCGTGGCCCTGCTCGCCACCGACGGCCTGCACTCGCACATCGCCGGCGTCGACCGACACGCCCGAGGGCGTGAGGTGGGCTACGCGCTCAAGGTGCATCAGCGCGCGTGGTGCCTGGCGCGCGGGATCACCCGGATCTCCTGGACGTTCGACCCGCTGGTCGGGCGCAACGCCTACTTCAACCTGGCCAAGCTCGGCGCCGTACCGGCCGCGTATCTGGCCGACTTCTACGGACCGATGGCCGACGCGCTCAACGGCGACGACTACTCGGATCGGCTGCTGGCCCGCTGGGACCTGGCCGCCGACCGGGTCGCGCTGGCGTGTGCCGGGGTGCCGCAGCCGGCCGAACTCGACGACGCGGCGCGGGAGGTCGTGGCCGGCATCGAGGTGGGACCCGACGGGCGGCCGATCGTCGGCCGCACGGACGCGAACGTGGTGTCGGTCGCGGTGCCGCGCGACATCGAGGCGCTGCGCCGGACCGACCCGGCGGCGGCACGCGCGTGGCGGCTCGCGGTGCGCGAGGTGCTGGGCGGGCTGCTGGCCGACGGCCTGGTGGTGCGCGGCTTCGGCCGGCACGGCGCGTACGTGCTGGATCGGGTCCCGAAGGGGCGCTGAACCGGGAGGTGCGACGGGGGTGGAACCAGCGCGGAGCCGGGGCGGAACCGGGGCGGAACCGACCCGGATCCGGGCCGGAACGGGGGCGAAACGGGCCGGCCTGCGGGCGCGGATCAGGCCGCGATTTATCCGCACATCCGCTCCAAGATCGTTTAGACTGCCGCCCACGTACCGGTCATCGGCGACGTGGCCGGTACGAAGTGCTCGACGGGGGACCCGTGTCGACCGATTGGATCCCCGATCATGAACATGCCGGCCATACCGCGAATACCCCTCCGGCCGAGCGCCCCCACCCCCGCCGGGACGGCGGGCGGCCGATGACCGCCCACCCGCGCGCCGTGCTCGGACGCATCATCGACGACCTCGGCTCGACCCTGTTCGAGCTGGCGGCGGGCACCCCGGACCCCGACCGCGAGGTCACCGGCGTACTCATCCACGACCCGCACGACGAACCCGCCCACCTGCCCGGCGCGGTGGTGCTCGGCGTGGCCGTCTACGGGACACCGGCCATCGCCACCCTGGTGCACCGCGCGGCCGGCCTGGGCGCGCCCGCCGTCGTGGTGCGCGGCCCGGTCGTGGTCGACGCCGACCTCGAAGCCGCGGTGGCGGCCACCGGCGTGGTGGTGCTGGCACTCACCCCGGGTGCGTCCTGGTCCCAGGTCGCCACCCTGCTGCGCGCGCTGCTCGCGGTGGACGAGGTGGGCGGCACGCAGACCGGCGAAACCCTCGACGGGGCGCCGTCCGGCGACCTGTTCGCCCTGGCCAATGCGATCGCCGCGCTCCTGGACGGCCCGGTCACCGTGGAGGATCGCAGCGGGCGCGTGCTGGCCTTCTCCAGTCGCCAGGACGAGGCGGACGAGCCGCGGATCGCCACCATCCTGGACCGCCAGGTGCCCGCCGAGATGTTGCGGATCCTGGAGGAGCGCGGCGCGTTCCACACCCTCTACCGCAACGAGGGGCCGCTCTACCTGGCCGGCATCTCCGAACTGCCCCGGGTGGCGATCGCGGTCCGCGCCGGGGACGAGATCCTCGGCTCGATCTGGGTGGTCGTACGGGCGCCGCTGTCCGCCGAGTTGGAGCGCTCGCTGACCGAGGCGGCCAAGGTGGTCGCGCTGCACCTGCTGCGCCGGCGGGCGGGCGCGGACGTCGAACGCAGGCTGCGCACCGACCTGTTGGCCACGGTGCTGGAAGGCGGCCCGGCGGCGGTCGACGCGGCGGGCCGGCTGGGCCTGGCGCATCAGCCCGCCTGCGTGCTCGCGCTCGCCGTGGTCGGCGACGCGGCACCGGCCGAACGTACCGCCGAGGAGCACCGGATCGTGGACGCGCTGGCCCTGCACCTGGCCGCGGTACACCCGCGCACGGCCACCGCACGACTGGGCGGCTTCACCTACGCGATCCTGCCCACCGAGTCGGACGCGCGGGCGGTCCGCCTTGCCGAGGAGTTCCTGGCCCGGATCGGCGGGCGGATCGACGCGGTGGTCGGGATCGGCCGAGTGGCCGCGCGCGCGATCGACCTGCCCGCCTCGCGCGCCGACGCGGACCGCGCACTGCGGGTGTTGCGCTCGGGGCGTGCACCGCTGCGCGTCGCCAGGTTGTGCGACGTCTACGTGTCCTCGCTCCTGGTCGACGTCGCCGACCGGGTCGCCGCCACCGACGACGCCCCGGCCGGCCCGGTTGCCCGGCTGCGCGCCTACGACGCCGAACACGACACCCGCCTGACCGAGACCCTGGCCGCCTGGCTGGACACCTTCGGCGATGTGACGGCCGCCGCGGCGGCGGTACACGTACACCCCAACACCTTTCGCTACCGCCTGCGCCGCCTCTCCGAGGTGGGCGCCATCGACCTGACCGACGGCGACGCCCGCTTCGACGCGATGTTCCAACTCCGCCTACACGCCACCCCCACCGGCCGGTCCGCGCATCGGGCCGGCGACTTCACCCTGCCCCGGGGGCCCGTGCCCACCCCGGTCCGCGGCGTGGTCGGGCCACGGGCTCACGAGGTGTAGTCGGCGTTGACTCGGACATAGCCGGCCGAGAGATCGCAGCCGTACCCGGTCGCCGTGCCGCCGGCGAGGCCCAGGTGGATGTGGATGTCGACCTCCGGGCGACGCATGTACTCGCCGAGTTCGGCGAGGGCGGCGGGGGTGGGGTCGGCGGGATAGACCTCCAGTGCGCCGAAGCGGACGGTGACCCGGTTCGGGTCGATGTCGGTGTCCGCCGAGTTCTTGCCGACGGCCATGACGACTCGGCCCCAGTTCGGGTCGGCGCCGTGCACGGCGGTCTTGACCAGGGGCGAGTTCAGGACACTCTTGGCGACCCGCTTGGCCTGGGCGTCGTCGCGGGCCCGGTCGACGGTGACCCGGAGCAGCTTGGTGGCGCCCTCGCCGTCCCGCGCGAGTTGTTCGGTCAGGTCCAGGCACAGGTCGGCGAGGGAGGCGGCGAACTCCGCCGGATCGACCGGCCCGGCCGCGCCGTTGGCCAGGATCGCGGCGGTGTCCGAGGTCGAGGTGTCGGTGTCCACGCTGAGGCAGTTGAAGCTCTTGTCCACCGCGGCCCGGAACGCGGCGTCCAACTCGGTCGGCGGCACGGCCGCGTCGGTGAAGACGTAGGCGAGCATCGTCGCCATGTCCGGCTCCAGCATGCCGACCCCCTTGGCGACGCCGACGATCCGGGCCCGGCCGACGGTGCGTTCGGCGGTCTTGGGACGCGTGTCGGTGGTCATCATCGCGCGGGCCACCCGGACCGGATCGGCGTCGAACCCGGCCGGGCCGAGCCGCGCGGCCCGGTCCAGATGGGCTCGGATCGTGTCCATCGGCAGCGGCCGGCCGATCACGCCGGTCATCCCGATCAGCACCTCGTCGGTCGGCACGGCCACGATCGCGGCGATCCGACCGGCCACTTCGGCCGCGTGTGTGTCCCCGGGCCGGCCGGTGGCGACGTTGGCGTTCTTGGCCAGCGTGCCCACCGCCCGGAGCCGGCGGCCCGCCGCATGCTCGCGGCTCAACCGCACGGCCGCGCCCGCGAAGCGGCTGCGGGTGAACACCGCGGCGCTGACGGCGGGCCGGTCGGACACCACGATCGAGATGTCGTCCCCGTCGGCGCGCAACCCGCCGTGTCCGGTGTAGGCCCGGAAGCCCACCGGCCAGGTCGGCGACGCGCGGAACCGATCGACTGCATAGACATGTTGCATGAAGCATATTCTTGCATGGCGACCGGGGGGTGCGCCGAGATTTTTCCGGGGCTTGCGGTGGGTGGGGTGCGGGCACGGATCGGGTGGGAGGTGGTTCCTGTGGTGAGCGATGTCGGAGATTCGGCGGGGATGAGTCGGTTCGATCACATCTACGATCAGCCGGATCCCCGGGCCTTCTTTCGGGCCCTCGGAGAGTGGGAGTACCAGACACCGCATCATGCGCAGGGGATATTTCGGCGGCTGGTGGCCGTGCGCGACGCGGGCGGCGTGGTGCTGGATGTCTGTTGTTCGTACGGGATCAACGCGGCGCTGCTCAATCACGACGTGACGCTGGCCGAGTTGTACGAGCGGTATGGGTCGCCCCCGGTCGCGGCGTTGGACACCGCCGCGTTGATCGAGGCCGATCGCGAGTGGTTCGCGGCTCGGCGGCGGGCCGACGCGGTGCCCGTGGTCGGGCTCGACGTGGCGGGCAACGCGATCGCCTATGCGCGGGCGGTCGGGCTGCTGGATGCCGGATTCGCGGAGAATCTGGAACTCGCGCCGCCCTCGGCGGAGCTGCTTCGGGCCGCGCGGTCGGCGCGGCTGATCACCGTCACCGGCGGGGCCAGCTTTTTGTCACCGCGGACCTTTCGGCCGTTCCTGGCCGAGGCGAAGGGGTCGGTCTGGGTGGCGGCGTTCGTCCTGCGCACCGGGTCCTACCAGGGCATCGCCGACGGGCTGCGGGGACACGGACTGGTCACCGAGAAGGCCGGTACGCGGACCTTCCCACAGCGCCGCTTCACCAGTGCGCGGGAGCAGCGGTACGCCGTCGACGCGGTGACCGCCGCCGCCGAGGATCCGTGGGGCCGGGAGAGCGCGGGCTACTTCCACACCGCGTTGCATCTGTCCCGCTCCCGGGCGGATGCCGAGGCCTTCCCGCTCGACGTGTTGTTGGCAACGCAAGGGTGATCGGTGATCGGTGATCGCTCAGACGAAACGGATGTGCTTCGCCCCGGTCCAGGCTCGGCGCAGCCGGCCGCGGACCGGGCCGTCGGTGTTCGGCGTCAGGGTCAACCCGGTCGACGCGGCGATCCGGTCGGCCACCCGGGCGGTGCCGATCCGGTCGGTGTGGATGTGCTCGGCGAACTCCGGGTCGACCAGGCGTTCCAGGCACAGATCCAGGCGGGACACCGCGAACGTCTCCCGGCGCAGCGGCGCCTCCTTGCCTGCCACCAGCCGTACCGCCCGCCCGAATCCCCGCTCGCGCAACCGCCGCAACACCGTCTCCCGCTCGGCGAGCAGCGCGAAGTGCCGGACGTCGTGGCCGCGTTCGCGCAGCCGCCCGACGGTCTCCCGGAAGTAGCCCGGATCGATCACCGTCATCGGCACGAGCACCGTGCCCTCGTGCCGGGTCAACGCCAGGTCCAGCACCTCGAACACGCCCTGCCGCCAGGCCGGCAGATCCTGGAAGTCGCCGCGCAGCGCCCTCGGCAACATACGATGCAGGCCGAAGCCGACCTGCTCCGGATCACAGACCACACTGCCCGGCAACCGCCGGTGCAATTCGTGCGCGGTCTGCGTCTTGCCGCCCCCGAAGGGGCCGTTGATCCACACGAGCATGGGACGACCCTAAATGGTCGGCGCCGCAAGGTGAACTCACCAAGTGCGGCAAGCACGTCGGCCTCGCCGATCGGCGGCCGGGCCCGCGAACGCCCGCCGCCGACCGGAACCCGATCGGCGACGTCCTGGGCGTGGTCGGGGACCGGTGACGGGGTGGGCGGGCGTTCCTTGAGTGCCTGATAGCGCCGACGGGACCGCCCGCCGTTGGCGGCGGTGTTGCGGGCGATGCCCAGCAGCCACGGCAGCGCGCTGTCCCGGTCCAGGGTGACGGCGCTTCGGTGGCGCCATGCCTCCAGGAAGACCGCCGAGGTCGGATCCTCGGCCTCGGCCCAGGAACCGGTGCGGCGGGACAGGAAGTTGTAGACAGTGCGGGAGCTCCGGTCGAAGATGACCCCGAACGCCTCGGGCTCACCTGCGCATGCCCGCTCCCACAACTCGCGATCGCATATCGGGGTGATGGTCACACCCTGTCTTGTCCGACGGGCCGTTGCGGGTTCCCGACGACCGTACGACCATCCGGACCCACGATCGGCACGCCGGGGCCGGCGTGGAGTTCGATCTCGAGCGTACTCGCGACGGCGCCGGCGATCCGGATCAGGTACGGAGAGCCGAACGGCGCTTTTCAGACTTACCGAGCCGACCACAAACCCCGTGTCCCGTCGCCCGCGCACCCGTTGAACAGCGCGTGATCACTCCTCGCACCGCACGCCGCACCGCCGTGGCGGCCCTGTTCCTGACCGCGATCGTGGTACCGGTGGCCCGCGCGGCCACCACCACCACGCCGTCCGCACCGGCCGCCGTTCGGCCGGCCGACGTGCTCGAGCCGCCGTTGCCCGTCGAGCAGTTCCCCGCCGAGGTCGGGCAAGCCTGTGCGATCTGGAAGGACCTGCGCTGGCCGCACGCCGATCGACCCACGGATTATCCGGTGCCGAACACCGATCTGGTGATCCGCGGCAGCAATGTCTACGGCAACCGCAGTGGCGACCTGCCGCACAACGGCTTCTACCGCGAATACGACGTCAACCCCCGGCACCACGGCGACCACCGCGACGCCGAGCGGCTGGTCCGGGATCCCGGCAACGACACCGTCTGGTACACCGGCGACCACTACGCCAACTTCCGTCGCATCGCCTCGGGTTGTTCCTGAGCACGCCCACCCGGCCGGCGCACACTCGCCCCGCTCACTCGGGCAGGGCGTCCGCCAGCAACCGGGCCAACAGCGCCAGCACCTCGTCCAGCGGATAGTCGGCCCCGCCGATCGCGTGGTGCAGTTCGATCCCGTCCACCGCCGCGAACACCAACTCGGCCAATACCCGGCTCTCCCGGCTCGCCCCGGCACCGTCGCCCGTCACCGCGCGCGTGAACGTCTCGACGGTCCACGCGTTGAGCCGGGCGAGCCGGGCGCGCAGCGCGTCGTCGGCCAGGGCCAGTGCGGTGATCGCGAAATAGGCCCGGGTCGCGTCCCCGTCCGCGCACATCCGGGCCACGCTCTCCAGATAGGCCCGCCGCCGCTCGCCCGGGGTCGCCGCCGCGCCCGCGCGCTCGGCGAAGTCCGCCACCGGGTCGGCGTACAACATGTCCATCAGCGCCTCGATCAGCCCGTGTCGGGTGCCGAAGTGGTAGGACACCGTGGTCACGTCCACGTGCGCCTCGCGCGCCACCGCGACCAGGGTCAGCCCCGGCGTCCCGGCGCGCAGCAACACCCGATGTGCGGCGGCCAGGATCGCCCGGGTGGTCGGCTGGTAGTCCGCCGGCCGCCGGTCCAGCGGCGTGCCCTCGCCCGCCGGTCGGCGAAACACCTCGCGCGGCCGACCCCGGCCGCGCCGGGTGGCCGCCGGTGCGGGGTCGGCCGGCGGCTCGGGGCTCGTCGGTGGTTCGTCGGCCATCGCACCCCGTCGTGAATCCGTAGCGAATCCGTCGTGAATTGTTCCCATGCCGGCCCCGTCCCGTCGAGGTTAGCGTCACTCGCGTCTCCCCGACCGCACGACCCGAGGACGTGGCATGCGTCGACTCACCGCGGACATCACCTGGGCCCTGACCAGGCTCCACCTGGCCGGCAACCGGTATCTGGCGCTGCCCTTCAAGGAGTTGCCCTCGGCCACCGCCGAACGTTTCCCCCGGGTGGACACCTCACGCGCGACCATGGTCGCGATGCGGGACGGGACCCGGCTGCGCACCGACGTATACCTGCCCGCGGACCGTACCCGCGCGCCGATCGGCACCCCGGTCCCGGCGATGTTGATCCGGATGCCGTACGGGGTGCGCGAGGCGTACGCGTACATGCCGGCCGTCGGCCGCTACTGGGCCCGGCGCGGATATGCCGCCGTGCTCCAGGACGTCCGCGGGCGGTTCGGCTCGGAGGGGGTCTGGACGCCGTTCGCGCACGAGGGCGAGGACGGCTGGGACACCATCGACTGGGTGGCCCGGCAGCCGTGGTGCGACGGGCGGGTCGCGATGAGCGGCGAGTCGTACTACGCGTTCACCCAGTGGGCCGCGGCGGCCTCCGGGCATCCCGCGCTGGCCTGCGTGGCGCCCGGCGACATGGGGTTGGACCAGTACACGCTGCTCTACGAGGGCGGCGCGCTGTGCCTGTCGAGTACCGCGCTGTGGGCGTGCGACCAGGCCGGCCGCGGCTACCTCAACCCCTACCGGTTCGACACCCGACATCTGCCGGTGCGCGACATCGCGGACGCGGCGGGCCTGCCCGCCGAGCACTACCGGGCGATCGTGGACCACCCGGCCCGGGACGACTTCTGGGCCGAGGGGGATCGGCGCGACCTGCTCGACCGGGTCGAGGTGCCGGTCCTGGTGTGGAGCGGCTGGTACGACAATCTGCTGCCGGGCACCCTCCAGTGCTGGACCGAACTGGAACGCCGCCGCCCCGACCTGCGCGACCGCCGCCGACTGGTCCTCGCGCCGACCGATCACGAGACGAGCTGCGACTTCGACGGCCGGGTGGGCCGGATCCCGATCCCGGCCGGGCCACGTTCGTGGGACCGGGTCCTGGAGTTCACCGACGCGGTACTGGCCGGCGAGCCGCTCGGGCCGCGCGTCCGGGCGCATGTGACGGGGGAGGACACGGTCCGGTACGCGGACACCTGGCCGCCGCCGGACGCGGTTCCGCTGCGCCTGTTCCTGCGCGCGGACGGCGAGTTGACGCCGGAGCCGCCGACCCCGGACGAGCCGCCGACCGCTTTCGCCTACGACCCCTGCGACCCGGTCGCCGCCTGGGAGGGCCGCGATCCGTGGGCGATGACCACGACGCTCACCGACCGCCGGCCGCTGCACGCGCGAGCGGACGTGCTCGTCTACCGCAGCACGCCGCTCCCGGACCCGGTCACCGTCCTGGGCGACGTCCGGGCGAGCGTGTCCGTGGCCACCGGCGCGCCGGACGCCGATGTCACCGTGACCCTGCTCGACATCTGGCCCGACGGCTACGCACAACTGGTCCAGGAGGGCATCCGCCGACTCTCGCACCGCGATCCGGCCGCCGCGCCGCGACCCGTCGAACCCGGCCGGGTCTACCGCGCCGAGGTCGAACTCGGCGCCGGCGGACACCGATTCGCCGCCGGACACCGGATCGGCGTGGAACTCTCCGGCAGCGCGTTCGACCGCTGGGACCGCAACCCGCACGCCGGCCGACACACCGTGCACCACGACGGCAAGGCTCCCTCCCACCTGGACCTGCCGATCCTCGGCGGCCGGGGATGAACCCGCTGCCCAGGCGGGTGCGCTGGGGGTACGGCGGCGGCGAGTGGGCCAACGCGGTGATGTGGACGGCGTTCACCACGCTGTTCCTGTACTACCTCACCGACGTGGTCGGCGCCGGGCCCGCGCTCGGCGGCTTCGCGATGATGGTCGGCACCGCGTGGAACGCGATCCTGCAACCGTGGGTCGGCCTGCGCTCGGACCGACACCGATCCGGGCGCGGCCGGCGCGGCCCGTTCCTGCTCGCGGCGGCGCTGCCGTACGCGCTGACCTCATGGCTGCTGTTCACCGACTTCGGGCTGACCGGCGCGGCCCGCGCGGTGTACTACCCGGTCGTCGTGCTCGCCTGGTTCACCAGTCTGACCGTCTTCTACGTGCCCTATGGCGCACTGGGCGCGGAGCTGAGCACCGACTACGCGGAACGCACCGCGCTGGCCACCGTACGTACCGCGTTCTCCCAACTCGGCGCGCTGCTCGGGGCGATCGCGCCGCTCGCGTTGCACGGCGTGCTCGGCGACGCGCTCGGCGGCGGCGACCGGGTGGGCTGGTCGGCGGCCGGCGCGGTCTGCGCACTGTCGGCCACCGGCGGGCTGCTGGTCACCTGGCGTACCTCGCGCGGCTGCGAACCGGTGGTCGTCGAACCCGCCGAGGACGCCCAAGGCCCGCGCGCGAGCCTGGAGTTGTTGCGCTCGCCCACCCTGCGGCTGCTGCTCGGGGTGCTCGCCTTCGGCTGGGCGCCGCTGGGGGTCACCGGCGCGGTGGCGATCTACTTCGCGGTGCACGTGATGGGCTACGCCGAGGGCACCGCGTCGCTGGTGATGCTGACCTGGTTCGTCAGCGGTCTGGTCTGGCTGCCGGTGGTGCGTCGGGTGGCCGACCGGATCGGGACGTCCCGCACCTACGTGCTGTTCACCAGCGTTTGGGCGGTGCTGCAATGTCTGTTCCTGCTGCCGGGACGCGGCGACGACGCGCTGTTCTGGGCGCTGATCCTGCTCGGCTCGGCGGGCAGCATGGCGGTCGCGGTGACCGGGTGGTCGATGCTGGCCGATGTCGCCGACCGAGAGGAACTGCGTACCGGGCGGCGCTGCGAGGGCGCGGTGTACGGGCTGGCCGCATTCGCCCAGACGGCGGTGGCCGCACTGGTGGTGTGGCTGGTGGGGCTGACCCTGGCGGCGGCCGGCTACTCCGGCGGCGACGATCCGGACGCCGGTGCCCGGACCGCGATCCGGGTGCTGATGTCGGTGGGTACGGCGATCTGGCTGCTCCCGGGCATCTGGTGCGCGGGCCGGATCGCGCTGACTCGCGCCGACCACGCACAGGTCCGCCGGGAACTGGCGAACCGCCACGGCCCGGACGCGAAGGTGGGCGACCGGTAACGGAGCCGATCCAGGCGGGAATTCGATACTGATCCACGCGGGAATTCGACAATGGGTTCGGCGGCGGTCAGCCGAGCGCGCCCAAGCCCTTCTGGAGATCTTCGAGGTTCATCACCGGTTGCATCGTGACCTTGGCACCCAGCGAGAAGAACGGTTCGGCGCACGTCGGCATCTCGGACGAGTCCTGCATGTCGAACACGGCCAGACACGAACGCCCGCCTTCCAAGGCGGTGAAGTAGATGGCCTCCGGCTTGAGTTGCTCGACGATGCCCTGGATGGTCTTGGGCAACGTACCGTCGGCGATGGCTTGGTTGGCCACCTCGGTATTCATCCGGGCGGTCAGGAGAATGCGCATCGATCTCACCTGCGTCTCGGTACGGATCGCGCTCCGCGCTCGCCTCGGGCGCTTCGGAGGGCTCGATCACGTACGTTTCCAGCCTCCTCCGCCGTGCCGGCCCGTGCAAACGCGTATGAACGTGTCGGTCGGGTATCGAAATGGTATGAACGCGCGTCATCGCGCTCCTTCGAAGCGCCCGCCCGGCAGCGAGGCGGCTCATCCGCGCAGCGACCTCGCCGCGCGTCGGGTGATGTCCGCGATCGCGTTGCCGGTCTTCGTGATCGGGTGCGCGGTGTGCGTGGTGGCCGCCGCGGGCGATGTGGCCGAGGTGCGCACGTTCTGGGTGATCGCGGCGATCGTCTGCGCGGTGACGGCGATCATCGCGTGGATCGACCTGTTGGTGATCGCCCGCCGGATGAGCGCCGAGCGGGGCGGCCCCGCGCGGCACCGGCGGTGAGCGGCGGCGGGTCGCTCAGTCGAGCCGCGTGGTCTCGGGAACGTGTGCCGCTACCTCTACCGATACCTCTACTACCTTCTGCACCTCTGCTTCCGGTGCGGTCGGTGCCGGCTCGCGGTGGGCGTTCTCGGAGCGGGCCGTACCGAGCGCGGCGATGGTGACCAGGACCATGCCCACCAACTGGCCCGCCCCTGGCACCTGGTGCAGAAAAACCAGGCCGGCCAGCAGGGCCACGGCCGGTTCCAGGCTCATCAGGGTGCCGAACGCGGCGGTGGTCAACCGGCGCAGCGCGAGGAGTTCGAGGGCGAACGGCAGGATCGGGATCAGCAGCGCCAGCGCCGCCGCCTCCAGCACCACGAGCCAGGTCACGTCCCCCGAGACCACCTGCGGCACACCCACCACGGCACTCGCGAGCGTGGCCACCGGGATGGAGAAGGCCAGGCCGTCCAGGCCCGCGAACCGGTCGCCGATCCGCTGGGTGAGCACCACGTATCCGGCCCAGCCGGACGCGCCGATCAGCGCGAACAGCACGCCGAGCGAATCGATGTCCCCCTGCCACGGGTGGGTGGCCAGGACCACCCCGGCGAACGCGAACAGCGGCCAGACCAGCCCCCAGCGATCGCGCCGGCGCAGCACCGCCACGCCCAACGGGCCGAGGAAGGCGATCGCCACCTCGGTGCCGAGGGGGATCCGGGCGATCGCCTCGAATCCGCCCACCGTCATCACCGCACTGGCCACCCCGAGCGCGGCGGCGGCGCCGAGGTCGGCCCGCGAGCGCCGCCACGGCTTGGGGCGGACCAGGATCAGGAAGAACAGCGAGGCCCAGCACAGCCGCAGCCACGCGGTCCCCGCCGGGCCGGCCGCGTCGAACAGATGGGTCGACACGGCCGAGCCGATCTGCACGGTGACGATCGAGCCCAGCGCGAGCAGCGGGGCCGGTGATTTGATCATGCGCCCATTGCAGGCGAGGACAACAGTCCGCGTCCACCGCGGATTGGTGGACAGACCATCCGCTCGGCGCGGATGATGGGCGGATGGAGACCCGTCTGCTGCGTACCCTGGTCGAACTCGATCGACTGGGCACCATGCGTGCCGTGGCCGAGGCGACCGGATACGGCACCTCGGCCATCTCCCAGCAGATCGCCGCGTTGGAGCGGGAGACCGGCGCCGAACTGGTCGAGCGCACCGGCCGTACGGTCCGGTTGACCTGCGCCGGGCGCCGGTTCGCCGAGCAGGCGGTGGACATCCTGGCCGCCGAGGAGGCGGCCCGGGCGGTGTTGAGCGCCGACGGCGAGCCGAGCGGCCTGCTCAAGGTGGCCGCGTACGCCGCCGCGATCTCGGCCGATCTGCTGCCGGTGGCGGGGGAGTTGGCGCTTTCCCATCCGGATCTGCGGCTCGAGCTCCAGGAGCGGGAGCCGGCCGAGGTGCTCGAACTGCTCGCGCACGACCGGGTGGACCTGGGCTTCGGCTACGACTACAGCCTGTTCCAGCGCTTTCGCGACGACGGCGCGGCGGTGCGGATGATGTGCCGCACTCCGCTGGTCCTCGCCGTCCCGGCCGGGCGCGGTGCGGTGCCCGAACGGATCGATGTGCCCCGCGAGTTGCGTGCGCTGGAGGCGCTGCCGTGGGTGGTCAACTCGCGCGGCGACCAGGACGGCGAACTGGTGTCCCGGCTGTGCGGGATCGCCGGCTTCCGGCCCCGGATCGCACACCGCGCGGACAGCCTGGATCTGATCCTGGACTTCGTCGCGGCCGATCTGGGCGTTGCGGTGGTGCCCTCGTTCGCGCCGATCCGGCCGGGCGTGCGGCATGTGGCGATGCCGGGCATCGAGGTCGAGCGGCGGATGTTCGCGATCACCCGCCCCGGCGGCCAGTTCCGGCCCGGCGTGGAACTGGTGGTGGCTCGGGTGGCCGCGCACCGGGTGCTGGTGGATCGGGCGGCCGGGCACGCGGCGTGAGCAGGGGTGGTCGGTCGGGGTGCGTTCGGGCGGTCGGCCGCCTGCTCAGTGGGCGAGGGCCGCCGTGCGGGGCGGGGTGGGCTCGGGATGCGCGATCTCGGTGTGCGCGGTCTCCTCGGTGTGGCCGACCCGCCAGTAGCCCATGAACGCGATGGCGCGCCGGTCCATGCCGCGTTCCTCGGCGAGGTGGCGCCGCAGCGCCCGGACCCGGCCGGCCTCGCCGGCCAGCCAGGCATAGCCGTGCTCGGTCGGCGGCCGGACCGCGCGGACCGCGTCGAGCAGGCGATTCTCGCCGGCCGGCGCATCGCCCCGGTGCAGCCAGTTCACCCGCATCCCCGGCGGTGCGGCCAGCTCCTGCCGATCCGCCTCGGTGGTCACCTCGACGAACACATGGCCACGCGCGTCGGCCGGCAGCGACTCGACGATGGAGCCGATCGCGGGCAACGCGGCATGGTCCCCGACCAGCAACAACCGCCGCCCGGCGGGCGGTTCGAAGCTGTAGCCGCCGTTGCGCACGGCGGTCGGCCCGAGCAGCTCGATGGCATCGCCGGCGCGGGCCGTGCGGGCCCAGCGCGAGGCCGGGCCGCCGGGCGCGTGCAGCGCGAAGTCGATGTCGATCTCGACCGGATTCCGGCGCTGCGCCCGCACGGTGTAGGTGCGCTGATAGGGGCGATCGGCCTCGGGGATCCGGGCCCACGCCTCGCGCCAGGTCAGCTCGTCCCGGGTGATCCGGGCGGCCGGTCGGCCCTCGCGCGGGACGAACAGCTTGACCCGCTGATCGGGTCCGCCCGGCACGAAATCCGCCAGGCGCGGGCCGGTCAGGGTGATCCGGGTGGCGTTGCGGGTGATCGGCGTGTTGCGGACCACGGTGAGTTGGAAGGGCCGGTACAGCTGCGCACGGCGTTCACGTTCGGTGCTGATGGGAACTCGTCCTCTCGGACACGGTCGGCCTGGGCCGACACGGGACGATGTCCAGGTTAGGTTAACCTAACCGAAGCCCGTTCGGGATCACCGACGAGCCGCGCGACCCACCCGAACGGCTCTGCGTCGGGCCGGATTTGGCCACCAGGTATGGCTACCCTAAGTTGTCTCGGGTCCGGGTCGAGGCAGGTCCGGGGCGGCGCGTCCGAGGGAGACGGATCACGCATGCGGCTGTACCTGCTCGCGCTCAACCCCACCGACTCGGTGACCGACGGCTTCCTGCCGGCCGCGCAGCGGATGGGCGTGGACGTCACGGTGCTCACCGAACCGGCCCACGCGGCGGGCCATCGCGCGGTTGCCGCGCCGTTTCCGGCGGTGCGGGTGGCGGAGTGCGAGGTACGCGACTTCCGCGCGGTGGTGGATTTTGTCGACCGGGCGCCGCGACCCGACGCGGTGTTCACCAACAGCGACCATCTCCAGGTGCAGGCGGCCCTGGCCGCCGACTGGTTCGACCTGCCCGGCAAGGACTGGCGGGCCGCGCTGCGGACCAGGAACAAGGCCCGGATGCGCCGCCGATTGGCCGCCGCCGGCATCGAGACGGTATGGGCCGCCGAACTGGCGCCCGGCCGGGAGCCCAAGGAACTGCTCGCCCTCGAACCGCCGTACCCGTGCGTGGTCAAACCGCGAGAGGGGGTCGCGGGGGAGGACGTGGTGCTGGTCGCGGACGATTCGGAACTGGTCACACGCTGCCGGGAGATCCGGGCCCGCCGGGGGGAAGCGGCGTTGCTGGTCGAGGAGTTCCTGCCGGGCGAGCTGTACACCCTGGAGACGCTCGGCGATCGGCACGGCGTGCGGGTCCTGGGCGGGTTCCACACTCGGCTGTCGCCGCCGCCGCACTTCGTGGAGCTGCGCCTCGACCTGGTCGCCGAGCCGCCGGCCGCGATCGTGGCCGCCGTGCTGGACCGACTCGTCGCGTTGGGCGTGGGATTCGGCGCGTGCCACACGGAGTTCGTGGTCCACGATGGGCGAGTGCGGCTGGTCGAGGTCAACTACCGGGCCATCGGCGACCAGTGCGACCTGCTGCTCGCGGACGTCCTGGGCATCCCGCTCTTCGAGCACATCCTGCGCGTCCACCTCGGCACGGACCTGCCGGTCGACCTCGGCGCACGAAACGACCGGCATGCGCGCCTCGACTACCCGTGCGCGGACCGGGCGGGCACGCTCAGCGCGGCCCCGAGTCGCGAGGACACCACCCTCCCCGGCGGGATCCGGGCCGACTACCACCCACTGCGCACGCTCGGCGAACGACACGAACTGCACCACTCCAACCGGGACTACCTCGGCGTACTGCGCACGATCGGCCCGAACCGGGCGGCGGTGGACCGCACGGCCGAGGACTTCCTGACCGGGCGAAGCTGGAGCATCACGCCGTGAGGGGGGCCACGGGCGACGTACCGATATCGGCGCCAGACGCCGACGACGCGGCGTCGGCACAGGCGCCTGCGGCGGCTGTGCCTGCTGTGCCTGCCGCGCCTGCCGCGCCTGCCGCGCTCGCTGTGCCGGTTGCGCCTGGCGCGCCCGCTGTGCCTGCCGCGCCCGCCGCACACGTCCCACCGGCTGCGCCTGCCATGCGCATCCCGCTACCTGCGCTACCCGCGCCGGCCGTGCCTGCTGTGCCTACTGTGGCCGCCGCGCTCCCCGCGCCCGCTCCGTCCGCCGCGCGCGTCCCACCGGCTGCGCCTGCCATGCGCATCCCGCTTCCCGCGCCTGCTGCGCTCCCCGCGCCCGCTGCGCTCCCGGTGCCTGCCGAGTCCGCCGTGCTCCCCGTGCCCGCTCCGTCCGCTGCGCTCCCGGTGCCTGCCGAGCCCGCCGTGCTCCCCGTGCCGGCCGTGCTTGCTGTGCCTGCCGCGCGCCCACCGGCCGCGTCTGCCACGCGCATCCCGCTCCCCGCGCTCCCCGCGCCGGCTGCGCCCGCTGCGTTCCCCGTGCTTGCCGCGCCCACCGCGCCTGTCGAGCCCGCCGCCCCCGTCAGCCCGGCCGCCCCCGCCGAGCCCGCCACCCCGGCCGCCCCCGCCGCGCCCGCCGCCCCCGGCACGGTCGACCCGGTTGATGGCGAGCTGTTGTGTCGGGTGCTGGATACCGTGTTGCGTGAGGATGTTTTGGGGTTGCGGACCACGGCCGTGCCGGTTGAGTGGTCGGATGGTACGTGGTTGCGGTTGGCAGCGGGAGCCGGCCGGTGGTTGTTGCCGGTGCGTGTCGACGGGTTTCAGTGCGAGTACGCGGCTCGCGCGCCGTTTCTGCTCGGGTGCGCCGACGGTGCGTGGTTGACCGGCACCGATGCGGTCCTGGCGGCGTTGTGTGCGGTGGCGGATCCGCGCGATCGGGTCGGCTTCGAGCATTTTGCCGAGGAGTGTCGGCAGGCGGGTCGGGCCAATCGGCTGTTGGCGGATGCCGGGCCCGCCGTGCGAGACGGGCTTGCCGCGCGCTACGGGCCGGACCCCAGCGGGTGGATCGGGCTCGGGTCGGCTGCGGCGTTGGATACCTTGGCCGCGCACGTCGATCATCCCATCCACCCGACCGCGCGGGCCCGTTCCGGTCTGGACGCGGAAGCGCTGCGGCGGTACGCGCCCGAGTACCATCCGAGTTTCCGGCTGCGTTGGGCGCTGTTGCCGGGTGACGCGACCACCCGTACCGGGACGTTGCCCGCCTGGTGGCCCACCCCCACCGAGCTCGGCCGGCCCCGCCTCGAGCGCAGCCATCTCGCCCTGCCCGTACACCCGTTGACCTTCGATCGACTCCCATCCGCGGTCGTGCGCACCGACCGGCCGTACCTGGACGTGCGTCCGACGTTGTCGATGCGTACCGTCGTGGTCGCGCGTGATCCCGCCGTTCATCTCAAGCTTCCGCTGCCGATCGCCACGCTCGGCCGGCTCAACCGACGCACCATCAAACCCGGCACGCTCGTCGACGGCGCCGCCGGGCAACGGTTGCTCGCCGAGCTGATCGCCCGCGAACCACGATTTCGAGAGCGGGTGTTGCTCGCCGACGAGCAGACCACACTGCATGCCGACGACGAGTTGCTCGGCACGCTGGTGCGGCGCTATCCGGCCGGGCTGGACGCGGCGCTCGTGCTCCCGGCCGCCGCGCTGCTCGCCCGCGCGGCGGCCGGCACGCCGGTCCTCGACCGGGTCGCCGAACGTTTTTACGGCGGCGATCGATTCGCGCTGCTCGATGCCTACCTCACGCTGTTGCTGGACTGGCAGACCACGCTGTTCCGCTACGGCGTCGCGCTCGAATCGCATCCGCAGAACGTCTCGCTGGTGCTGGCCGAGGACCGTGCGCCGCGCCTGCTGTTCAAGGACAACGACGGCCCGCGGGTCAACCCGGCCCGATGTCCACTCGGACCCGCCGGATTCGCCGACGCGCGCACCTACAGCCCGGACGACGGCCCGCTCGCCGATCTGTTCGTGACGATCACCGTGCATCTGTGCGTCGGCGCAATCGCGTTCGCCCTGCCGCCCGCCGAACGCGAGCGGCTGCTGCGACTGGTGCGGGATCGGCTGGACGAGTTGGCGGATCCGTGGCTGCGGCGCCGGGTGCCGGCGGCGGATCGGCTGCCGGTGAAGGCGATGGTCACCGCCGGGACGCTGCTGGACAAGGCCCGATCCGGCGCGGCGGACATCAACAAGTACTACACGACCGGGCCGAACTACCTGCGATGGGATGCCGATTCGCGCTGACGGCCCGGTCCCCGCCGCGCCCCTGCACCACCTCGAACCACTGGAGTCGCCCATGCCGCTGCCGTCGGCCCAACCCCGGACCACGACCCCGCCGACCCCACCCGCCGCGCTGCCCTCGGCCGGGGACGCGGTCGCCCACACGCTGCTCAACTGCCTGAACCGGGAGGTCTGCGGCCCGGAACGGCGGACCGCGGTCGAGCCCGACGGTGGCCGGCTGCGACTGTCCCTGGCCCACTCCGGCACCGAACTGCGGGTCCGCGTCCGGCGCAACACCCTGCTCGGCGACCACCGCTTCACCGGACCGGTGGCCGAACTGCGCGGGGGCGCCTGGCGCACCTTGACCTGGGCCGAGCTGGCCGAGCGGATCCACGCCGAACTGGGCCTGCGGACCGGGGTGGGCAACGACGAGTTCCTCGACCAGGTCGCCGCGAGCCACGCCGGGGTGGTCGCGGGCCTCGGTCGCCGGGCCGCGCCGCCCGCGTCGCGCTACCTCGAGTCGGAGCAGGCGCTGCTGTTCGGGCACCGCTTCCATCCCACGCCCAAGGCCCGCGGCGCCGATCCGGCGACCTGGGCGGCCTACGCACCGGAGGCCCGGGCCGCGTTCTTGCTGCGGCGGTTGGCGGTGCGTACCGAACTGGTCGCCCAGGAACGGCTGTCCGCCGAGGACACCGCCGTGCTCGACCGGCTCGGCGCGGCACCGGCCGGATACACGCTGCTCCCGGTGCGCCCGTGGCAGTATCGACTCCTGGCCGGCCACCCGAGTCTGCGCGCCGCGTCGGCCCGGGGCGACGTGCTCGATCTGGGCGTGGGCGGGCCGGAGTTCACCCCGACCGCGTCGGTACGCACACTCTTCGGCGCGGGTGTGTTCCTGAAGTTCGGCCTGAATGTGCGGATCACCAACTGTGTGCGCAGGAACGCCGCGTACGAGCTGTCCGGGGCGGTGGCGCTGACCCGCGCGCTGGCTCCGGTGCGCGCTCGGCCGCCGGCTCGATTCCCCGACTTCGGGTTGCTCGGCGAACCGGCCTACCGCAGTGTTTCGCCGACTCTGGCGCCCGAACTCCTGGAGGGATTCGGGGTGATCGTCCGAGACGGACTGGCGGCGCGGGTACGGCCGGGGACGACACCACTGCTGGCCGGCGCGGTGGCCGCCGAGTACGCGGTCGGATCCGCGCACGTGTCCCGGCTGTCGGCGGCGGCCGGGCCGGCGGCGGCGCTGCGCTGGTGGGACGACTACCTGCGGCTGCTCGTACCGCCGGTGCCGGCCGCCTACTTCGAGCACGGTGTGGTGCTGGAGCCGCACCTGCAGAACGTCCTGGTCGCCGTGGACGACGCGGGTCGGCCGCGCCAGGTGCTGATCCGCGACATGGAGGGAACCAAGCTGCTCGCCGGCCCGCACGCGGCCACCCTGGCCGCACTGCCCGCCTCCGTGGCCGGCCCGATGACCTACGACGCACGTCGCGGTTGGGATCGGGCGGCCTACTGCCTGTTGGTCAACAACATCGCCGAGATGCTCGCGGCGCTCACCGACCCGTACCCGCACCTGGAGGCCCGCGGCTGGGCGCGGGTCCGCGCGGTGCTGGCCGACTGCTCCGCCGCGCACGGCGAACCCCCGCCGCTGCGTGCCCTGTTGGCGGGCGCACCACTACCCGCCAAGGCCAACCTCCTGGCCCGCTGGGCGCGTCGCGCCGACCGCGAGGCGGAATACCTGCACATCCCCTCGCCGTTCGCTCCGCCGAACCCCACCGGCGCGGCCCGTACCCCCGCCCGGAGCGTCCGATGACCCCGCGCCCGGCCCGAGCCGGCGTCGCTCGTCGCGCCGCCGAGCGAATGCCCGCCCACGTGCCGGATCGCCCCACCACCGACCACACCGCGCCCGTCGGGCCCGGCCGTACCGCCGCCCGGAGCGCCCGATGATCCCGACCGCCATCCGAACCCGGGTCGCCGAGTTGCCCGCCGAGCAACTGCCCGCCTACCTCTACGACGTGGCCGGACTCCGGAAGCACATCGCCGCCGTCCGGGCCGCGTTGCCCGCGCGGATCGAGGTGTACTACGCGGCGAAGGCCAATCCCGCGCCCGAGATCCTGGCCGCGCCGGCCGCCGACCTGTCCGGCGTCGAGGTGGCCTCGGGCGGGGAACTCGCCCATGTCCGGGCGCATTTGCCCAACCTACCGGTGGCGTTCGGCGGGCCGGGGAAGACCGATGCGGAGTTGGTTGCCGCGTTGCGGGCCGGGGTCGGTCGGCTGCACGTGGAGAGTCGGCATGAGCTGCGGCGGCTGATCGCCCTCGCCGACCGGCACGCGGCGCCCGATCGGGATGTGGAGATCCTGCTGCGGGTCAACCTGCCCCTGGATCCCGAGTTGCTGCGCGGCGCCGCGCTGACCATGGGCGGCGCTTCATCCCCGTTCGGCCTGGATCCGGACGACGTGGCGTCCTGTCTGCACTTCCTGCGCGGCCCGGACGCGGGCCGGGTCCGGCTGCGCGGGATCCACGCCCACCTGGCCGGCGGGCTGGACGCGGACACCCTGGTCGCGCTCGCCGCCCGGATCGTCGCCTGGACCCGGGCGCTCGCCGAGCGCCAGCGGATCGCGCTCCCGGAGGTGAACCTCGGCGGCGGGATGGCGGTGGACTACGCGGACCCCACCGCCCGCTTCGACTGGCGCCGGCTGGGCGCGGGCCTGGGCCGGATCCTGGCCGAACACCCGGATACGACCCTGCGGATCGAACCGGGCCGGGCGCTGACCGCCTACTGCGGTTGGTATGCCACCGACGTACTGGACCTCAAGTACAGCCGCGGCGAGGCGTTCGCCGTGCTCCGCGGCGGCACCCACCACCTGCGCACCCCGGCGACCAAGGGCCACGACCAGCCGTTCACCGTCGTACCGGGCCCGCACTCGTGGCCGCACCCCTGGCCGCGCCCGACGCTGCCGGCCGGCGAGGTCACCCTGACCGGCCAACTGTGCACGCCCAAGGACGTGTTCGCCCGCCGCCGACCGGTCACCGGGCTGCGGGTCGGCGACCGGATCGCCTTCGCGATGGCCGGGGCGTACGCATGGAACATCTCGCACCACGACTTCCTGATGCATCCGCACCCGACGTTTCACCATCTGTGACGGGCGCCGGCAACTTCCGTCAATCGAGGCCGAGTTCACGGGCGTGGTCGCGGGCGTAGGTCGCCGCCGCCACCCGATCGCGGGAGCCGGTCTTGGCGAAGACGTGGTTGATGTGCGTCTTGACCGTGTTGGCGCTCAGGAACAGGGTCCGGGCGATCTCGGAGTTGGTCAGCCCGCAGGCGATCAGGGTGAGGATCTCCGCCTCGCGCGGGGTCAGCCCGTCCGGCAGCACCCCCGGCTCGCCGGCCGGCTCGACCGGCGGATCGGCCGCCGCCGCGAGCAGCGTGGCGTGTACGCGCGGGTCGAGCACGGTGAGCCCGGCGACGGCGCTGTGCAGGGTACGGGCGACATGCAGCCGATCGGCGTCCTTGGTCAGATAGGCCCGGGCGCCCGCGCGCAGCGTGGCGAGCACCGAAGTGTCGTCGGCGTACGTGGTGAGCACCACGATCGCCACCTCCGGGTGCTCCGCGACCAGTCGACGGGTGGTCTCCACGCCGTCCAGGACCGGCATCCGCAGGTCGAGCAGGATCGCGTCCGGGTGGTGCCGGGCGACCTGCTCGATGGCCTGGCGGCCGTCGGCGGCGGAGCCGACCACCTCGATGTCCGGCAACAGGTCGAGGAGCAGTACCAGGCCCTCCCGGACGGCGGCCTGATCGTCGGCGACCACCACCCGCAACGGCCGCCCCGGGTCGCCGGTCATCGCGGCACCCGCGCGACGACCGTCCACCGGCCGTCCCGCACCCCCGTATCGAGCGTGCCGCCGAGCAGCAGCAGGCGTTCGCGCATCCCGGTGAGGCCGTAACCACCGTCCACGGTGGCGAATCCGGCGCTGCCCTCGGCGCGCACGCCGAGCGGATTGTCGACGGTCAAGGTCAGGTACCGATCCTCGGAGGTCAGGGTCAGCCGCACGCTCCGCCCGGGCGCGTGCTTGGCCGCGTTGGTCAGCGACTCCTGCGCGGTGCGCACCAGAGCCAGGGTCGACTCCGGGGGCAGCGGGCCGACCTCGCCGATCACGGTCAACCGCGCCGAGCCGCCGTGGCCGCGCTCGTGCTCCCGGACCATCCGGGCCAGCGCCACATCCAGTGGCTCGCTGTCGGCGCGCAGCGCGTGTACCGCCCGTCGGGTCTCGCCCAGCCCGTCGGCGGCCATCCGCTGCGCCACGGTGAGGATCTCCACCGCGCGGTCGATGTCGCCGTGATCGGTCAACACCGCGCGGGCGGCCTGGACCTGGATGCCGAGCGCGCCGAGCGAATGCGCCAGGACGTCGTGGATCTCCCGGGCGATCCGGGTGCGTTCGCCGAGCACCGCGACCCGGTGCTGTTCCACCCGCAACTCCTCGGCCCGGGCCAGCAGCGCGGCCGACTGCTCGGCCTGCACCCGCCAGGCCCGCCGGCTGTGGCCGGCCAGGAGTGCGACGAGCGCGAGCAGCGGAAAGGCGATCATCGTCGCCGGGTCCTGATCGGTGCGCAGCGCGCCGAGTTCGCCGCCCACCACCGCGGTGCCGGCCACCGCCCAACCGCCGCTCAGGCTCGATTCGCTGCCCGCGCCGAGAACGGCGATCAGGGTCAGCGCGAGCAACGGGCCGCCGTGCGGCAGCACGGACGCGGCGCCGGTGCCGCCCGCCATCACCGCGAGCGGGACGGCCAGCCGCCAGGACCGCTTCAGCGCCGGACCGCCCCGGACGTCGAGCAACGCCCAGATGCCCATGGCCAGCGCGGCCAGGACACACGCGAGCACCGTCACGGCGAACGCCGTGGCCCCCGCCCGCCCATGACGAAACGTCTCGACGGTGACGACCACGAATGTGACGGTCCGGACCAGCCAGGACGCCGTACGCAGCACATAGGGAGGGTAGTGGGCGCGGAGCCGGGCGAGCGGTACGCCGCGTCGGGCGGATCTGGGGTAGGCGCCCGACCGGGCCGGCTCGGTGGTTGTCGCCGCGCGGGCCCGGTCGCCGGGCGTTCCCGGTGCGGCCCGGCCCGACGAGGCGGGGGCGGCGGGCCCGGTCATCGCCGGCCGACGCGGCCACCCCGTGCCTCCGCACGGCGCGCCCGCCGTCGACCCGTCCGGGACACCCCGGCGCCGATGGGGACCGCGTTCGGGCCACCGCCCCGCCGATCGTGGTCCGGCTCGGCCGCGAACGGCACCCCGGCGGCCTGCGCGCGCCGGGTCACCACGCCGGCCTGGGCAAGCCGGTTGATCCCGAGCATCAGCAGGATCGGCGTCGCGGAACTCGCCACCCGCGCATCCATGCCGTGCGCGGCCACACTCAGCACCACCCGGGAGAGGATCAGCGCGGCCCACAACCACAGGCCGCGCGGCGGCATCCGCCCCCACAGCGCGCCGTCCCGGGACTCCAGTCGCATCATCGCGCCGAGGCCGGCCCCGAGCCCGGCCGCGATCAGCGCGCCGACCAGGAGGAATCCCACGTCGACCGGACCGGGCCGCGGCCCCTTGGCCAGCAGCACCACGCCGATCACGGTCAGGATCAGCGGCAGGCGGACCACCCGCTTGGCGCGCAGCGGTCCGCCGGCGAGTTGTCGGCGAAGGATCAGGACCACGATCGCGATCGCGGCCAAAATCGTGAACACACTCATGGCGGCTTCCCGTCTCTCCGTGCGATTCCCGCGCGGGAGTCGCAGCGCCGGCGGGGGAGCCCGTCGAGGTCGACCGGCCCCACCCGGCGCACTCCACGCTAGGCAGCCGCCCGCCGATGGACGTCACCCCACGCGGTGACAACCGGGTTGATCCGCCCGCCCCGGGCCTGGTACCGCGACGGGCCAGTGTGTGCCGCGCTCGGTACTACCGCGCGGGCAGGATGCGCGCCTCGCCGGACGTGGCATGCACCCGTATCCGGTGCGGCGCGGCGGGATCGCGGGGCACATCGACCTCGACCGACCCGTGCTCGCTGCTCGCGTCCGTCGCGTAGGCGGTCCCGGCCGGTACCAGGACCCGCGCGTTGTCCCCCTCCGCGTCGACCCGATCGGGCGGCGCGGCGAAGGACAGGTCGACCGCGTCCGCATCGCCCTTGGCGACGACGGTACGTGCGGTCAACCGCTCGCCGCGGATGCCGCCGTGGCCGGTGTGCGCATCCAGATCGCCGGACAACCCGGTGAGCGTGATGGTGCCCGACGTCGTACCGACCCGGACCGCGAGCCCCGGCGGGACGGTCACCTCGTACGAGACCTGCGCACTGTCCCGGGCGGTGTGCCGCAGGGTGAGCGTGTCGTCGGTCAGGACATGCTCGGCGTTCGGCTCGTCGCGCCCGAAGTGCTTGATCTCGGTGACCCGGACCGGCCCGGCCTCGGCCTGGACCACCCGCACCCAACCCGCCGCCCCGACGATCACCAGTCGGCCGACCGGCGCGTCGACGGCGTATTGGACCCGGCGGGTGGTCGCACTCGACGGGGAGTCCGGCTCCGCGCACGCGGATCCGCCGAGCAGGACGGCCGCGAGGACGACTGCGGGCAGGCCGGGTCGAGAGGGAAAGTGCTTCGGCCGCATGAGAGTTCCTTTGTCGTCGAATCGGGTTTCACGAAGCGCTACCGCGCTCCCGCGCTACTGCGCCGCGATCGCGGTGAGTACGGGGATCCGGGCCGCGCGCCGGGCCGGCAGCACCGCCGCGAGGACGCCGACCAGCGCGGATCCGGCGGCGATCACGGCCAACGTCGGCCAGGGCAGGGCCAGTACCTCCAGGCCCTGATCCGCCAGGCCGCGCCGGGCGGCCACCCCCCAGCCCACCCCCAGGAGCAGCCCGAGCAGCGTGCCGTACGCGGACAGCGCCACCGACTCGGCGCGGATCATCCGGCGGATCCGGCCACGCGAGGTGCCGATCGCGCGCAACAGGCCGATCTCCCGGGTGCGTTCGAGCACGGAGAGGGTGAGCGTGTTGACCACGCCGAGGGCGGCGATCACGATCGCCAGGCCGAGCAGCGCGTAGACCAGGTCGAGCACGCCGTCGATGCCGGCCCGGACCACGTGCTTGTACTCCTCCCGATCCCGGGCCGAGCTCTGCGGGAACGGCCCCAGGGTCCGGGCCAGTTCGGCCTTGAGCGCGGCCCGACCGGTGCCCGGCGCGGCGTCGACGAAGAGCATCGCGTCCTGTGCACCGGGCGCGATCGCGGCCAATGTGTCGAGTGCGATCAGCGGCGCGTCCCGGCGCCCGATCGACTGCCCGGCCGGGTCCGGCGCGCGCAACGCGCCCACCGTCACGGACACTTCGGCACCGGCCGGGCCGCGCAGCCGGACCGGGCTGCCGACCGCCAGGCGCAGGCTCGCGGCGTAGCCGGCGCCCAGGCTGATCGTGCCCGGCGGCGGTGCGGGGAGCAACGCGCCGGTGGGGGAACGTTGGCGCAGTACGGCGGGCAGGTCGGGATCGGCGCCCTGGACCCAGGCACGCCGAGGGCCGGCGTCGGTGATCAGCTCGACGCGGGCCTCGCGCAGCCGGATCAGCCGGCCCACCCCCGGCGTCCGGCGGACCGCCTCGGTGACCTCGGCGGTCAGCGGGGCGTCGCCCTTGCTGCTCTGGATGGTGAGGTCCGCACCGAGCGTGCGATCGATCCGGGCGTCCATCGACGCGCTCGCGGACGCCGCGAGCACGGCCGTGGCGGCGACCACCGCGACGCCGATCGCCAGTGCGGCGGCGGTGGCCGAGGTGCGCCGGGGATCACGGACCAGGTTCTCCCGGGCGAGCCGATCGATGCCGCCGCCGCCGCGCGGGGCGGTGATGCGGGAGACGACCGGGAGCACCGTGCGGACCAGGAGCGGGCCGAGCACGACGACCGCGACCAGGGTCAGCACGACGCCCACGATCGCGAGCGGGCCGCCGGCCAGTGCGGCCAGGACGCCGGCCACGCCGATCCCGGCGCCGAGCACGGTACGCCGCCGGGCCGGACGCCGGGCCGGGGGGACGGCGGCCTCGCGCAGCGCGGCCATCGGTGACACGCGGCTCGCCCGGGCGGCCGGCACGGCGGCGGCCACGAGCGTGCCGAGGACACCGACCAGGTAGGCGGCGATCGGCGTGCGGGCGGTGATCGCCAACGGCGCGTTCGCCAGGCCGACTCCCGCGCCGCCGATCACCTCGCGCAGCAGCGCGGCCACCCCGATGCCGGCGGCCAGCCCGAGCGTCGAGCCGATCGTGGCCAGGAACAGCGCCTCCAGCTGGACCGAGCGGCGCACCTGGCCACGACTGGCGCCGAGCGCCCGCAGCAGTCCCAACTCCCGGGTGCGCCGGGCCACCAGCATCGAGAACGTGTTCACGATCAGGAACCCGGCCACGAGCAGGGACACCCCGGCGAAGCCGAGCATCGTGCTGCGGACGAAGTCGACGCCGGAGCCCAACTCGCCCGCCTCCGCCGCGGCCGACTGGGCTCGGGTCCGCACCTGCGCACGGTCGCCCAGGCCCAGGGCGCCCTGGATCCGCCGGGCCAACTCGGCGTCGGAGACGCCCGCCGCCGCGGCCACCCGGACCGAGGTCAACGCGTCCGGCACGCCGAGGAGTCGGGTCTGCGCGGCGGCGGTGTCCAGGAAGACCGCCGGCCGGCCGGGATCGATGGTGCGGAACGTGGCGACACCCACGATCACCGCCTCGAAGCCGCCGGGCACCGCGACGATCCGCACCCGATCACCGAGCCCGAGGTGGGCTCGGCGCAACGAACCCGCGTCCAACACCACCTCACCGGGCCCGTGCGGCTCGCGGCCCGAGGTCAGCCGGACCGGGGAGCCCGGCTCGGGACGCCAGTTCCCGGCCACGGTCTGTCCCCCGGCCGCGCCCTCGACCCGCCGATCGCCGTGCGCGACCACGGCCACGTTGTGTACCTCGATCGCCGGGTACGCGGCGGCCACCCCCGGCACCCGCCGTACCGCGGCCGGCACCCCGGCCGGCAACGTCGGCGGCCCGCCGGGCGCGGCCGAGCGCAACCCGGCCTCGGTGTCCGGCTCCGGGGCACCCACGGTCACATCGGCGGCGGTGTCCGCCGACAGCTCCGCCGCGGCCCGGGTGACGGTGTCGGCGAGGACCAGGGTGCCCGCCACGAACGCCACCGAGAGCAGTACCGCGAGCCCGGAAAGCAGCAGCCGACCGCGCTGCGCCAGGAAGCCGCGCAGGGTTGTCCGGAACATGCGGTCAACCCCGCCCGGTGGAACGTCGGCGGGTCCGCGCGGCCGGGCGGCGGCCGACCGGATCGTGGTGGCTCGGAGCGCCCGGGATGGGCGGCGGCGTGCGGTGGTTCATGGCGTCCCTACTCGAAACTCGAAGCGGACCACGTCGACGCGGTCCCGGCGCCGCAACACTCCCGCCGCCGCCCCCTGCGCCGCGTCCGGCTCGGGACCCCCGGGAGACACCGGGTCGGCGGGCCCGATGCCACCACCGGCATCGGTCGCGGGACCTACGCGGCCGGGTCGGTCTCCGGGCGGACGTGTGCCCGCGAGGGGGCAACCGAAGGAGACCGGGTCGTGACTCGGCCCCGCTGCTGCGACGCGGCCGTCGAGCCGCCATTGCCCCCTCCACCGCGTTCGCCCGGGGACCCCGGGACGCACCGGATCGGCGGGCCGCCGGCCGGCGGCGGCATCGGCCGTGCGACCGATGCCGTCGGGTCGGTCTCCGGGCGGACGCGCCCGCCGAGCGGGCCGACTATCGTCGGCCCGTGGAACAGAGCCGACCGCCCCTCACCCAACGGCTGACCCGGCGGCACCTGGTCGCGCTGGACACGATCGCCGCCGGCTTCGTGGTGGTCCTGGTCAGCCCGACCCCGCACGGCCTGGCCGAGCGTGGCCTGCCCGTCGCGTTGTTCGTCCTGGTCGAGATCGCACTGGGCGGGGCGGTGTTGTTGCGGCGACTGTTCCCGGTGCCGGCCTTCGGGCTCGGCTGCGCGGGATATGCGACGCTGGCCGCGCACGGTTACGCCAAGTCGCCGCTGCTCGCACTGATCTTCCTGGTCTACACGGTGGGCCTGACCCAACCGCCGCGTCGATCGGCCGCGTTGATCGCCTCGGCCGCCGTACTGGTCGGCCTCGGGCCGCTGCTGACCGAAACCGATGTGTCGGCCTGGTCCTATCTGACCGGCTGGTTGCCCGCCGAGATCGGACCGCTGGTCGCCTTCTGGGTGATCGGGGTGACCGTGGCCAAACAACGCGCCTATCACGCGGGTCTGCGTGAGCAGGCCGAACGCCGGGTCCGGGCGCAGGCCGAGCAGGCCCGTCGGACGCTGATCGAGGAACGGTTGCGGATCGCCCGGGAGATGCACGACGTGGTCGCGCACAGTATGAGTGTGATCGCCGTACAGGCCGGCGTCGGGCACCACGTGAGCGCCACCCGACCGGACGAGGCGGCCAAGGCGCTGGCCACGATCGAGACCACCAGCCGCTCCGCGCTGCGCGAACTGCGCGGCCTGCTCGGGGTGTTGCGCGAGGAGCAGCCGCCGGCCGACGAACGCGCGGGTTTCCACGCGGCGCCCGGCCTGGCGGAGCTGTCCGCCCTGGTGGAGAAGACCGGGCGGGCCGGGCTGCAGGTCGCGGTCCGGGTCGACGGCACGCCGCGTGAACTGCCGTCCGGGATGGACCGGGCGGCCTACCGGATCATCCAGGAGGCGCTGACCAACGTGGTCAAACATGCCGCGACCGGGCGGGGCGAGGTGGCGATCCACTACGGCGAGCGTGACATCCGGATCGAGATCACCGACGACGGGATCGGCCCGGTCGCCGATCCGCCGGAGACGGCGGGCGGACACGGCCTGGTCGGGATGCGGGAGCGAGTGGCCCTGTACGACGGGGAGTTCCAGGCCGGGCCCAGGCGGCAGGGCGGTTTTCGGGTGCTCGCCCGGCTGCCGCTGGGGGCGGGCGGATGAGCATTCGGGTGCTGGTCGCCGACGATCAGGCGTTGGTTCGGGCGGGCTTTCGGGTGCTGGTCGAGTCGGATCCGGAACTGGTCGTGGTGGGGGAGGCGGCGAATGGCGCGCAGGCCGTGGAGTTGAGCCGGAGCGAGCGGCCCGACGTGGTGCTGATGGACATTCAGATGCCCGAGGTGGACGGCATCGAGGCGACCGGACGGATACTGGCCGAGGGACCGAACCCGCCGGCCACCCGGGTGTTGGTGCTGACCACGTTCGATCTGGACGAGTATGTGTTCGCCGCGTTGCGCGCCGGGGCCAGCGGCTTTCTGCTCAAGGACACGCCACCCGCCGACCTGCTCACCGCGATCCGGGTGATCGCGGCGGGGGAGGGCCTGCTGTCGCCCGGCGTCACCCGGCGGCTGATCGAGGAGTTCGCCCAGCGTCCGGTGGCCGCGGTGCGGGCCCCGGCGCTGCTCGGCGGGATCACCGACCGCGAGCGCGAGGTGTTGCGTGAGGTGGCGCGCGGGATGTCCAACGCGGAGATCGCGGCGCGGCTGCATCTGTCCTTGTCCACCACCAAGACCCACGTCAGTCGGTTGTTGCTGAAGCTCGACGCGCGGGATCGGGCGCAGTTGGTGATCGCGGCCTATGAGGGCGGCTTGATGAGCTGAGCCGAGCGCGGCGGGCCTGAACAGCCCTCCGGGCCCGGTGACTTCGCCCACTCGTGGGCGCGTCGGGCCGGGCCCGGAGGTCCGCTGTCGTCGGGTCGGATCAGTCCCGGCGAAGGCTCGGCTTGGTGCCGACCGTGGCGATCAGCCGCCAGCCGGTGGTGACCAGGTCCGGTTGCAGGGCGATCTGCTGGAAGCGGTCCAGGACCTCGTCGGTCAGCCCCGACTCGGCCAGTCGGCCGCGTAGTTGCCGGGCGTTGCAGGCGTAGAGGCGGTGCGCGAGGCCGGGGCCGGCGCAGTCCGCGTCGGTGCGGGTGACCCGGACGTCGGTCAGGCCCACCTCGGTGAACGCGTCCTTGGTGGCCGCGGCCCACTCCAGGTCCGCGCCGCGTCCGCGCAGCACGCCCAGGATGCCGGCGACGACCTCGGTGAAGATCTTCTCGTCGGCGGGGTCGGCGCAGGACAACACGCGCGGCGGCTCGGGGCAGTACCAGTCTTCGAGCACCAGGACGCCACCGGGTTCCAGGGCGTCGACCAGGCGCGGCAGGATCTCCCGCCGCTCGGCGATGTGCAGCAGCACAAGGCGGCCGTGGATGCCCAGGTAGGGGCGCGGCGGCAGTTCGTCGGTGCGCAGGTCCAGCGGGAAGGTGCGGATCGGCGCGCCGTCGATCGGCGCGGACACCGGGCGCTCGTTGAGGTCGGTGGCGTGCACGACACCGGTCGAGCCGATCCGGCGGGAGAGTTCGCGGGCGATGCTGCCCAGGCCGTACCCGATCTCCAGCCACTCCTGGCCGGCCGGGTTGTCGAGCGAGTCCAGGACCATGCGGGTGGCGGGGTCCAGGAGGCGTTGCAGGGTCTCCAGTTGGAAGGTGATGTCGTCGGCTTCGGCGAACGCGTACAAGGGCCGGCTCCTCGGGTGGAAGGTGTGGGGAGGGCGGGGAATGCGGCGAATCAGCCGCCGAGGACGGCCAGTTGCTCGACCGCCACGTTGGCCCGCTTGGGGCCGTCGTTGCGCACCTCGAAGCGGTACCACTGCTGCACCGGCGAATGGGTGGCCGGGTTCAGCTGCATCGCGCCGCGCGGGCTGTCGATCTGGCCGACGTTGGCCAGCGCGGTGTTCACCGCCTCCGGGGTGAGCGTCTTCTTGTCCGCGCGCACCGAGGCGATCGCCCGATCCAGGGACTGGGCGATGTCCCACGCGGCGACCGCGTAGATGGTCGGGCTGCGGTCGGGGTGGCGCTGCTGCCAGGCCGCGACGAACGCGCGGTTCGCCGGGTTGTCCAGGTCCGCGCCGTAGGTGGCGAACGTGGTGATCCCGGCGGCGGCGTCGGCCTGGGCGTCGAGTTGGCGTCCCTCGGTCAGCGGGCCGCTGCCGTACAGCGGCAGTTTGGCCGCCTCGGAGGTCTTGTACTGCTTGACGAAGTCGACCGCCGCGGTGCCCGCGTAGAAGGTGTAGACCGCCTTGGCGCCGCTTTGCGCGATCTTGTTCAGGTAGGGCAGGAAGTTCTGGGTGCCGGGGAAGGGGGTGAAGGTGGTCTTCCCGTCCGGATTGGCCAGCGTGCCACCGGCCTTGGTGAACGAGTCGGTGAAGCCCTTGAGTTGGTCCCAGCCGCCCTGGTAGTCCGGGCCGATCGCGTAGACCGGGCCGGACACGTGGTCCTTGACCCACGGCCCGGCGGCGGCGCCCGCCTCGTAGGACTGGGTGTTGAACGACCAGACGTGCGCGGTCAGTTTGGGGTCGGGGAACTCGGGTCGGCCGGCGACGCCCATCAGCGCGGTGTTGTTGGCGGCGGTCACCGGCAATACGCCGGCCACACTGCCGCCGCTGACGATGCCGGTGACGGCCAACACGTTCTGCTGCTTGACCAGTTCGGTCGCGGCCGGGACGGCGGTCGGCGGGCCGGCGCCCTCGTCGCGGACCACCAGGTCCACCTTGAGGCCGCCGAGCTTGCCGCCGTGCGTGTCGCGGTACAACTCCAGACCGGCCCGGGTGTCCTCGCCGACGGCCGCGTAGGGGCCGGTCGCGGGGGTGAGCAGGCCGATCTTGGCGACCGCGTCCGAGCCCTTGGCGCCCTTGTCGTTGCCTGCCGCGCTGCCGGAGCACGCGGACGCGACCAGCAGGAGGCCGGTGGCCAGGGCCAGGGGGGTGCGAGTGCGGCGGAGCCGTCTACGGATGGTGGAGCGCATCTCGGTCTCTCTCTCGGGCTGGATGGGCGATCCGGGTGATCTGACTGGGTCGAACTCCGAAGGGGCGGCCGGTTCGCCCACGAGCGCGCGGGACGCACGGTTTCGTGGGCGTGGGGAAGCCGGCGGGGGGCGGGCACGCCGAGTGGCCGGTGGGCCGGGGCGCGCGAGTACGCCGGGCGAGTGCGGCCGGGTGGCCGAATCGTCCGGTGGGACGGCCGGGTGCCGGGGCGGGGGTTCGAAGCCACGCCCCGGATCAGAAGACCCGGCTCGGGGCCGGCATGCGGGCGGGTTGCGGTTGCAGGCCGCGTCCGCGCGCCAGCGGGGTCAGGGACGGGCCGACGCGCTCCATCAGCGCGTGCATGGCCCGGATCAGCTCGCCGACGTCGGCGTTCCACGTGGTCGCCACGATCAGCGCGGAGGGGTGCACCTGTCCGTCCGGACCCGGGCTGGTGTTGCCCATGGTGAGCAGGAGGCCGTGCTCGGCCTGCGACATCAGCACGCTGACCGGGCCCAGGCCCATCAGGTCGGCGCTGTAGTCCTGCATCAGCAGGGCACCGGGCGCGCTCGACGCGATCTTCTCGGCGTTCGCGATCCACGCCGTGCGGGCGACCTCGTCGGCGCGGATCCGCCCGGGCAGGGAGGCCTGGGCGACCAGCAGCGAGTCGCCACTGGCGGCCACCGCGTGCAGCACGTCGGGGGCATGGTCGTGCACGAACTGGCGCATGAAGTCGTCGAGCACGCTCTGGTCGACGGCGGGCTCGGTCATGGGGATTCCTTGGGGGTCCGGGTGAAGGGCAGGTCGCGGGCGCCGCGCCCGAACGAGGCGGCGGCGGCGCTGGCCTGCGCGATGTCACGGGTGGGTGGGGCGGTACGACGGAAGTGGGCCGCTTGCGCCGTCCGGCGTTCGCGGCGGGGGAGGCCCTGCGCGGTCAACTCCGGCGCCAGGTTCGCGGGCAGCGGGCCGCCGACGATCGGGGCCGGAGGCAGCGGGGCGGCGCCGTCGGCGGGCGTGCTCGGGCCGTTGCCGTTGGCGCTCCCGTGGCCGTTGGCGCCCGCGGCGAGCGCGATCGGGGCCGTGCCCGGGGGCGGGGCGACCGGTCGGCTCGCGTGTTCGACCCGGCGGCGATGGCGGCCGACCGAGGCGATGATCGCGTGCGGCAGCACGATGTCCACGATCGTCCCGCCGTCCGGACCGGGGCGCAGTTCCACGTCGATGGCCAGCGGACGGGACTGGAGCGCGACCACGGTCAGGCCGGTCTGGCGCAGCGACGGCAGCGCGTCCACGTCGGCTCGCAGCCGCCGGTTGAGCAACTCCGGGTCGCGGTGGCCGACGCCCTGGTCCCGGACCCGGACCAGGACACCCGCCTCGGTGCGCGCCGCGGTGATCTCCACTTCGTGCCGCCCGGAGAAGCGGGCCGCGTTGTCCACGACCTCGCCGATGATCTGGGTCACCGCGCCGACCGTGTCGCCGGCCAGGATCACCGACGTGGGGATGCCCTTGAAGGCGATGTCCGGCAACCGCTCGTAGCTGGTCACCCGTTGTGCGCCGGCGCGGACCACCTCGTAGAGGGGGGTGTCCGGCCACAGCCGGTTCGGTGGTTGTCCGCTGAGCACCGCGATCGAGTCGGCGAGCCGCTTGGTGCCCTCGTTGCCGTGGTCCACCTCGAAGACCGTGCCCAGTTGCTCGACACTCAGACTGGATTCCTGGAGCCGGTCCAGCGCGCTGCTGACCCGGCTGGTCTGTACCCGGATCCGCCGGGCCACGTCGCCGAGCGCGTCGTTGTACTCGCGCTGGGCCAGCACCAGCGAGGCGCTGTGTTCGACGGTGCTGTAGGCGAGTTGGGTCAGCGCGCGGGCCAGGTCGGCGATCTCGTCGGCGCCGCGCTCACGTTCCGGCTGCGGGCCGAGCATCTTGAGCGCGTACGCCCGACCGCTCTCGTGCGGGGCGAGCGCGTCGCGGCGGCGCAGGTCGGCCTCGACCGCGGGCAACGTCTCCTGGGTCATCACGGTGACCCGCTCGGCCAGGGTCTGCAGGCGCCGGTGCAGCAGCCGGCCGAGCCATGCGGCGGCAGCGGCGGCGGCGAGCACCGCGCCGATCAACACCGCGCCCTGGACGCCGGCCAGCCACCACCGGTCGCCGGTGACGTCGGCGACCTCGCGGGCCACGTCGGCGTCGGCACGTTGCTCCACCGACCAGAGCCGGTCGGCGCGTTCGGCCAGCGCCGCGCGCCAGACGTCCGGTTCGAGCACGTCGCGGCCGAGCGCGTCCTCGGTCTGCGCGACCCGGATCATCTCGGGGCCGGCCAGGGCTCGGGCGAGCCGGTCGCGCCACGCGCTCGGCGCGGTGACCGCGAACGCCTCCAGGGCCTGATCGTGCGCGGCGCGTGCGGTGGAGGCCGCCTTGAGTACCGGCCCGCCCAGCGGCCCGGCGTCCAACGAGCGCAGTACGGTGACCTGTTGCTGGCCGAGCGCGGCGCGGGCCTGGGCCAGCGCGGTGATCGCGCGCAGCCGGCCGGCGATCCCGGTGGACACACCCGGATCGAGGGCGACCCGGGCGCGCAGATCCACGGTGGCGCCGATCCAGGCCCAGTAGCGCACGGCCGCGGCGGAGGTGGCCACGCCGCGCTGGTCGACCTGGGTGCGCAGTCCCGGCAGGCCGCGCAGCGCGGTGTCGACGGCGGCCAGCGCGTCGCGTTCGCCGGTGGATACCGGTTCCAGGGCGCGGCGGCGGTCCTGGTAGGTGCGCACGGCCGTTTCGCTGGCGTCGATCGCGCTGCGGTAGTCGGCGCTGGTGATCGGGCCCGGGCCGCGGGAGAGCAGGCTCACCGCGGCGGCGCTCTCCACCTGGAGCCGGCGCCCCACCTCGCCCGCGTCGGCGGCGACCCGGACCAGGTCGTGCGCGTGGTCGGCGGCCTGGGCCTGCTCGATCATGGTCAGGATCGCCGAGCCGGCGAAGAAGACCATGCCGGCGGAGGGGACCACGACCATCAACGTGATCAGCCCACGCACACGAGGTCGGATCCGGGCCGCGACCCGGGTCCGCAACCTCGGTCGGGGGGCGGGGGTATCGGTCGACGCGGCCGTGGTCGACGCGGCACCGGAGGCCGCACCGGCCGCCGAATCGGCGCCGGCCGAGCGGAAGGGACGTATCTTCATCCGCGCTCGCCCCTTCGACCGAAGCGACGCGGTGGAGCGGGCGGCCCCGAGGGTGCGGTGGCGAGCCGACCCGGGCGGGGCATCGGCCCGGTGTGCGCTCGTCGGGCCGTGTGGGCGATGTGTGGGGGGTGGGGGAGTAATCGCAACACGGGCAGTGATCCCTGAACGATGGTCGATGGGACGGAACTTGCGGCGATGCCGGGATGCGAGGGAAGGCGACGCGGGACGGGCGCGGGCGAGCGGGCACGGGTGCGGACGGCGGCCGGGTCGGGGTCGCGCCGGTGGGCCGCTCGGCACCGGGCATCGAGGCGGCCGGGCGCGCCGGGCCGGTAGCGGCGCTTCCGCTTCCGCTTCGGAGTCGATCCGATCGCCCGACGGGGCCGGTCGATGCGATCCGGGCCGGGCGGGCGCGCGCGAGTCACCGCCGGCCGGTGCCGGCCCGGATCCGCTAGGGCGCCGGGAGCGGCCGGCTCAGCCGAGCCGAACTCACCCTCGGGATACGGGAGATCGGGGTCGAGAACGGCGTCCTCGGACAACCCGCACACCGCTCCGGGATCGTTCGGTCGTGAGCTTTCGACGCAAAGACGCCCATGAACGGATCACTCCTCGCAAGGGGGTGCGGGGTCGACCAGGAAACGCCCGATTGCGGGTAGGGCAACTGTTCGCATCGGTGCGCACACACACTGTCCCTGCGAATGCACCAGACGTCAAACGAAACTTGGGTGTCGTTGCACCCCTGTTGTAACCATCACGTTTGCGGCCGGCACCGGTCGAGTGGGTGGCGCGTCGCCACTTTGAGCGGCCCCAACACCCCGTCGGGCGCGGGCAATGCCCGTCTCGCAGTGCGAACGACCCGGCTCACCAGGGTGGTTCGAGGGACGCGGCGACGTGGTGCGCGGATTCGGCCCCGATCCGCCGGCGGGCGGCGCGTCCCCCTCGCCGCTCCCGGGCCGACCGGCCCGGGAGCGGTTGCCCGCCGTCCCGGAAGTCGCCGGGCAAGGGGAAGCGTGGCCGGTCCCGAGCGACGGTGTCCACGCGGGCACTGTGCCAGTTTGTGACAGCCGGCGAGTCCGGCTGTTCGGTACGGCGTCCGCCGCTCGACTCTGGTCTGGACCAATCTCCCGCACTCCGTCCCCAGGAGCCGTTCGATGCGCCAACTCCCGCACGCCGTCCTCGAATCCGCGAAACCGCACGTCCTGGGCCTGTACCGGATCGTCATCGGGCTGCTCTTCACCTGCCACGGCACCGCCTCGCTGTTCGGCTTCCCGGACGGTGGACGCGGCACACTGTCCGCCGGCGAATGGCCCGGCTGGTATGCGGCCGTCATCCAACTCGTGGGCGGTGGCCTGGTGTTGCTCGGCCTGGGCACCCGACCCGCCGCGTTCCTGTCGTCCGGTTCGATGGCCTACGCCTACTTCACGGAACACCAGAAGCTGCACGTGTGGCCGATCCAGAACGGCGGCGAACTCTCCGTACTGTTCTGCTGGTCCCTGCTGTTGATCGTGGTGTTCGGCTCGGGCAGCTTCGCGTTGGAGCGCGTGCCGGCCCGGGTCCGGGCGGGCCGATCCACCACCTCGGCGCGACCGACCGATTCCGCGCCGGCGGTGGTCAGGTGATCGGGCCCGCCGGACCGCGGTGAACATCCGGCCGACGTTCGCGGACCGGTGCGCGGATCAGCCCAGACTGTCGCGGCGAATGCGGGTCGCCAGCCACAGATCGAAGCGATCGTCGCCGTCCTGCGGACGCCGGCCGGTCAACCGCATCGCCTTGTCGACGCGGTTGCGCACGGTATGCCGATGTACGTCCAGCCGGCGGCTCGTCTCGTCCCAGGAGCCGCCGGTCTCCAACCACGTGGTCAGCGTCACGGCCAACTCGCCGGCCGGATCGGCGGCGTCGATCGGACCCAGTACCGCGTCCGCGAAGCCGGTCAGGGTGGCCGCGTCGGCCAGGCCGAGCAACAGCCGGCTGGTACTGCCCGGCCGCGCCTCCACCGGCCGGCCGGCCGCCCGGCTGAGCGCGACCAGGCTGCGCGCCTGGCGGACCGAGGACCCGGCCGCGTCCGGCGCGGCGGCCGGCCCGATCCCCGCCGGCCGACCGGGCGCGAACCGGCCCAGGATGGCCCGGACGTCCAGATCCGCGCCGAAGACCGCCTCCACCGCGCCGCCCGCCACTCGGACCAGGCCGCCGGGCAGCGCGAGTGCCAGATCGGCGGCCAGCTCGACCGCGTCGGCGGCCCCCTTGTCACCGGCGTTGGCGCCGGCGCCGGTCGCCGAGTCCGCGTCGATCCCCACCGCCACGCCGCGCACCTCGGTCGCGGCCAGCCCGGCGGCGGCCAGCACATCGCGCGCCTGTTCGGGTGTGGTGCCGGGGGCGAGCAGCCGGCCGAGCAGCGCGGCCCGCCGGCGGCGGACCGGCTCGTCGGCCAGATGCCGCCGTTCCAGTTCGAGGGACAGCAGCGACACCAGGCCGGACACCAGGAGCCGGGCCGCCGACTCGACCGGGCCCGCCAGTACCAGCAGCCCGCGCAGCCGCCGGGCGCCGAGCGGCTGTACCTCCAGGCGCACCCCCTCGGCGTCGCTGCTGCTCCCGCTGCCGTGCAGGCCCCGCGCGGCCACCCGGCGGATCAGATCGGTACTCGCCGTGAGCAACGCGACCGCGTCCGGCGAACCGTCGGCGCCCGGCGCCTCGGGCGGACCGGCCAGGCTGTCCGCGACCAGCCGGCCCACCGGATCGGCCACGATCGCGTCCACCCCGGTGGCCGCCCGCCAGGCGCGCAGCGTGGCCAGTACGCCGTTTCCGGAGGCCGCCGCGCCGGTCAACCGGCGCTGCGCCTCGAAGGCGTGCTCCAGGGCGAGGCGCTGCTGGGCCGCGCGGGCCTCGAAGACCGCCTTGGTGACCGCGATGAACGGCACCTCGTCGGGGACGGTGAGCAGCGGCAGGCCGGCCGCCCGGCTGGCCCGGATCAGCGGTTCCGGCGCCCGCTGGTGCGGCAGCTCCCGGCCGAGGCCCAGGACCAGGGCACACGCGCCCGCGCTCGCCACGTCGCGGACGTACGCCGCGCAGTCGTGGTCGGTCATCGGGAGCAGCAGCCCGATGGTCATCAGCAGCTCGCCGCCCTGGAGCCACTGGCCCGGGGTGAGCAGCTCGGACACGTGCGCGGCCTCGACCCGGCGATCCAGATGCTCGGCGCCGGAGGCGACGGCCAGCCGCAGATCCGCCCGGGCGACCAGGTCGGAGATGCGCAGAATGCCGGAAAGATCGGGTATGGCGGGCTCGGAAGGGACCGTCGAGGCCGGAAGGTGCAATGAGGGCATGGACATAGTGTCCACCCGTTCCAATCAGATTCGACACAATATCGATCGTTTACGGTTGTTTACCGGGCGTACCTTCAAGCGTCATCCCACCGACCGTCGACCCCGACGCGTCGACCACGCAGGACGCAGGACCGCAGGAGAGCCCATGGACGCCACCAGGCCATCGAGCGCCGCCCCGGCCGCCGCTCGCGCCGCCGCAGCTCCCCCGGCAGCCGTTCCGAACGCCGCTGCCGCTGCCGCTGCCGCTGCCGCTGCCGCCGCCGGCGCTGCCGCGGCCGTCCCCGGCAACGACGCCGCGCCCGGCCCGCACGCCGGCGGGGTGGCCATCGAGACCCGCTCGATCGACTACGTCCCGGCCCGCGAGCGGCACGGCAAGGTCTGGCACCAGGGTCCGTTCTGGTTCACCGGCAACTTCGTGCTCACCACGATGGTCACCGGCTTCATCGGCCCGGCGCTCGGCCTCGGTCTGGGCTGGTCGGTGCTCGCCGTGGTGCTCGGCGCCTGCTTCGGCACCTTCTTCATGGCCTTCCACGCCAACCAGGGCCCGCGGATGGGCCTGCCGCAGATGATCCAGTCGCGCGCCCAGTTCGGCATCCGCGGCGCGATCGTGCCGTTCGTCGCGGTCGTGTTCGTCTACGTCGGCTTCAACGTCTTCAACGTGGTGCTGGCCACCCAGGGTCTGCAGACGGTCCTGCCCGGCGGCAAGACGCTGTGGTACGCGGCACTGATCGCCATCGCGATCGTGCTCGCCGTGGTCGGTCACGATCTGCTGCACCTGGTCCAGCGCTGGCTGACCTACGTGCTGATCGCGGTCTTCGGCGTGCTGAGCATCGGCGCGATGGTCAACCTCGACGTGCACACCCCCTCCGGCGGCGGGGGGATGTCCTGGACCGCATTCCTCGTGGTCTTCTCCGGCGCGGCCGGCTACCAGATCAGCTATGCCGTCTACGTCTCCGACTACTCCCGCTACCTGCCCGCCGACGTGCCCGCGCGCAAGGTGATCTGGTGGACGTACGCGGGCGCCGCCGGGTCGGCGGCCTGGCTGATGTCGCTCGGCGCACTGCTCGCCTCCGCGCTGCCGGACCCGGACGCGATCGGCGCGGTCCGCCAGGTGGGCAACGACATCATCCCCGGCTTCGGCACCTTCACCGTGCTGGTCTCCTCGCTCGCGCTGATCAGCATCATGGCAGTGAACGCGTACGGCGCGATGCTCACCACGACCAGCGCGCTGGACGCGTTCCGCCCGGTGCGGCCGACGGTGTCGGTCCGGGTGATCGGGATCGTGGCGATCGAGGCGATCGTCTTCGTGGTGGCGATCGTGCTGCCCGAGGACTACCTGGGCAGCTTCAACGACTTCATTTTGATGATGCTCTACGGCCTGATCCCCTGGACCGCGGTCAACCTGGTCGACTTCTATCTCGTCCGTCGGGGCCACTACGCGGTGACCGCGATCTTCGATCCGCGTGGCATCTACGGCCGTTGGTCCTGGCGCGGGCTGACCGCCTACGTGGTCGGCTTCGCGGCGATGATCCCGTTCTTCAAGACCTCGTTCTTCACCGGACCGGTGGCGAAGGCGCTGGACGGCGCGGACCTGTCGTTCGTGGTCGGACTGCTGGTCGGCGGCGCGCTGTACGCCTGGCTGTGCCGCGACCTGGACCTGACCGCCGAGCGGGCCGCCGAGGCTGCCGGCGAGGCCGAACTCGAGGGCGCCGGCGCGGCGTCGGGGGTGTGACGTGACCGAGACCGTGGTGGCCTGCGCACAGCTGGTGCTGTCCGTCGGCGACGTCGAGGGCAATCGGCGCGCCGCGCTGGCCGCGATCGAGCGGGCCGCGGCGGCCGGTGCCGAGGTGGTCGTGCTGCCCGAACTGGTCAACAGCGGCTACGTGTTGCGCGACACGGCCGAGGCGGCGGCGCTGGCCGAACCGGTCGACGGCCCGACCGTGACCGGTTGGCTCGACGCGGCTCGACGGCACGGGCTGATCGTGGTCGGCGGGTTCGCCGAGCGGGACGCCGACGGCGCGATCCGCAACTCGGCGGTGCTGGTCGACCCGAGCGGCGTGCGGGCGCTCTACCGCAAGGCGCACCTGTGGGGTCGCGAGGCCGAACTCTTCGTTCCCGGAAGCGAGTTGCCGCCGGTGGTGGATACTGCGGTGGGCCGGATCGGGGTGCTGGTCTGCTACGACGTGGAGTTCCCCGAATGGGTGCGGACCGCGACGCTGCGGGGCGCGGAGCTGCTGTGCGCACCGGTCAACTGGCCGTTCGCGCCGCGCCCGGCCGGCGAGCGGCCGGCGGAGGACACCCGGGTGCAGGCGAACGCGGCGGTCAACCGGGTCTTCGTCGCCGCGTGCGACCGGGCCGGGCCCGAGCGCGGCACGTCGTGGGTCGGTGGCTCGATCATCGTCGACCCGGACGGCTTCCCGTTGGCCGGACCGCCCGCCGAGGACGCCGAACACCTCCTGATCGCCCGCTGCCGGCTCGCCGACGCCCGGGACAAGCGGATCGGCACGCACAACGACGTGTTCGCCGACCGCAGACCGGAGTTGTACGGCCCGATCCTCGACTCATCCGTCACCTCGAACGCTCCCGACGCCTCCAACGCCTCCAACGCCTCCGACGACCGCACCACCGGAAGGACCGAACGATGACCGGCGCTCCCCAGGGCCCCATCGACGCCACGCGCGTACCCCGCTTCGCCGGCCCCGCCACCTTCGCCCGGCTGCCGCGCGCCGACGAGGTCGAGCACGTGGACGTCGCGGTCGTGGGCGTGCCGTTCGACAGCGGCGTCAGCTACCGGCCCGGCGCCCGATTCGGCCCGGCCCATGTGCGCGCGTCCTCCAAGCTGCTGCGGCCCTACAACCCGGCCCTGGACGTCTCGCCGTTCGCCGAGCAACAGGTCGCCGACGCGGGCGACATCGCGGTCAACCCGTTCGACATCGGCGCCGCGATCGCCGATCTGGAGGCCGCCGCCCGGGAGTTCGCCGCGCGCGGCACCCGGCTGCTGACCATCGGCGGGGACCACACCATCGCACTGCCCCTGCTGCGCGCGGTGGCCGCGGCGCACGGCCCGGTCGCGGTCGTGCACTTCGACGCGCACCTGGACACGTGGGACACCTACTTCGGCGAGCCGTACACGCACGGCACGCCGTTCCGCCGCGCGTCCGAGGAGGGTCTGCTCGACCCGACGCGCTGCCTGCACGTGGGCATCCGGGGGCCGCTGTACGGGCCCGACGACCTGCGCGAGGACGGCGTACTGGGCTTCCAGGTCGTGCATAGCGACGACTACCAGGACGCCACCGTCGCATCCGTGGTCGAGCGTATGCGGCGCCGGCTCGGCAGCGGGCCGGTGTATGTCTCGGTGGACATCGACGTGCTGGACCCGGCCCACGCACCCGGCACCGGCACGCCCGAGGCGGGTGGCCTGACCAGCCGCGAACTGCTCAACACACTGCGCGGGTTGGTCGGGCTGAACGTGATCGGCGCGGACATCGTCGAGGTGGCCCCGGCCTACGACCACGCCGAACTCACCGGCATCGCCGCGGCGCACGTCGGCTACGAACTCCTGTCCGTCCTGGCCCGCAACCGTCGCGACGGCCTCCAGGACTGACGGGTCGGGGGCGCAGCCACCCGTCTCGGCCGGCCGCACGGGGGACGGCCGGCCGAGACGGGTGATCGTGCGTGCTCACAGTGCCGGCAGTGGGTCCGCGTCGGTCGGGTGGTACCTCGGGTGCGGAAATCGGCGCGATGTGTGACGGGTCGATGCTCGGTGGGGTAACAGTCCCGGCACGGAGTGTGGATTCCGCTCGACGTGCGCGCCTCGGCGGCTAACCTCCTGCGCGGGGGGCTACTGGGTGTGACGCTACGTCAGCACCGGTCAGGGGGCAGTGTGTCCGATGAATGGCAGATTCCGTCGAGCATCGAGCCGGAGGACGAGGCGCGGACCTCGCCGAGCCGATTGCCGACCGGGATCGATGCGGGGGTGCCCAGCGTCGCGCGCGTGTATGACGCGATTCTGGGCGGCAAGGACCACTTCGCGGTGGATCGGGCGATCGCGGACAAGGCGATGGCCGCGATGCCCAACGCCCGTACCGGGGCCCGGCTCAACCGGGCGATCCTGGAACGCGGCGTGCGCTACATGGCGCAGCAGGGCATCGATCAGTTCCTGGATCTGGGTTCCGGTCTGCCGACCGTGCGCAACACGCACGAGGTGGCCCGGCAGGAGAACCCGAAGGCTCGGGTCGTCTACGTCGACAACGATCCGATCGTCCTCGCGTACGGCCGGGCGATGTTGGCCGACAACGACCGTACCCGGGTGGTGACCGCCGATGTGCGGGACACCGCGGATGTGCTCGCCCGGCCGGAGATCGTCGAACTCCTGGACCTGGACCGGCCGGTGGGTCTGCTCCTGGTCGCGGTCCTGCACCATCTCGCGGACGAGGACGACCCGGCGGGCGTGGTTCGGGCCTATCGTGAGGCCCTCGCCCCCGGAAGCTTCGTGTTGATCACCCACTTCTCCGACTCCACCCCCGAAGGGCGCGAGCTGGAACGGGTGTTGTTGTCCACCCTGGGCAGTGGCCGGTTCCGCAGTCGGGAGACCATCGAGGGCTTCTTCGCGGGTGCCGAACTCGTCGAGCCCGGTGTGGTGTTGCTGCCGCATTGGCGCCCGGACGAGCCGATCCCGGATCGGGCCGAGTTGGCCGGTCTGACCATGCTCGGCGGTCTGGGCCGAATACCGGACGCCTGATCGCCGGCCGCCGCCGCGAGTCCGGCCCGAGCACGGCCGTACCGCCGCCCGGGGGACGACCGGACGGCGGTACGGGACACGGCGCGGGACTCGGTGCCGGACTCGGGGTGGGAGCCGGCTACTTGAGGCCGTTGTCGAGTGCGGTGATCAGGCCCCCGTTCGGGGTGTCGCCGGACATTTCCCAGATCATCGCGCCGAGCAGGTTCTTGGCTTTGAGATAGGCCGTCTTCTTGCCGATCGACCACGCGTCGTCGAACGTCCACCACTGGCCGCCGGCGCCGGTGTAGCCGTAGGTCGAGATGGACTGTTCGTCGTGATAGACGGTCAGATTCGGCACGCTGCTCAGGAGATTCTGATAGCCGCGGGTGCCCGCCTCCTCGGCGAACTGGCCGGGTGCGGCGCCGTTCGCGGACTGCCATTCGCCGTGTGCGCCGCCGTCGGCGACGTTCTGCCAGCCGCGCCCGTAGAACGGGAACCCGATGGTCAGCTTGCGTGGGTTGACGCCGGCGTTGGTGTAGATCTTGACCGCGTCGTCGATGCTGAAGTGGGTCGGGTAGGGGTCCTGGGCGTCGGTGTAGAGGTTGGCCTGGTGGCCGGTGCGGTTGGGCTCCCACGAGTTGTCGCTGCCCGCGCCGTGGAAGTCGTAGCCCTGGATGTTGGCCACGTCCAGGGAGTCGAAGATCTTCGAGGTGTCCCAGCCCGCGTTCACCTTGACCGGGTCGGCCGGGGTGAAGGCGGTGAGCAGCTTGCGCTCGCCGCCGGTGGCGTCGAGCTGCTTGCGGAACTCGGCGAGCAGCAGGGTCAGGTTCTGCTTGTCGGCGGCGTTGTAGTGGTTGCCGGCGTGGCCGTCGGCCGAGCCGGGCCACTCCCAGTCCACGTCGATCCCGTCGAAGATGCCGGCCCCGGTGCCCGGGCCGCCGGCGCCGTTGTAGGCGGGCAGGTCGCCCTTGATCCAGGTGTCCACGCAGGACTTGACCAGCTTCTGCCGGGAGGCGTCGGTGGCCGCCGCGTCCGAGAAGAACTTCGAGTAGGTCCAGCCGCCGAGCGAGACGACCACCTTCAAGTGCGGGTATTTCGCCTTGAGTTGCTTGAGCTGGTTGAAGTTGCCGCGGAGCTTGGCCCAACCGTCGTCGGCCACCCCGTTGACCGATTGTTCGGCCGACATCGGCCGGGCGTAGTCGGCGTCCGCGTCGCCCGCGCCGGTGCCCTGGTCGGGGTCCTGCGGGTTGGCGGTGGTGCCCTTGGTGACCCCGGCCAGACAGGTCAGGTTGACCGGATCGATGTTCTCGAAGGCGTAGTTGATCACGTCCAGCTTGGCCGCCGAACCGGAGGTGTCCAGGTTCTTCACGAAGTATTGCCGGCCGTAGATGCCCCACTGGACGAAGTAGCCGACCCGCAGGTTCTTCCCGGTGCCGGCGATGTCGTCCGTGGTCACGTCGAGCGCGTTGGAGGCGGGTGAGGCGTTGTCCGCCGCGTCGCGGGCCTTGACGGTGAAGGTGTACGTGGTGACCGGGGACAGTGCGTCGATGGTCGCCGCGGTGGTGCCGGCCGCGACCGTCTTGGCGAGCGTGCCGTTGCGGTAGACGTCGTAGGCCGCGACGCCGACGTTGTCGGTCGACGCGGTCCAGGCCAGGGACACCGTCGAGGACGTCTTGCCGGTGCTGCGCAGGTTGCCCGGCGCGGTGGGCGGAATGGGATCGCTCGCCGGATCCACGGTGGTCACCGTGGTCGGCGGACCCAGCGGGCCGAGGTTGCCCCGGGTGTCCTTGGCCCGGACCGCGTAGGTGTACGCGGTGGCCGGGGTGAGCCCGGTCAGGGTGGCCGAGTTGGTCGCCGTGGTGGCCACCGGGTTGCCGGCGGAGACCACCTCGTAGCCGGCCACCGGATAGTCGCCGCCGGCCGCGACGGGCCAGTCGAGCGAGATCGAGTGCGCGGTGACGGTGCCGGCGTGCGGCGCGCCGGGCGCGGTGGGCGGCGCGTCGGGCGTACCGTCGCACTTGTCGCCGTCGACCGTGCAGTGGGTGGGCGGGGAGGCGGGGCCGTTGCCGATGAACCAGTAGCTGAACGGGTCGGTGCTGCCGCCCGCGGCGATGGTGCCGTTGTAGTAGGCGTTCTTCACCGAGACATGGCTGCCGGTGACCGTGGCGTCGCCGTAGTAGTTGCCGGTCACGGTGACGCCGGCGGGCAGGTCGAACTCGAGTTGCCAGCCGGTGACGGCGGCGGTGCCGCCGTTGTGGACGACGTAACTGCCCTTCCACCACGAGCCGTTGTCCTGGATGGAGAACGTCGCGGTGAGTTTGCCGGCGGCCTGCGCGGTGCCGGCGGACAGGCCGGTGAGCACGGCGAGGGGCAGGACCAGGACGGTGAGCAGGGCGACCACCCGGCTGCGGAGTCTGCTGCGGAATCGGTCGCGGAACGGGAATCCGCGGCGCTGGTGTGGGGACATGGCTCTCTCCCTGTGTGCGTGGAACAGGGCGGTGCGGAACCGTGCACGCGCGCGCCTCACCGGGGTGGTCACGATCGACGGGTTGGGGACCTCGACCGCGACCGAGAAGCAGTCGCATCGCGAATTGGTCTGGACCAAAACGACTATTGGACGGTAATTGGTCTGGACCAAAAGGTCAACAGTGGATGTTCGCGGCGGTGTTGCCCGGACCGGCGGCCACAGTTGCGGGCTGTTTCCTCGAATGGGCAACAGGGCAACACTTTCGCCCTCCCAACGGTCCGTCGAGGGTGGTCGGCATGCGTTCGTACGGTGCGGTGCGGGCCGGATCGACGCGGGAAACGGGCGGCCGGACACCCGGCACCCGGCGGGTGCGTACGTCGGCGAATGGAGAACGGCGATGTCGAGCCAGTCGTGGGAGCCGAAGGGTCGGCCGGGCGGTCGGTCGGACGATCCGGCCTCGATCGAACGGCTCGGCCCGGACCGTGGCCGGTGCTCCCCGGCGCCGATCGGCACATCCGGCGAACCCGTGGGCGGGTCCGGGAGTGGGACCCGAGCCGGGGCGACCGAGACCTTCGGGTCCGCGGCCGACCCGACCCAAGCCCTCGCGCCCGCCGCGCCCGATGCCACCCGCGCTCCGGCCGAGGTGATGGACCGGTTCGTCGGGGTGCCGGCGGTGTCCGCGTCGGCCCCCGAGGCCGACAACCCTCCGGAGTCCCCGGTCACCCCGGCGAGCCTCACCCGGTCGGCGAGTTCCTTGCCGACGGCGCGGGTTCGTCGAGCCGCCGGCCGAACGCGTTTTCTTCAACCGGATCGCGACGAGCGGAGAGCGGCAGTGACGAGCGAGAACACGCGGTGGACGGTCGTGGTCAACGACGAGGACCAGTACTCGATCCAGGCGGCCGGCCGCGCGGTGCCCGCCGGTTGGCGGATCGTGCGCGTCGACGGGGTCGCGGTCGAGGGGTCGCGGGAGCAATGCCTCGCGCATATCGAACGGGTGTGGATCGACCTGCGGCCCAGGAGTTTACGCGAGCGCCTGGCTCGGCGTGCCGACGCCGAGCGGCGCCGCGCCGATTCCGCCCCCGCGGCCGGCTGAGCGGAAGGCGACGAAGGCGATGCGTGAGCTGACGCCCCGGGAGCGCGCTTCGGGCGCGCCGGGGTCCACGATCCGATGGTGGCGATCCGATGTCGACTGAGACGAGGCGGCCCGCCGCCGACGCGGACGCGATCCGGGTGGCACCCGGCGAGTTGACCCTGTTCGTGGACTCGATCTGTCGCCGTCTGGGCGCCCCCGGACAGGTGGCCGCGGAGGTCGCCGAGCATCTGATCGAGGCGAACCTGGCCGGGCACGACGCGCACGGCGTGGCGCGATTGGCCCACTACGTCGCCGAGTCCGAGCGCGGCGAGCTGGTCCCGGCCGCCCGACCACAGGTGTTGCGGCGCGGCGGGGCGAGCGTGCTCCTGGACGCGCGTCGCGGCTTCGGGCCCTACGCGGCCCGCACGGCCAGCGAGTTGGTGGCGTCGGCGGCGATCCGGCACGGCGTGGGCGTGGCGACGATTCGGCACTGCGGCGGGCTGGGCCGACTCGGGCACTATTGCGAACTCCTCGCGCACGCCGGTCTGGTCGGACTGCTCACGGTGGGCGCGGCGGGTCGACACGCGGCGGCGGCGAGCGCGGTCGAGTCGGCCCGGGGCGGGCGCGGGACGCGGGTGGGTCGGTTCCCGGCGGCCGACGCGTGGGCGTTGGGCGTGCCCGGCACCGCGCATCCGGTGCTCGTGGACATGTCGACGGCGTCGCTCGCCGAGCCCGGGAGCCGGGCCGCGTCGCCCGAGGACGGGCCCGGGTGGTCCGGCGACGGCGCGGAATTCCCGGCGCTGCAGCGGGGATTCGGGTTGGCGGTCGGCGCCGCGCTGCTCGGCGGTCTGGCCGCGATCGGCGACGGTGCGCGCGAGGTCGGCGGGGTCTGTCTGATCGCGATCGACCCGGACGCGTTCGGGGGCCTGGAGCCCTATCGGGCGATGGTCGCGGAGACGATCCTGCTGCTCGCGGGCGCCGACCCGGACGGGGCCGGCGGCCCGCTCCCCGGCGCCGCGGAGCACCGCAGTCGGCAGGCGCGCGCGGCGGGCATCCCGCTGCCGCGCTCGGTCGTCGCCGACCTGATCGCGGTCGGCGCCCGATTCGACGTGCCCACCCGGCTGCCGCGCCCGTGGGACGCCGCTACGGAAGGCAGTCCGCAGTCGGTGGCCGCGCGCGGTGCGGAGGAAGCGTCGAGCCGGCCCTGACCCGGGCCCGAGCCGGCCCGACACACCGGAGGGAGTACGCGGATGCCCGGGTGGCGGCGCCGGCGTCGGTCGGCCGTGCTCCGACCGAGAGCCGAACGTACGGATCGCCCGCCTCGCCACCCGCGCGGCGCGGTCCGCGCCGACCCGGGCACCGCGTACCCGAACACCGGTCACCCGAAACGTCGTTCGCACCCGTCCGGGCCGGAACCGGACCCGCCCCGGCCTCCGGGCCGGGGACGCCCCACCGCATCGGCTCGCGACGCGGGGAAGCGGATCGGAAACGGAGTAGAGATGAAGCCCCTGCCGCTGCTCTGCCTGCCCTTCGCCGGGGTCGGTGCCTCGGTCTTCCGCGCCTGGTGGGGACGCGAGGGACACGGCCTGGTGATCCTGCCGATGCAACTGCCCGGCCGCGAGGAGCTGATCGACGACAAACCGCTGCGCAGCGTCGAGGAGGCCATCGACGATCTCATCCCACGAGTGCTCGACGCCCTGCGCGGACGCACCGAGGTCGCCGTATTCGGCCACGGAGTGGGGGCGTTCCTCGGCTACGAACTGGCCCACCGGCTGGTCGATGTCGCCGGGGTCTCCGTCGCGGTCCTGGTGGCCGGCGGCGCGCCCGGTCCTCGGCAGCGCCGCCGACCGCGGGTCGGCGACCTGTCGGACGGCGAACTCGCCGCCGGAGTACGGGAGGTGGCCGGTCACCGGCCGGCGGCCCTGGACGATCCGCAGCTTCGGGAGGCGACGCTCGCAACCCTGCGGGCGGATCTGGAGATGTACGAACGGTATCGGCCGCCCGTCGCCCGGCGATTGCCCGTGCCGATCCTGACCGTTCGCGGTTCCGCCGACGAACTGGTCTCGGCCCGGGAGACGGAGCAGTGGCAACCGGCCACCACCATGCCGTTGTTGAGTGCCGAACTCCCGGGCGGGCACCTGTACCCCGACCGGCACGCCGACGAACTGCTGCGGCTGATCGCGGCAACCGTGGGCCAACCGGTGGGCCGGTGGCCGGCCGGACCGGGATTCGGTGGGTGACCCGGACCGAACTCGGGGCCGGCGGGCGCCGAGGAGACGACAAGGAGATCGCCATGCGACTCGCGGACAAGATCGCCGTGGTCATCGGGGCCGGCCGGGGTCTGGGGCGGGCCTGCGCGCTGCGCTACGCGCAGGAGGGCGCGGATCTGCTGCTGCTGGACGTCGCCTCGAAGGTCCCGGGCGCCCCCTATCCGCTCGCGTCCCCGACCCGGTTGGCGGAAACCGCCCGCCAGTGCGCCGAGTTCGGCAACGAGGTGGTCACCTCGGCGGTCGACATGGCCGACGCGTCGGCGATCGACCGGGCCATCGGGCTGGCCCTGGACCGGTTCGGCGGTGTGGACGTGGTGCTCGACAACGCCGGGGTCGTCACCCCCGCCGGCCGGCCGGTGCACGAGATCCGGGACGAGGAGTGGCAGGACCTGGTCGAGGTCGACCTGGGCGGCGCCCGGCGGTTGATCCGGGCGGTGGCGCCGGTGATGGTCAAGCGGCGCGGCGGCAGCATCGTGATCGTCTCGTGCACCGCCGGCCTGGTCGGCTACCGCAACTTCGATGCGTATGTGGCGGCCAAACACGGCCTGATCGGCCTGACCCGCGCGGCCGCCCTCGACTACGCCCCCTACGGCGTCCGGGTCAACGCACTGTGCCCCGGCACGCTGCACGACGACCCGGGAACCGGCGAATCGCCCTACACGTCCGTGGCCGGGCGCTACGACGAGCCCGAGACCACGTCCCTCCCCGCGCGTCGGACGAACGTGCCGACCGAGCCCGACGTGGCCGGGGCGGCGCTGTGGTTGGCCGGTGACGACGCCCGGCAGATCACCGGCAGCCTGCTCGCGGTGGACGGCGGGTACCGAGTCCGATGACCCCACGCCGGCCCGCGAGTTCGGCCCCGCGGCGGCCGGGCGCAGCGCCCCGGGCGACCACCGGCGCGGTCGGCCCGGTGGTGGCGCGGCGGTCGACGACCGGGCCGCGTCGGGTCGCCGCCGACTCGGGCTCCCGGGCGGTGGACTCAACGACCCGACGTCGCCGCGTCGTTGTCGCCCACCCGGGCGTCCTCGGCATCCGCGCGTTCGGCCGCGTAGGCCCGGAGCAGGTTGGCCAGACGGTAGCGGTCCGGGCCGGTCTCCTCCAGCAGGTGCACGCTGACCAGGCTCTCCAGGAGTCGGCGGGTGTGCGCCAGGGGGCGTTCGATCAGCGCGGCGGCGACGGAGGCCTGGATGCGGTTGCTCGGATACAGGCCGAGCAGCCGGAAGGCCCGGGACGCCTCGGCGTCGAGTTCGCGATACGAGCCCCAGAACGCGGAACGCACCGCCAGGTTGGGATCGTCGCCGTCGGAGAGTACGTTCAACCGATCGCCGTCGTCGGCCAGTTCGCCGACAAGCAGGGCAACCGAGCGATGCGGCCGGGTGGCCAGCTGCTCGGCCGCGATCCGCAGTGCCAACGGCAGGTACGCGCAGCGCCAGCCCAGATCGCGCGCCGCGTCCGGCTCGGCCAGGATCCGCTCGGGGCCGACCACCGCGCACAACAACGCGAACGACTCCTCCGGCGACATCGGCCCGAGCGACACCTTGGCCGCCCCCGCCCGCACCGCGAGCCCGGTCAGCCGGCGCCGACTCGTCACCACCGCGGCGCAGCCCGCCGTCCCCGGCAGCAGCGGCGCGACCTGTCGCGAGTCCGCCGCGTTGTCCAGGATCACCAACATCCGCCGCCCGGCCAGCACACTGCGGAACATCGCCGCCCGCTGCTCCACGTCGGCCGGCACCGCCGGCGCGCAGATCTGCAATGCGGCCAGGAAGTCGGCCAACACGTCGGTGGGGCGCATCGGTTCGGCGTCGGCCGAGTGACCGCGCAGATCCCGATACAGCACGCCGTCCGGGAAGGCGGCGGAGACCTGGTTGGCCCAGCGGATCATCAGCGCGGTCTTGCCCACGCCGGGGGGACCGTCGATGGACACCGTCAGCGGGCTGTGCGTCTGCGTACTGTGCGCCAACAGCGCGTCCAGGGCCCGCAGATCGTGCTCACGGCCGACGAATTGCGCCGGCCCGGCCGGGAGTTGCGCCGGTCGCAGCCGGCCGGGGCGGGTGGCGAGCCCGGAGCCGGCCAGCGCGGCCAGCACGCCGTCGGTCGCCAACTCGCGGTCGCACAGCCGGGCGAGCTGCATGGTCGGCGTCGACATGCCGTTCTCGATCCGGCTCAGCCAGCCCGGACTGTAGGCCACCAACCCGGCCAACTGGCGCAGGGACAGGCCCTGTTGCCGCCGGTGGTGGCGCAGCGCCGCACCGAACGACAGCGTGTGATCGTCCAAGTTCACCTGCTGCACGGGACCGAACCTTTCCTGTTTGGAATTCCGTCGGCACTGCCCGGCCGTACACCGGTTGTGGGGTGTCCGACCGTGCTGCCGCCGGTGGCCTGCGCGCTCTTGTGGAGCGCTCTCCGGACGCGGAACCGCCGTCCGGAAATCGGCTGTACCGGCGGGCGAGAGCCGGCGAAGCGGTGGATGGGCAGGGGGGTACGAGGTGTCACCCATCCAGAGAGTCACCTTAGGTGAACAGGCGGCTATCGGGGCAGAGGCAAACGCGCCAAACAAGCCGCGAAGCGGCGGATCGGTCGCGCTCGTCCGCCGTCGCGGGTCGTACATATCGGTATCAAGGAGTCATGATGACCATCCGTCGGATCAACCACATCGTCCTGTCCGTTCGTGATCTCGACGTCTCCACCCGGTTTTATCGAGACGTCCTGGGGTTGCGGGTGGTCGCCCGCCTGGCCGGTACGGCGCACTGGCCGGCGATGGCCTTCCTGCGTTCGACGCCGGACTCCACCAACCATCACGACCTGGGCCTGATCGCGAACGCCGACGCGGCGGCGGACGGGCTGCGCCGACCGGGCCTGTTCCATGCCGCGTTCGAGGTGGGCACCATCGACGAACTCCAGGACCTGCGCCATCGCCTGGCGGCGGCCGGTGCCCTGGGCAGCGACCTGGACCAGGGGATGCACCTGTCCGTCTACGGGCACGACCCGGACGGGATCGCGGTGGAGATCATCTGGCGGGTGCCGGCCGAGGACTGGTCCTACGCGGACGAACTGCGCCGCGCCCCCCTCGACTTCGACCGGGCCAGGCAACGCTGGGGCGGCCGACTGGCCACCGGCTCCGCCGCCGGGGCACCGTCCTGAGCCGGCGACCGTGCGTTCGGCGGGCGGGCCCGAGCGGTCCATCGCCCGGAGCGGCGCGGACCGGGCCGCCAGTGCCGGGCGCGGCACCAGGCGGTTGCACTACGGTGCCGGATGACGTGGACGTACACCCCACCGAGCGACGAACACCCCGGCAGCACCGAGAACGGAAGCGCGCGTTGAACGAGAAGAACGAGCACGACGAGAACAGCGAGAAGGACAAGAACGAGGAACGACCGGAGGCCGCCGAGCCGACCTACGAGCGGATCCGGACCCGCCATACGATGCGCGCCGCGCCCGATCCGGACTCGTCCGACGAATTCACCGCGTGGTGTACATGCCTGCTGTGGCGCTCGCGGTTGCCCTGGACCGAGGCCGAACACGCCGCCGCGTTCGCCGACCACCTCGCACACGTCCGCCGCGCCGCCCGGATCCTGCCCGCCGACCTGGTCGACGGCCGATTCGCCTACCTGCCGTGCGCGGACGAGGCCGCCGCGCTGGCGGTCGCGGAGACCTGGATCGACCTGGGCAGCGCCCGCAGCCGGCTGTTCCTCGACGGCAGCGGCGTGGTGATCAGCTTCGCCGACGTACAGTTCCCGGCCGAGGTGGCCCGCTGGGCGCTGCGCACCGGCCACACCGCCCCGACCGCCGCATACCTCGTACACGCCCTGCAACACCTGGCCGACTCCGACCCGCCGCACTGACCTCGCGGCGAGCCGGGTGCCCGAGGGGTCGCCGGGGTCAGAGGGAGCCGGCCATGCGGTGGATGGCCTCGGTGAGCACGTCGGGGTGGGTGCCCAGGTTCAGGCGGGCGTGGCCGGCGCCGCCGGTGCCGAAGTCGTGGCCGCAGGCCAGGGCCACCCGGGCGTGTTCGAGGAAGTGCGCCGCCGGGCGGTCGCCGAGGGCCAGGGCGCGGCAGTCGAGCCAGGCCAGATAGGTGCTCTCGGCCGGGGTGTAGCGCACGGACGGCAGGTGTTCGGCGAGGAGTTCGGCGAGCAGGCGGCGGTTCTCGGCCAGACCGGCGAGCAGCGCGTCCAGCCAGGCCGTGCCGTCGCGCAGGGCGGCGGTGTGCGCGATCACGCCGAGGTGACTGGAGCCGTGCCAGACCTCCTCGGGCAGCCGGGCCAGGTCCGCGGCGGCGGCCGGGCCGGCGATCGCGAGGGCGGACTTGAGGCCGGCCAGGTTCCAACCCTTGGACGCGGACATCAAGGACATGCCGTCGGCCGCGGCGGGCACGCTCAGATAGGGGACGTAGCGGTCCGGGGGCGCGAGCGGCGCGTGGATCTCGTCCACCACGACCCGCACCCCGTACTCGGCGGCCAACTCGGCCACGGCGGTCAGCTCGGCGGCGGTGTGCACCGTTCCGGTGGGGTTGTGCGGGCTGCACAGCAGGTAGGCGACCCGTCCGCCGGAGGCGGTCGCGGTCCGGAAGGCCTCGGCCAGTACGGCGAAGTCGATCCGGTGATCGGCGCCCAACGGGGCCTCGACGACCTGCCGGTCCAGGTGCGTGACGAACGCGTAGAACGGCGGGTACACCGGCGAGTTGACGATCACCCGGCTGCCGGGGTCGGTGATCAGCTTGAGCAACTCGACCACGCCGAGCATCACGTCCGGCACGATCGCGGTGCGCTCCACGGCGAGGGTGTGCCAATCCCACCGCTGGGCCGCGAAGTCGGCCAGGGCTTGGGCGTATCCGGTGCCCGAGGGGTAGCCGGTGTCGCCGATGCCGACGGCGTCGACGATCGCCCGGGCGATCGGTTCGGCCAGCGGAACGTCCAACTCGGCCACCCACAGCGGCAGGACGTCCGGCGGATACTCGCGCCACTTGATGCTGGTCCGCCGGCGCAGCTCGGCCAGGGTGAGTGCGCGCAACGGGTTGGCGACGTCGGATATGTGTCCCCGCTCAGTGGTCATGACCTCCACGATAGGCGAGCGAGGGGGTCCGCCGGCGGCCTGCACGCGTCGCACCGACGCCTAGGCCTACGCCTACGCCTACCCGGGCACGGTCGGCGCGTCGAACCGATCGGCCGGCGCGGCGGCTTCGGTGCCGGCGTCGGCCCGCCGCGCCGCGTGGCCGAAGCGCATGCCCCGATCGTGCAGCGAGCCGTGCTTGAGCAGGAGCACATCGCGCGGGTAGTTCTGGTGCAGCCGCCACGGCGTGCGCGGCCCCTGCTTGGGCATCAGTGCCGTACCGCGCAGCACGTATCCGGACTTCAGGTCGATCAACGGCTCCAACGGCTCGTCGGCGGCCGGGGGTTGCGGGGTGCACACCTGGTAGCCGTGCGCGTCCATGTGGTTGAGCAACCGGCAGACGTAGTGGCCGACCAGGTCGCACTTGAGCGTCCAGGAGGCGTTGGTGTAGCCGAGGGCGAGGGCGAAGTTGGGCACCCCGGAGAGCATCATGCCCTTGTAGGCCACCGTTTCGGACGGTTCGACCGGGGTTTGGTCCACGGTCAGCGTCAGGCCGCCGAGGGCCAGCAGATTCAGGCCGGTCGCGGTCACCACGATGTCGGCGGGCAGTTCGGTGCCCGAGTCCAGGAGCAGTCCGGACCGGGTGAAGCGGGTGATGGTGTCGGTGACGATCGAGGCGCGCCCGTCGCGCAACGCGGTGAACAGGTCGCCGTCGGGGACGAAGCACATCCGCTGATCCCACGGGTCGTAGCGCGGCGCGAAGTGGGTGTCCACGTCGTAGCCCACCGGCAGCCGGCGCACCGCCTCCCGGCGCACCACGGACTTCATCAGGCCCGGCGCGCGGCGGGAGAGCTGGAAGGCCAACATCATCATGCCCACGTTCTTCGCCCGGGCCAGGGGCAACGCGGCCCGGTCCGGCAACGCTCGGCGCAACCGTCCGCGCAGCGTGTCGCGCGCGGGCAGCGCCAGCACATAGCCGGGGGAGCGCTGCAGCATGGTCACATGCGCGGCGGTGGGGGCCATCGCGGGCACCAGGGTGACGGCGGTGGCACCGCTGCCGATCACCACTACGCGCTGGTCGGCGTAGTCGAGATCCTCGGGCCAATGCTGCGGGTGTATCACCCGACCGGCGAAGTCCTCGACGCCGGGGAACTCGGGGGTGTAGCCCTGGTCGTAGCGGTAGTAGCCGGTGCAGGCGAACAGGAACGAGCAGGTCAGCTCGACCACTTCGGTCGCGTCGGGACGGTCCTTCGACCGCTCGGCGGTCGGCGGCGGGTCGGCGGGTGCGGCGCCGCGCCGCTCGGGGCCGCCGGCCGGGCGTCGCACGCGTACCGTCCAACGGGCCGTCGTGCTCGACCACTCGGCGCCGAGCACCCGATGGCCGAAGCGCACCAGCCGGTCCACGCCGTGCTCGCGGGCGGTGTCGTGGATGTAGTCCCGGATCGCCGCCCCCTCGGCCATCGTCTCGGCGCCGGTCCACGGGCGGAACGAGTAGCCCAGGGTGAGCATGTCCGAGTCCGAACGGATCCCGGGGTAGCGGAACAGGTCCCACGTGCCGCCGATCGCCTCCCGACCCTCCAGGATCAGCACCGACTTGCCCGGCGAGCGCCGGCGCAGATGACACGCGGCGCCGATGCCGGAGAGACCGGCCCCGACGATCAGGACGTCGACGTGTTCCGTGGCCATGCCGTTCCCCCATCTTTGCAACCGGCTGTCTGCGGCGACCGGATGTCTGCGGCGACCGAACGTCGCGGCCACCGGATGTCGGGGCGACCGGGTGCCGGGCACCCGGGATCGGGCGATACACAGGGCAACCCGGAGCGACGCCTCGGAACGGTACGCGCCCGCGGGGAGGTAGCGAGACCACGCTATCGACACATCGTTGACCGAGTCAACACTATGTCGAACATCAGGACGTCGTCCGCATCGCCGGACGGTAGGGTGCGGGCGTGACCGAATCCCCCGCCAAGGACACCGCCCGCCCGCGCCGGGGTCGGCGCGAATCGCGTCCCTCGGGCGACGATCGGGAACAGGCGATCCTGGCCACCGCCGAGCGACTGCTCGGCGAGCGGAGCCTGGCCGAGATCTCCATCGACGACCTGGCGCGCGGCGCGGGCATCTCCCGGCCCACGTTCTACTTCTACTTCGCCGCCAAGGAGGCGGTCCTGCTGGCCCTGATCGACCGGGTGATCGCCGAGGCCGACGCCGGCTCACCGGGCACCCCGGACGGGCTGGCCCTCGACCCCGTCGGGCACTGGCGCGCGGCGATCGACGCCTTCTTCGCCACCTTCCGGGCACACCGCGCGGTCACCCTGGCGGCGGCCCGGGCACACGGCACGAACCGTGAGGTACGCGAGTTGTGGTCGCGGGTGATGGAGGGCTGGGTACAGCGGGCCGCCCGGGCGATCGCCGCCGAACGGGCCCGGGGCGCGGCCCCCGAGGGGCTGCCCCCGCGCGCCCTGGCGATCGCGCTCACCTCGATGAACGAACGTGTCCTGCTGGCCACCTTCGCCGCCGAACCCCCGGCCCTGGCCGAGCCCGAAGCGGTCGACACCCTCCTCGCCATCTGGCTCGCCGCCATCTACCAGGCCCCCACCCCGCCACGCTGAACTTGGCGGCCATTTGCCGGAGTTTGCCAGTGGTCCAGACCTATTGAGGGATAGGTCCGGACCACTCTACGGTCGTGGCAATCGCACCACGTGAGTCTCCGGGCCCGTCCCCGCCCGGGAGGTAGGCGTGCCACGCAGGACGTTCCTTCCGTGCCCGGCCGCGCTCGACGTGCCGGAAGGGAAACAGCGCATGATGGGTCGGACGTCACGTCTCCTGGGGGTCGCCCTGGCGATCGCCTTCGCCGTGGCCGGGTCGGTCGCCGCGGCGCCGAACAACACCGGAACCACCGGCACTTCGCACCCCGCGAAGGCCGCCGACCCACCGGACAACCGGTGTCCGACCAAGCCGCGGCCCGACGGCAGGGTGCTCCAGGGCTACTGGGAGAACTGGGACGGCGCGGTGAACGGCGTACATCCGCCGTTCGGGTGGGTTCCGATCACCGATCCACGGATCGCCGCACACGGGTACAACGTGATCAACGCGGCCTTCCCGGTGATCCAGGGCGACGGCACCGTCCTGTGGGAGGACGGCATGGACTCGACGGTGAAGGTGTCCACCCCGGCCGAGATGTGCCAGGCCAAGGCGGCCGGCGCGACGATCCTGATGTCCATCGGCGGCGCGGCGGCGGGCATCGACCTCAACTCGCGGGCCGTCGCGGACCGGTTCATCGCGACCGTGGTGCCGATCCTGAAGGCGTACAACTTCGACGGGATCGACATCGACATCGAGACCGGCCTCGTCGGCGGCGGCGACATCAACACGCCGTCCACGTCGCAGGCGAACCTCGAGTACATCATCGACGGTGTGCTGGCGCAGATGCCCGCCGGCTTCGGGCTGACCATGGCGCCGGAGACGGCGTACGTCACCGGGGGCAGCGTGACCTACGGCTCGATCTGGGGCGCGTATCTGCCGATCGTGAAGAAGTACGTGGACAACGGCCGGCTGTGGTGGCTGAACATGCAGTACTACAACGGCAACATGTACGGCTGCGCCGGCGACTCGTACTCGGCCGGCACGGTCGACGGCTTCACCGCGCAGACCAGTTGCCTCAACAACGGCCTGGTCGTCCAGGGCACCACGATCCAGGTCCCCTACGACAAGCAGGTCCCCGGCCTGCCGGCCCAACCGGGCGCGGGCGGCGGCTACATGGCCCCCGGCGACGTGGCCCAGGCGTGGAACACCTACGGCGGCGCCCTCAAGGGCCTGATGACCTGGTCCCTCAACTGGGACGGCTCCCAGAACTGGTCGTTCGGAGACAACGTGAAGACACTCCAGGGCCGCTGAGCCCCTACGGCGACCCGACCCGGACGCGGACCCACCCAAGGGCCCGCGCTCCGGGCCCGCGTCCCGCGCTCCGGGCCTGTGTCCCGGGCCCGCGTCCGCACCCGCGTTCCGCCACCCGCGTCCCGGGCCCGTGTCCGCGCCCGATGTCGCGCGCCCGCACCCGCGTCCGTGTCCTGCGTCCCGCACCCGTGTCCTGCGTCCTGCGTCCCGCACCCGCGTCCTGCGTCCCGCACCCCGCACCCGCGTCCGCGTCTCGCTTCCGCGTCCCGCTTCCGCGTCCCGCGCCCGCACCCGCGTTCCGGGCCCGCACCCGCGTCCCGCACCCGCACCTGCGCCCGCGCCCCGCGCACCCGCACCCTCAACCCCACCGGCCCCGCCGATGATCCTCTAGGGTCGACGGATGGTGGATGTGAGCATGGAGACACAGGAACAGGTGGAACGCCGACTTCGGGGCGTCCTGGATCGTGCCGCCTTCGTGGTGCACGACGGCGAGTGGTGCTTCCGGGAGACGCCGCTGTCCGACCCGCCGACGTTGTCCGCGGATGCGGATCTGCTGGCGGTGGTGCGCGACGAGGACTCGTGGAGCGCGCTCGTCCCGTTCGACGCCGCGAGCGTGCCGGCCGAGGTGGAGCGGTTCGGTGTCTTCTCGTTCCACTTCCCGGCCGAGGTGGACAACAGCGGCTTCGTCGGCTGGTTGGCCACCCACCTCAAACTCCGCCTGGGCACCGGCGTCTTCGTCGTCTGCGGCAGCAACCGCGCCCGAGGCGGCATCTACGACTACTGGGGCTGCCCGACCCACCTGCTCCCCGAGGCCGTCACCGTGGTCGAGTCGTTGCGGGCGAGGCCGTAACCGAGCAGCTGATTCCCCCGGTGGTCGACCATTCGTGGCCTATTCTCAGGGAATGGGAAAAATCACGGGTGAGCCGATGGGGGTTGTCACCGCATTGGTGCGCTCGGCATTTTTGGTGAATGCCGTATATGCCGAGTCGGGGCGGGCGTATGGGCTGACGCCGCAGCAGGGGCAGCTGCTGTGCGTACTGATGCCGCAGCCGTACGGGATGCGCGAGCTGGGCGGCATGCTCGGGCTGGCCAAGTCGAGTCTGACCGGTCTGGTGGACCGTACGGTGCAGCGCGACCTGGTGCGGCGCGAGCCGGATCCGCAGGATCGGCGCGCGGTGCGGATCGCGCTCACCGAGCAGGGGGCGGAGCTCGCGGAGGAGTTCTACGCCGAGACCTGCCGGCGGGTCGAGCAACTGCCCGCGACCCTGCCCGCCGCCGATCGGGCCCGGCTGGCCGAGCTGCTGGGCCGGATGGTGTTGGACAACGAGGTGCCGGTGGTCTTCATGGAGTTGGCCGACGGGGCTACGGGAGAATCCGTTCGCGCTACGAACGATAATTGTTCGTAGTGCGAACGGCAAGTCGCGGCGGCTATCCCGCCGCTCAGCCGTGCAGGTCGCGCTCGTGGCGGTCCGTCCGGGGTTGTTCCCCGGTGCCGGCCAGGTCGAGCAGGACGGCGGCGTCGTGGTCCGGGCCGCCCGGGGTCGCGTGGAAGGCGACCAGGCGTTGTCCGTCGGTCCGGGTCAGCTCCATCACCTCGTAGCCCAGGGTCAGTTCGCCGACCTCCGGATGCCGGAAGCGCTTGTGCCCGGCGCTGCGCTCGCACACCTCGTAGCGGTTCCACAACCGGGCGAACTCCGGGCTCTTCACCACCAGTTCGCCGACCAACGCGGCCAGGCCCGGGACGTCCGGGTCCGTCCCGGCGATCGCCCGCAGGTGGGCCACGCTGGGAGGGAGGACGGTGTCCCAGTCGGCGTACAGCTCGCGGGCCGCCGGGTGCAGGAAGAGGAAGCGGGTCAGGTTGCGCCGGGCCACCGGCCATTCGTCGATGCCGTGCAGCAGACGCAACCCCGGCGGGTTGGCGGCCAGCAGGTCGTTGGTGCGGCCGACCACGTAGGCCGGGTTCGGGCGCAACGATTCGAGCAGTTGGCGAACGCCGGGCCGGACCGCGCGGGACGGCTCGCGAGTCGGCCCCGGGGCGGCGGCCCGGCGGGTGCTCTGCGCGGCCAGGCCGTGCAGGTGCTCACGCTCGTCGACGTTCAGCCGCAGTACGCCGGCCAGCGCGTCGACCACGGCCGGGCTCGGGTGGTGCTCCCGGCCGCGTTCCATCCGGGTGTAGTAGTCGATGCTGACCCCGGCGAGCGTGGCCAACTCCTCGCGGCGCAGGCCGGGGGTGCGGCGCAGACCGGTGCCGGTGGGCAGGCCCACGTCCTCGGGTCGGACGAGCGCCCGACGTGCCCGCAGGAACCTGGCCAGCTCGGTGCCGCCTTGTTCGCTCATGCCGCCCAGTGTGGCAAACCCGGTCCGCGGGCGGTACGCGGTGGGGGGCCGTGACAGGGCCAGGAACGACGCGGCTCTGCCCGGCCGCGCGCGGAACGAGCAGGGTGGGTGCTGCCCGGCGAGGTCGCCGGGGCGAACGGCCGGTCCGCACGGGTCCGGCCCGGCCATCCAGGGGAGTTCCGCATGTCGGTGTCGGTGTCGATGTCGGTGTCGTTGTCTTCGATGCGCTCGCAGTACGACCGTTTCGCTTCGGTACGCCGAGCCAAATCCGGGGGACCCGGACCCGGATCCGGACTCGAACCCGCGCGGCAACGGGCCGCACCCGCCCTGGTGTTGACCGCCGCGTTGCTCGGCTTCTTCGTGATCACCCTGGACGCGCTGGCGGTCAATGTCGCGCTGTCCGACATCGGGCACAACCTGAGCGGCGGCATGGCCGGGCTCCAGTGGGTGATGGACGGCTACACGCTGATGTTCGCCGCGTTGATGTTGTCGGCGGGCGCGTTGTCCGACCGGATCGGCGCGAGTCGCGCGTACGGGATCGGGCTCGTGCTGTTCACGCTGTCCTCGGCCGGCTGCGGACTGGCGCCCGGGCTCGGTGCGTTGATCGCGGCCCGGATCGTGCAGGGCGCGGCGGCGGCGCTGATGTTGCCCGCGTCGCTCGCGCTGATCCGGCAGGCGTACCCCGAGGCCGGTCGGCGGGCCCGGGCGATCGCGCTGTGGTCGGCGGGCGGCGCCGTCGCGGCGGCGGCCGGTCCGGTGGTCGGCGGCGTGTTGACCGGCCTGTGGGGCTGGCGGGCGATCTTCTTCGTCAACCTGCCGGTCGGCGCGGTGGCGCTGGCCATGCTGGCCCGGGTGCCGCGGTCGACCCCGCGACCGGCCCCGCTGGACCCGGTCGGCCAGATCACCGGGGTGGTGGCGCTCGCCGCGCTGACCTACGCGGTGATCGAGGGCGGCGCGGTCGGCTTCGGCAGCACGCGGGTGGCGGCCGTACTGGCCCTGGCCGTCGGCGCCGCCGCGCTCTTCCTCGGCAGCCAGGCGCGCGCGGCGGAACCGATGTTGCCGCTGGGACTGTTCCGGCAGCGGGTGGTGTCGGTGTCGGTCGCGATCGGCTTCGCGCTGAACGTGGCGTTCTACGGGACGGTGTTCCTCTTCGGCCTCTACCTCCAGCGCGAACGCGGCCAGTCGACGGCGCATACGGGCCTGCTGTTCGTACCGATGACCGGGCTGCTCGCGGTGCTCAATCTCGGCGCGGCCGGCGTGGCCCGGCGCTTCGGGCCTCGGTTGCCGATCCTGACCGGGCAACTGATCGTGGTCGCGGGCCTGTTCGGGCTGCTCGCGGTCGGCGCGGACACGCCGCTGTGGCTGGTGGCGCTGCTGCTGGTGCCGATCGGCCTCGGCAGCGCGTTGACCGTACCGCCGCTGACCGCGATGCTCCTGGACTCGGTGGCGGCCGAACGGGCCGGTACGGCGGCGGCGATCCTCAATACGAGTCGGCAACTGGGCGGCGCGTTGAGCGTGGCGGCGTTCGGCGCGCTGATCGCCCGACACGCCTCGTTCCAGGTGGGCATGCGGCAGTGCGTCATGGTCGCGATCGTGCTGCTCGCGGGGACCGCCGCGGCGACCCTGCTGTTGCCGAGCCGGCGCCCGGGCAGTGCCGAAACGGGCGCCGGGCGGGGCGCGATCGGGCAGGTGGTCCGGTCCGCCGACTCGGTGCCGGTGTCGGCGCCGGTGCAGGTATCGGCGGGGCCGGGGTCGGCCGCCGCGCCGGCCGCCGGTCGCGGGATCGGGGAGCGTCGACCGGAGCCGTGCGCGACGACCGCACGCTGACCCGCGGGTCGGCGGGCCGTGCGGGATGTCGGGGGTGTCGGAGGGGGTGTCGGTCAGGTGCCGTCGATCTGCAACTCGACGAACACCTCGGGGTCGAACGGGACCCACTGCGCGGGACGGTGGCTGCCGACGATCCGCAGTCGGCACCAGTCCTCGCCGTGCCGGCCGTGCCAGCGTGCGTTGATCCGGCCCAGGGTCCAACTGCCGTCGCGGTTGCGAATCTCCACCGGTTCGTAGACGCGACGGATCTCCTCCTCCGGAGGAGCCTGCACCCATTCGACATCCGGGCCGTCGGCCGTGGGCCGCTCTCGATGATCATTCAGCACAGTTCCACCCCTGATCCGCAGGCGACGGAGCGGTCTCGTTGTGTCGAGCCCGCCGAAACCAAGCTTCTACACATCTGTAGAAACCATACATGAAGCCGGAATCCCATGACCGCCCCCTTGACAAGGCGGCCGCACTGCGGCAATCGGGCGGCGCGCTCGGCGTGTTCGCGGTGCGGTCGGCGGGCGTGGGGCGGGTCGGTGTGACAGTGGCGGCGAAGGATCTTCGGGTGGCTGGTGCCGGGCGCGGCACGAGGTCGTCGGCCCGGCGAGGATCGTCGAATCGGACTCTCCGCGAGCGAGGCGAGGCATGGCAGCGAAGCGCACTCCCGTCGTGTTCATCCACGGCCTGTGGCTGCATTCGACCAGTTGGCAGCCCTGGGTCGAGCGATTTCGCCAGGCGGGTTACGAACCGCTGACCCCGGAGTGGCCGGGCGTGCCCGACACCGTCGCGGAGGCCCGCCGGCTACCCGACCGACAGGCCGGGATCGGGCTCGCCGAGATCTCCGAAGCGCACGCGCGGGTGATCCGCGACCTGGACACCCCACCCGTGCTGATCGGCCACTCCGTGGGCGGTTTCATCGCCCAGCACCTGCTGGGCCAGGGGCTCGCCGCCGCCGCGGTGGCGATCAGTCCCGGCCAGATCAAGGGGGTCAAGGCGATCGGACCCGCCCAGGCGAAGTCGACGTTCGCGTTCCTGCGCAACCCGGCCAACACCAAGCGCGCGGTCTCGCTGAACCGGGACCAGTTCCGCTACGCCTTCGCCAACGCCGTGTCCAGGCGCGAGTCGGACGAGTTGTTCGAGCAGTGGACCATCCCCAGCCCGGCCCGACCGCTCTTCCAACTGGCCCTGGGCAACCTCACCCCGAGGTCGGCCGCGAAGGTGGCCACCGGCAACCAGAGTCGCGGCCCGCTTCTGCTGCTGTCCGGCGGGCTCGACCACACCGTTCCCGACGTGCTCACCCGGGCCACCCTCACGCGCTACCGCAACTCCCTGGCCCGCACCGAATACCGCTGCTTCGAAAACCGCGGCCACTCGCTGATCGTCGACCACGGTTGGCCCGAACTCGCCGAAACCTGCCTGACCTGGTTTGCCGACGCCGGCTTCCCCGCGCCGCCGGCCTGACCCTCAACCCCCGCCGATCCGTGCCCAGTCGTGGGCCGGCGGGATCAGCGGGCGCTCGGCGCACAGGTGCCACGGTTGTTGCCGGACCGTGCCGTCGTCGCCGAGCGAGACGGTGAGCCCGAAGTCGTGGATGGTCGGCCTGCCCCGGTCGTCCCACCAGCGCCAGGCCGCCTCCACCTCGTCCCACAACCGGCGCGGCCCCGATTGGCGCACGGCGGGCGGCGCCCACGCGCGGAACTCGGCGGCGGCGATCGAGCGCCCCCGGCCGGTGTCCGCGCCGTAGAGCCACAACGTGCCGCCGTGCGCCCCGTGCAACACCGGGCGGGCCACACAGTCCGGTACGCACAGCCCGAGCACGAAGCCCACCGAATCGAACGGGCCGGCCACCACGTCGTCCCAGCCCAGCATCGTGCTGCTCGGCGGGATCCACTCGAGCCATCCCTCCGGCGGCTCCGGGTCGCCGTACCGCGCCCGATCCGGGCGCTGCGCACGCAGCTTCATGAACGCCGTGGCCAGCGTGAACGGCCCGCTCGCGGTGCGCCGATCCGGGCCCACCACCAGCCGCAGCGCACAGTCCCCGCTGGCATAGTCGGTGCCCCACGGCAGCACGATCACCGCACCGGGCGCGGCCTGTGCCAGCCAGGCGGCCGGCACCCGCCGCACGCCCGCGGTGACCTGGACACGCTCGTACGGGCCACCCGCCGGATGGCCGTGTGTGCCGTCCCCGGCGACCACCTCGACCAGCTCGCCGAAGCCGGCCGCGGCCAGGTTCTCCCGGGCCCGACGGGCCAGTTGCGGGTCCACCTCGATCGAGGTCACCCGGCAGCCGCGCGCGGCGAGCAGGCCGGCGCCGTACCCGGTCCCGGTGCCGATCTCCAACACCCGCATCCCCGCCGCCGCGTCCAGGTCGTAGAGCATCTCGGCGAGGGTGGAGGGCATCGACGCGGACGACGTGGCCAGCCGCCCGGCGGCGGCGCCGGTATGCCGGCCGTCGTCCCACTGGGTCACCAATGCCCGGTCGGAATACACCGCTCGACGCCAGCCCTCCGGATCGCGGTCGCGATCGAGCAGCGCATCGGTGTCGTCCGGCCAGATCCGGGCGGGCACAAAATCCTCCCGCGCGACCATCCCGAACACCGACTCCCACCCCGCCGGGAGCACGTCCTTGCGCTTGAGCAGCGCGGCGAGTGTGTCGGGCCCCACCGTCATGACGCGCGCCGTCGACCGGGAGCGGCGGACTGACCGGGCATCGCAAACCAACCTTTCCGGAGGATGACTACCCACCGCACCCTAGGAACCCCGAAGCGTAATCGTCAAGCGGGTCAAGGAAGTTGGCATCCGGCGCGGGTACGGCTTCGGTCAACGCTGGAGCAGCGCCCGCTCCTTGGCCACGCGGACCGCCGCGGTGAGTCCGTCGATGTCGTAGGACCCGTGGTGGCGACGGCCGTTGACGAAGAACGTCGGGGTGCCCGACACGCCGCTCAGGTCCGCCGACTCCTCGTCCTCGGCGATCCGCTCGGCGCCGCTGCGGGCGCGCAGCGCGATCCGGAACTCGTCGACGTCCAACCCCAACGTCTCGGCGTGCGCGACCAGATCGGTGGGCTTGAGCGCGTCCTGATGCTCCAACAGATGATCCAACATCTCCCAGAACGCGCCCTGTTCGGCGGCGGCCTCGGCGGCGATCGCGGCCAGCCGGGCCCTGGGGTGCACGTCCGGCAGCGGCAGATGGCGCCACACGTAGCGCACGTCGCCGAAGCCGGCGAGCAGTTCGCGGACCACCGGCTCGGCCCGGCCGCAGAAGGGGCATTCGAAGTCGCCGTATTCGACCAGCGTCACCGGCGCGTCGAGCGGACCCCGGATGTGATCACGCTCCGGATCCACCGGGACCGCCAGGTCGACCAGGCTCTGCCCGGTGCCGAGCAGGGCGCGCGAGCGGGCCGGGCGCGGCAGTGCGGAGATCACCACCGAGACCAGCCAGGTCAGCGCGAACGAGCAGAGCACGGCGCTGAGGACACCCACCTTGGCCTGATCCAGCTGCTCTCCTTGGAAGGCCAGCGTCGCGATCAGCAACGACACGGTGAAGCCGACGCCGGCGATCGTCCCGCCACCGACGACCGCGCCCCAGCCGACCGGGGGGCGCAGCCGGCCGCGACTGAGCCGGGTGGTCAGCGCGGTGGTGCCGATGATGCCCACCGGCTTGCCGACCACGTAGCCGATCAGGATGCCCAGGGTCACCGGCGAGCCGAACGCACCCGAGATCAGCTCCGCGTTCAGCGTGATCCCGGCGTTGGCCAGGGCGAACAGCGGCACGATCACATAGCTGGTCCACGGGTGGTACATCCGCTGCAGGCGCTCGTTCGGGGACAACGCGGCGGCCATGCCGAGCCGGGCGGTGCGCTCCAGTTCGGGCGTGGGCTGTTCGCGGAACGAGCGGAACAGGCCGGTGGCGCGCTCCAGTTCGGCCCGCGAGGCCGGATGCGCGAAGGTCAGCAGGCCGATCACCAGGCCGACCACGACCGGGTCCACGCCGGACTTGAGCACCGCGACCCAGGTGATCACGCCCAGCACGCCGTAGATCGTGCCGCGCCGGACCTTGGCGGCGCGGACCAGCCCGATCACCACGAACAGGGCCAGCGCCACCAGCAACGCGGGTACGTCGACGTGGTCGCTGTAGGCGACGGCGATCACCACGAGCGCGACGAAGTCGTCCACGACCGCGACGGTCAGGATGAACGTGTGCAGCCGCCGCGGGAAGCGGGTGCCGAGCAACGCGAGCATGCCCAGGGCGAACGCGGTGTCCGTGGACATCGCCGCGCCCCAGCCGTGCACCGAGGAGTCGCCCGCGTTGATCGCCAGGTAGATCAGCACCGGAACGGCCATGCCGCTGAGCCCGGCGAGCAGGGGCAGGGTGAGCCGGCGACGCTCGCGCAGCTCGCCCATGTCGAACTCGCGCCGCGCCTCCAGACCGACCACCAGGAAGAACAGCGTCATCAGGCCGCTGTTGACCCATTCGCGCAGATCCAGCGAGACACCGGAATCGCCGAGCCGGACCGACAGGTGGGTCTGCCAAAACGTTTCGTACGAGTCGGTGCCGAGGTTGGCCCAGGCCAGCGCGGCGAGGGTGGCGGCCAGCAGTACGGTGGCGCTGCCGCTCTCGGTCCGGATGAACGCCCACCTCGCGGTGCGGGCGCCGCCTTCGTCGAGCGATTGGCCGGACAGGCTGTCCGCGCCTCGCGGCTGCGTCATGCGTGATCCCCCTGGTGACGTACGCGTGGAGGACTCCTGGGCGGAGCCGGCTCAGAGGATATCGGCCAACCCACCCCAAACGATCTTTCCGCGCGGGGGTGGGTCCTCCGGGCCGTGGGAGCTGGTCACCCGATTGGGGTCGGTGGTGGTGGGGTGCGGGTGGTGGGGCTGGGTCGGTTGTTGATGGCTCGGTCGGCTCCGGCGGGGGTGGTCCGGGTCGGGGCCGGTCCTTCGGGCGGCCGGGGCTGGTGAGTTGGTGGGGGTCGGTGGTGGTGGGGTGCGGGTGGTCGGGCCGGGTCGGCCGGCGATGCCGCCGGTCGTGCTGGGCGCCGGGGCCGGGTCTTCGGTGGTCGGGCCTACTCGCTCGGGATCGGTAGCAGCAGGGTGAAGGTGGTCGGGGTGGTCGAGGTGAGGGCCAGGCGGCCACCGGCGGCCTCGGCCAGGTCTCTGGCCAGGGACAGGCCGATGCCCTGGCCCGGGCCGGTCGTGATGCCCCGGTCGAAGACGCGGGCCGGGTCCGCGGTCGGTTCGCCCTCGTCGGCGACGTCGACGGCCGGCGCGCCGCCCATCTCGCGCAGCGTGATCCGGACCGTGCCGCGGCCGTGCTCCCGGGCGTTGTCGAGCAGTACGGCCAGGATCTGCTCGGTCGCGTGCGCCGGCACGGGCAGGGGCCCGGCATCCGGTTCGATCACCACCTCCAGTCGCCGTCCCTCCCGGGCCAGTTCGCCGTGCCGGCGCCGCTCGGCCTGCTCGACCAACTCCCCGGCCGGCCGGGTGGGCACCGCGTCGCCCTCGCCCGATCCGGACCGGGCCAGCCGCAACACCTCGTCGATCGTGCGCTGCAGGTGCCGGGACTGCTCCAGCGCCTCGGCCAGCGCCGCGCGCGGATTCGCGTCCGGCGCGGCCAGGGCACCCTCCAGGCCCAGTTGCAGGCCGGTGAGCGGAGTGCGCAGCTGATGTGAGGCGTTCGTGGTGAAGTGCCGCTCGTGTTCGAGCAGCGCGGTCAACCGCTGCACCATGGTGTTCTGCGTCGCGGCCACCCGGTCGATCTCGACGATGCCGCACCCGCTCGCCCGGGCGCTCAGATCGCCGTCGGCCACCGCCTGGGACGTTCGGGAGAGCGACTCCAGCGGCGCGGACAGCGCCCGGGCCTGCCGCCGGGCGACCAGGATCGCCGCGCCGAGCGCGATCAGCGCGGCGCCGAACAACCCCAGCCAGCTCCACAACACCCGATGCCACACATCGCGGCTGTCCGCGGCCACCCGGACCACGCCGATCGTGCGCTCCGAGGTGGACAGCGGGACGGCGACCACGAGTTGCCCGCCGGTGTGCTCCCGGATCACCCCGGTGGCCGCCGCCCGCCGGGTGAGCGTGTCCCCGGGATCGGGACCGGTGCCGGCCAGCAACCGCAGGTCGGGGTCGTACACGCCCAGGTTGCCGTCGTGCTGCGCGGGCGGCAGGTGGACCGGCTCGCCGGCGGCCAGTTGCGCGCTGACCCGGGCCGCCGCGGCGAGCGCGTCGCGTTCGAGTTCGCCGCGCTCGTCGGCGAAGAACGAGATCCGGATGATCACCGCGAGCGGCGCGGCGAGCAATACCAGTGCCACCAGGGCCGCGACCACCGCCACCCGTACCACCCGCTGTCTCATGTCCTCATCATCACCGCGCTCGGCCCGCCGGCGGCGCCCTCACACGATGCGCGCACCGGTTTTGCCGTCGTCTAACCGTCGGTGGCCCGGGCGTTAACCTCCCCCCGCCTAACGTCGCGGTATGGGTTCCGGCACCGCCGGGTCTCCGAACGGCCGGCCGTCGTGTACGGCCGGCGGTTCCGGACAGCCAGGAAGGGCGGCACGACCATGCGAGGCACAGGTGTGGTGGCCACGATCGCCGCCGGATTGACCGCGGTCCTGATCGCGGGATGCGGCGGCTCCGGCGGCGGGGGCGAGGCGGCGCAGGCCGGCGACATCCCGGACAACCAGGCGTACGTGCTCCAGACGCCGGCCGGCGCCGGGGTCACCCTCAAGGTGCCCGAGGGCTGGGCCGGGACCAGTGCGGGCGGCACCGCCGCGTTCACCGACAAGCTCAACCGGATCGAGGTCGCCTCGCTCGCGACGCCGAGCGCACCGACCACGCAGTCCGTGCAGGCCCAGGACGTCGCCGAACTGCGCGGCCGGGTACCGGGCTTCGAGCCGGGCGCCGCGTCGGCGGTGGTGCGACCGATCGGGCCCGGCGTACTGCTCACCTACCGGGGGGACACCGCGCCGGACCCGGTGACCGGCAAGGTGGTCCGCGACGAGTTCGAGCGCTACGTCTTCTTCCGCGCCGGACACGAGGTGGTGCTGACCCTGTCCGGGCCGGTCGGCGCGGACAACGTGGACCCGTGGCGGATCGTCACCGACTCGCTGGCGTGGACGCCGTGACCGCGCTCGGCCCACTCCCGACCCCGGGGCGGGAGCCGGACGTGCTCGACGCGCGGGAGTTGTACCGGTTCTTCCGCTCCGGCGACGAGGAGACCCGGGCGCTGCGCGGGGTCACCCTCGGGGTCGGGCGCGGGGAGACGGTGGCCGTGGTGGGCCCGTCCGGCTCGGGCAAGTCCACGCTGCTGGCCTGCCTGGCCGGACTGGACGAGCCCGCCGGCGGCGCGGTGTACGTGGACGGGGTCCGGATCAGCCACCGTCCCGAGGCCGAACGGGCCCGGCTGCGGGCCCGGCGGATCGGCGTCCTGCTCCAGTCCGGCAATCTGCTCGCCCACCTGGACGTGACCGCCAACATCCGACTCGCCCGCGCCGCCGCCCCCGGGCGGCCCGCCGAACGGGTCGGCGAACTGCTCGACCGGGTCGGCCTGGACCGCCGCGCCCGGGCGCTGCCCCGGGAGTTGTCCGGCGGCGAACTCGCCCGCGCGGGGCTGGCCGTCGCCCTGGCGAATGCCCCCGACGTGCTGCTCGCCGACGAGCCCACCGGCGAACTCGACGGCCACTCCGAGGCCCGGATCCTGGACCTGCTCCGGACCGAGGCCCGCACCGGCCGCGCGGTGCTGATCGTCACACACAGCCCGGCGGCACTGCGGATCGCGGACCGCACCATCGAACTGCGCGACGGGAGGATTCGGGAATGAGCGCCGGGGAGGTACTCGTGGACTGCCGGGACGCGGCCCGCACCTTCGGCCGAGGGCTCAACGCGGTGGTCGCGGTGCACGGCAGTTCGTGTCGGGTCCGGGCGGGCGAACGGATCGCCGTGATCGGCCCGTCCGGCTCGGGCAAGTCCACCCTGCTGCACCTGATGGCCGGCCTGGAGCGGCCCACCACCGGCACGGTGACGTGGCCGGCGGCGGGCGAGAGCGACGACGCCGATCCGACTCCCCGGATCGGCGTCGTCTTCCAGGGCCCGAGCCTGATCCCGGCCCTGGACGTGCTGGAGAACACCGCACTGCCGCTGATCCTGGCCGGCGTGCCCGAACCGGCCGCCCACGAACGTGCCTCGGCCGCCCTCGAGTTGCTCGACATCGCCGACCTGGCCGGCCGACTGCCCGAGGAACTCTCCGGCGGACAGGGACAACGCGTCGCGGTGGCCCGGGTGTTGGCCCAACGACCACGCCTGGTGCTGGCCGACGAGCCGACCGGGCAGCTGGATCGGGACACCGGCGGCCGGGTGATCGACGTCCTGCTCGCCGCCGTGGCCGAGTTGGGCGCGGCCCTGGTGGTCAGCACGCACGACCCGGCGGTGGCCGGGCGATTGGCCATCCGGTGGCGGATGCACGACGGCCGGCTGCTGCTCGGCGACACCGAACCCGCCGTATCCGAAGGCGACTCGGCCGGGGACCCGCGATGATCGGCATCTGGCTGGGCGGACTGCTCCGGCACCGCACCGGGCGACTGGCGGCCACCGCGCTCGGGGTCGCGGCGGCGGTCGCACTGGCCGCCGCGCTCGGTTCGTTCCTGACCGCGTCCAAGTCGACGATGACCGAACGGGCCACCCGGTCGGTGGCGGTGGACTGGCAGGTGGAGGTGCAACCCGGCGCCGACCCGGGCGCCGTGCTGGACGCGGTGCGCGGCACCACCGGGGTACGCGTCGCACTGCCGGTCGGCTTCGCGCGCAGCACCGGATTCCGGGCCACCGTGGCCGGAAGTACCCAAAGCACCGGCGCGGGTGTGGTGTTGGGGCTGCCGGACGGCTACCGGGCCGCCTTCCCGAACACGATCCGACCGCTGGCCGGGACCGGCTCCGGAGTGCTGATCGCCCAGCAGACCGCGGCCAATCTGCACGTGGCCCCCGGCGACGAGGTCACCGTGACCCTGCCCGGTGCCGCGCCGACGCCGGTGCGGGTGGCCGGTGTGGTGGATCTGCCGCAGGCCGACTCGCTGTTCCAAAAGGTCGGCGCGCCCAGGCAGGCCCAGCCGAGCGCGCCGCCGGACAACGTCCTGCTGTTGCCCGCCGCGCTGTTCGACACGCTGACCGCGCCGACCCGGGCCGCCGATCCGGCCGCGGTGACCAGCCAGATCCACGTGGCCCGCAACGCACACCTGCCCGCCGACCCGGCCGCCGCGTTCGGGGCCGTCGTCGGCGCCGCGCACAACCTGGAGGCGCGCACCTCCGGCGGCGCACTGGTCGGGGACAACCTGGGCGCCGCACTGGACGGCGCCCGCTCGGACGCGCTCTACGCCCAGGTGTTGTTCCTCTTCCTCGGGCTGCCCGGGGCGATCCTGGCCGGATTGTTGACCGCGGCGGTCGCCGGCGCCGGGGCCGAACGCCGCCGCCGCGAACAGGCACTGCTGCGGACCCGGGGGCTGCGCGCCCGCCAAGTGGCCGCGCTGGCCGGCGCGGAGGCCGCCGCGGTGGGCGGCGTCGGCGGCCTGCTCGGCCTGGGCGGCGCCGCCCTGGTCGGCCGACTGGCCTTCGGACACGCCGCGTTCGGCGCGGACACCGGCGCGGCGCTGAGCTGGTCGCTCGCCGCGTTCGGCGGCGGGCTGCTGATCGCCGGCGCCGCCGTACTGGTCCCCGCACTGCGCGAGTTGCGCACCGCGACGGTGGCCCAGAGCGGCCGGACGAGCTCCCGTACCCACACCCCGTGGTGGAGCAGGATCGGCCTGGACGTCATCCTGCTCGCCGGCTCCCTCCTGATCTTCCACGCCTCCGGCGCCAACCAATACTCGCTGGTCCTGGCCCCCGAGGGGGTCGCCACGATCTCCGTGTCCTACTGGGCACTGCTCGGCCCGCTGTTGTTGTGGCTCGGCGGCGCCCTGCTGCTGCAACGGCTCGCCGTGCTCTGCCTGGCCCGCGGGCGGCGCGTACTGACCCGCCTGCTCCGCCCGTTGGCCGGCCGGCTTGCCGGGACCGCCGCCGCGACCATGTCCCGGCGCCGCCGGCCACTGGCCCGGTCGGTGGTGCTGCTCGCCCTCGCCGTCTCCTTCGCGGCGTCCACGTCGATCTTCAACGCCACCTACCGGCAACAGGCCGAGGTGGACGCCCGGCTCACCAACGGCGCCGATGTCACGGTCACCGAACCACCGGGCACGACGGTCGGCCCGGACGCCGCCGCTACGCTCACCGCGCCCGGGGTCCACCGGGTCGAACCGCTGCAACACCGGTTCGCCTACGTCGGCTCCGACCTCCAGGACCTGTTCGGCGTACGTCCCGCCACCATCGGCGCCGCCGGCTCGCTCCAGGACGCCTACTTCGCCGGCGGCGGCAGCAAGGAGCTGATGGCCACCCTCGCCCGGCGCCCGGACGCCCTGCTGGTGAGCGCGGAGACGGTAAAGGACTTCCGGCTCAACCCGGGCGACACGGTCAACCTGCGCCTGCGCGACGACCGTACGCAGGAACTGCGTACCGTCCCGTTCCACTACGCCGGAATCGTCAAGGAGTTCCCCACCGCGCCCAAGGACAGCTTCTTCGTCGCCAACGCCGACTACATCACCCGGGTCACCGGGAGCGACGCGGTCGGCGCGTTCCTGATCGACACCGGCGGCAGCGGGCAACGCGCCGTCGCCGACGCACTGCGCCGGCGCCTGGGTACCACCGCCACCGTCACCGACCTGGGCCAAACCCGCGCCAAGGTCGGCTCCAGCCTGACCTCGGTCGACCTGGCCGGGCTGACCCGGATCGAACTGGGCTTCGCCATCGTGCTCGCCGCCGGCGCGGCCGGCATCGTACTCGCCCTCGGCCTGGCCGAGCGGCGGCGGACGTTCGCGATCACCCGGGTCCTCGGCGGCACTTCGCGCCAGGTACGCGGCCTCGTGCTCGGCGAGGCGGCCGTGGTCACCGTCGGCGGCCTGGCCGGCGGCGCGCTGCTCGGCTGGGCGCTCGCCGAGATGCTGGTCGAGGTGCTCACCGGGGTGTTCGACCCACCACCCGCCGGCCTCACCGTGCCGTGGGCCTACCTGATCGCCACCGGGCTGACCGCGGTCGCCGCGATCGGCGCCGCCGCGCTCAACGGCGCCCGCCGCGCGGACCGGCCACCCGTCGAGGAACTGCGCGACCTGTGAACGCCGTTCGCCAGCCATCCGGCGGCCCGGATCAGCTCGACCCGGCGCGATCCTCCCCGAATCATCGAGGCCGCGCAACGCCTACCCTGCCAGTCATGTCGACAGCCGCCCGCCCGGACCGGACACACGTCCTGGTCGTCGAGGACGACCCGACCATCGGCCGACACCTGGAGGCGGGCCTGCGCGGCAGCGGCTACGTACCGGTGTGGTGTCGCACCGGGAGCAACGCGCTCGCCGAGAGCCGGGGGCGGGCATTCGACGTGGTGCTCCTGGACCTCGGCCTCCCGGACACCGACGGGATCGACCTCGCCCGCCGACTGCGCGCCGAACTGCCCGAGATCCTGATCGTCATCCTCACCGCGCGCACCGACGAGATCGACGTGATCGCCGGGCTGGACGCGGGCGCGGACGACTACCTGGTCAAACCGTTCAGCCTGACCGTGCTGCTGGCCCGACTGCGCGCGCATCTGCGCCGCCGCCCCGGCGGCGCGGCCGAGCCGACCGAACCGATCCGGCTCGGCCCGCTCACCGTGCATCCCGCGGCCCGGCGCTGCCTGCTCGGCTACCTGGAACTGCCGCTGCGCCCCAAGGAGTTCGAACTGCTCGTGGTGCTGGCCCGGGAGCCGGGCACGGCGGTGGCCCGAGAGACGCTGATGGCCCGGGTCTGGGACGAGAACTGGTTCGGCTCGACCAAGACCCTCGACGTGACGATGGCCTCGCTGCGCCGCCGACTGCATCGGGCCGCCGAGGCGGCCGGCGTCGATCCACCGCGGATCACCACACTGCGCGGCCACGGCTATCGACTGGAACACGCCGCCGAGTCGGATTAGGCGCCGGCCGGAGCCTCCCGGTCGACGGGCACCGGGCCCTGCTCCTCGGTGCTCTTGCCGCCGTTGTCGCTCTTGCCGCTCTTCTCGCTCTTGCCACCCTTGCCGCCCTTGGGGAGAAGGAAGAACAGCGCCATGATCGGAACGAGATACAGCGCCCAGACGGTGACCTGGAGGACCGTGGGGTCGGGCTGGAAGTTGAGGATGCCCTTGAGCAGCGTGCCGTACCAGCTGTCCGGCGGGATGGTGTCGCTGATGTCGAACGCGTGGTTCCCGATGCCCGGGAGGTAGTCGGCCTCCTGCAGGTCGTGCACGCCGTAGGCGAGCACACCGGCGGCGACCACGACCAGGCCGGCGCCGGTCCACAGGAAGAACTTGGCCAGGTTGATCCGGACGGCGCCGGCGTAGAAGAGGTAGCCGAGCACGACGGCGGTGCCCAGGCCGAGCGCGACGCCGATCATCGGGTCGGTGTTCTCGCCGGTGGAGCGCGCGGTGCCCCACACGATCACCGCGGTCTCCAGACCCTCGCGACCCACCGACAGGAACGCGGTCAGCACCAGCGCGCCGGTGCCCATCGCCAGCGCGTGATCCAACCGACCCTGCAACTCCGCCTTCAGCGCATGCGAAGTGCGCCGCATCCAGAAGATCATCCAGGTGACCAGCAGCACGGCGAGGATCGACAACGATCCGCCGAACAGTTCCTTCTCCTTGAAGGTCATCTCCGCCGAGGTCAGCTCCAGGGACGCCTCCAGGCCGACGCTCATCGCCACCGCGCCGCCGATCCCGAACCACACGGCCGGCAGCGCGTCCCGCCGCTCGCTCTTGACGAGATAGGCGATCAGGATGCTGACCACGAGGGCGGCTTCCAACCCCTCGCGCAGACCTATCAGGTAGTTGGCGAACACAGGTGACCCCAGTCGATCGAACACAGCTCGGAATACGGCTCGGCATACAGCTCGAAATTAGGCGAGGCTCACCAAAGCACCCGCCCTGATGCGCCGTCAACATGGCGTATGTCATGCGCCCTTGCCCAGCGGGCCGCGGGGCCCGACCAGGTCGCCCCGAGGCTGCCAATCCTGCAGCCATCGGGATGGACGCAACGGGTGGAGCGGGCGGGTACACCCTCCCGAGCCCAGTGCAACGTGAACGCAACCTGAACACCGAAGCACCGGGCCATCCGTCGGGTCGGCGGGCGGGGATACTGACCCGATGACCGTGCACCGCATCCTCGTCGTGGAGGACGACCACGGGCTGCGCGACGTGCTCGCGCGCGGCCTGCGGGACGAGGGCTTCGACGTGGTGACCGCCGCCGACGGCGCCGGCGCGCTGCGGATCGTCGACGACCGCACCCACGCGGTGGTCCTGGACATCGGGCTGCCGGACGCCGACGGCCGCGATGTGTGCCAGGCGATGCGCGCCACCGGGGTCACCGTCCCGGTGATCTTCCTGACCGCGCACGACGGCCTCGCCGATCGGCTCGCCGGGTTCTCCTCGGGCGGCGACGACTATCTCGGCAAGCCGTTCCACCTGGTCGAACTCGCCGCGCGGGTGCGGGCGGCGGTGCGGCGCGGTGGTCGGGCGCCGGGGATCGAGGTGGGCGCACTGCGCCTCGACCCGGTCCGGCATCTGCTCCTGGTGGGGGAGACCCCGGTCCCGCTCACGCCCACCGAGTTCCGGCTGCTCGGCTGCCTGATGGCCGAGCCCGGCGCGGTGGTTCGGCGTCGGGTACTGGTGCGCGCGGGCTGGCCGGAGGGGGCCCAGGTGAGCGACAACACGCTCGACCAATACCTGACCAGGCTGCGCCGCAAGCTGCGTTCCGGCGCCTGCGCGCACGGGATCGAGACGGTGCGCGGCGTGGGGTATCGGTTCGGGTGAGGGCGTGGGCGCGGCGCCGGTTGCCGGGGACGTTGCGTGGGCGGTTGGCGCTCACGGCGCTGCTGGCCGGGGCGGTCTGGGTGGCCGTACTGACCGTGTTGTTCAACGTCGCGCTCGCCTCCCGGCTGCGGGTCCAGGCCGACGACCTGGTGCGCACCCGGGCCGCCGCCGTGGCGTCCACGATCGAGGCCGGGCCGGACGGCACGATCGTGGTACACGAGCCGGCCGACGATCGGGTTCTGGACGCGGGGGTGTGGATCTTCCAGCGCGATCGGCTGATCGAACAACCACCCGGACCGGCCGGCGTGCGCGGCCGCGCGGAGCGCCTGGTCGGGCGCGGCGCGGCGTTCGCGCAGACCGAGCGCCCGGCCGCGACCCGGCTGTACGCGCTGCCGATCATGGACGCGGCCGACGGCACCCGCCAGGTGGGCACCGTGGTCGCCTCGGTCGACCTGAACCCGTACCGCAGCACCGCCCACGAGGTGCTCGCCGGCTCGATCGCGCTGGCCCTGCTCCTGCTCGGCGGCCTCTACCTGGTCACCCGCGCGGTGGTCGGCCGGGCGCTGCGCCCGGTGGGCCAGATGAGCGCGCAGGCGGCGCGACGCAGCGCGGCGGGCGCGTCCGAGCGGTTCGGTACGGCCGGCCGCCCGGCCGAACTGGCCACCCTGGCGGGCAACCTGGACGAACTGCTCGACCGGCTGGCCGCGGTGTTGCGCCACGAGCGGCAGCAACACGCCGAGCTGTCCCACGAGTTGCGTACGCCGCTGGCCCGGATCACCGCCGAGACCGAGTGGCTGACCGCCCGCCCGCGCGATGCGGCCGAGCGGCGCACGGCGCATCAGGCGATCGGGGCGGCGGCGGCCACGATGGAGCGGATCTGCGAGACGCTGCTGTCCGAGGCGCGTACCCGGACCTCGGCGGTCCCGGGCAGTTGTCGGCCGGCGGCGGTGGCCCGCGAGGCGGCCGGGCGGGCCGTGACCGAGCACCCGGACGCCGCGCCGATCGAGGTGCGCGCCGACGGGGATCCGACGGCGGGGGTGTCGGCGCGGATGGTCGAGCGCATCCTGGCGCCGCTCCTGGACAACGCCCGACGCTACGCCGCGACCACGATCGTGGTGGAGTGCGCGGCGCGGCCGGGTGGCGGGGTCGCGCTGATTGTGTGCGACGACGGGCCGGGTGTACCGGTCGTGTTCGCACCGCTGGTGTTCGATCCCGGGCGCCGCGCCGACCCCGAGGACGGGCACGACGGCGCGGGCCTGGGCCTGCCGCTGGCCCGCCGGTTGGCCCGGGCCGCGGGTGGCGACCTCGAACTCGACCTCGCGGCGGGCGGACACGGCGCCCGGTTCGTGATCACCCTTCCTGCGGGCTGACCTCCACGGCGGGCGACTCGTCGGCCCTGGTCACCGTCAGGTAGCCGACCAGGAGCAGGATCGTGGCCAGGAACAGCACGCTGGTGACCACCGTGCCGAGCCCCAGGCCGCCCTCGTCGGGGTCCTGGGAGAGGTAGTCGCCGAGCGAGGCGCCGAGCGGACGGGTGAGGATGTACGCGAGCCAGAAGGACCACACCGCGTCCAGTTTGGCGAGGTAGTGCGCCGCCGCCACCAGGGCGATCACCCCGGCGAACAACAGCGCGGACTTCCAGTAGCCGACGTCGAGTTGCTCGGCGACCAGGTCGCCGGCGGCGGTACCGAGGGCGAAGGTGAGCAGGATCGCCGCCCAGTAGTACGCCTCCCGGCGCGGGGTGCGGATCGAGTGGATGGACAGCGTGCGCTCGCTCGCGTACCAGGCGGCGAAGGTCGCGATCAGCGCGACGCCGAAGACCGCGGTGGTCGCCTCCAGCGGGATGCCGAGGTTGTCCGTGAGGTTGTCGGTGATCAGCGTGCCGACCACGCTGACCAGCACGACGGCGAGCCAGTACAGGCCCGGTACGTAGCGCGGGGCGCGGAACTGGAAGAGCAGCGTGACGATCAGCAGCACGGTCATGACCAGCGAGGTGCCGGTCAGCCCGAGGCCGAGATTGCCGTTGAGGTAGTCCGCGGCGGTCTCGCCGACCGTGGTGCACAGGATCTTGATGACCCAGAAGAACACGGTGACTTCGGGCACCTTGTTGAGCAGCGGACGTCCCGGGGACGCCTGGTCGAGACTTGCCTGATGTGTCGTCATGGGCGGACGCTGACATGGCCCGGCTGAACCTTGCCTGACTGCGGTGTGGGCGGATCCGGGGTTTCTCAGGGTGCTCTCAGCCGTGAGGTGCTCTCCTGAGGGTGAGGGTGGCCCGGATCGGGCTGCCCGGGTGCGGAACGGTCGGGCGGAAGTGTCGGGGCGGAAGCGTCGGACGAATCCGACGAATCTGACGAATCAGTCGGGGAGAAGTCTCATGGGGACAGGACCCGGGTGTCGGGAGCGTGCCGTGCGGTGTAACGCGCGGGACGTCGATTCGACCCGGTCGGGGCACGACAGAGACGGCAGGAACGGCAGGAACGGTACGGGCGGGCCCGGTGTCGCGGGGATGTCGGGGGACCGGCGGTGATCACCCGCTCGAACCCCTCGCGGGGTGGGCGCGGGTGGCGTGGTTGGCGGGTCCGGGTCCTTGCGCTGGCGGTCTTCGTCTCGGCGGTGGTCGCGCTGTTGGCGCTGCCGCCGGTGGTGGGCCAGGACTCGAATCCGTGCACCCCGGTGTCGGAGAACGTACCGGCGCCGCACGCGCTGCATGTGGCGGCGGAGCGCGCGGACAACCTGGTCGACCGCTTCCGGCACAAGTCGGAGGTGCGGCCGACCTCGGTGAACTCGTGCTGACGCGCCGGCGCGTCCCGAGGGTGGCCGTCGGGCCGGCGGCCGGCCAGGTCGACGGCTGCCGGGCAGCGGGTGGGTGTGCGGGCGACCTCGGTGAACTCGTGTCGACGGTGGGCCGGTCGGCGGTGCCGGGTCAGCGGGCCGGGCGGGTGTCGACGACTCGGCCCGCGTCGACCGTGACGATGGTGTGGGCGTAGCGGGCGACCAGGTCGAGATCGTGGGTGATCACGACCAGGGACATCGAGCGGGCGATCCGGATCCCGTCGAGCAGGTCCATCAGCGCGGTCGCGGTGTCCGGGTCGAGTGCGGAGGTCACCTCGTCGCAGACCAGTACGGTCGGTTCGGCGGCCAACGCGCGGGCCACCGCGACCCGTTGGCGTTGCCCGCCGGACAGGCCCGCGGGGTGGCGCGCGGCCAGGTCGGGCGGTAGACCGACGGCGGCCAGGAGTTCGCCGACCCGGGCGGGGACGTCGCGGCGCGGTGCGCGCCGGTGCAGGATCAGTGGGCGGCCGATGGTGGCGCCGATGGTCAGCGCCGGGTTGAGCGTGCCGAGCGGGTCCTGGCCGACGAGTTGGATGTCGCGGCGTCGGGCCCGGTCGCGGCGCCGACCGAGGGCGGGCAGCGGGGTCCCGTCGAGGGTGATCGTGCCCTCGGCGGAGGCCGCCAGGCCGACCAGGGCGCGGGCCAGGGTGGTCTTGCCCGCGCCGGATTCGCCGACCACGGCGGTCACCCCGGCCGGGGCCACGGTCAGTTCGGCGCCGTCGAGCAGCAGCGGGCCGCGGCGTCGCGGCGCGGCCCAGACCCGCAGACCGGACACGACCAGGCGCGGTGGGCCGGGGTCGGCCGCCGCCTCGGCCGGCGGGCTCGCCGGTACGGGATCGACCCGCCGCGCCAATGCCGGCGGGTGGTGCGGTGCGGGGCCCGCGACCTGCACCACCCGGTCGGCGAGGCCGGCCACCGCGGCCGGATCGTGGCAGGAGAAGACGATCGTGGTGCCGTCGGTGTCGGCGATCTCGCGCAACATCGTGCACAGTTCGTCGCGCAGCGCGTGGTCCAGGCCCGCCGTCGGCTCGTCGAGCAACAGCAGCCGCGGGCGCCGGATCAGTGCCCGGGCCAGCGCGACCCGGCGCTGCTGACCACCGGAGAGCCGACCCGGCCGACGGGCCAGGAACTCCCGATCGTTCGGCAGCCGAACCGCCGCCAACACCCGGGCGGGCCCGGCCGGATCCCGGTCGAGCGCGGTTTCCGCGAGCAGTGTGCGGACCCGCATGTGCGGGTTCAGCCGGGATCCGGGGTCCTGGGCGACGATCGCGATCTCGGCCCGGCGTACCGCGCGCAACCGGGCGGCATCCAGCTCGAACAGCTCCCGGCCGAGCACTCGCGCGCTGCCCGCGACGTGCCCGAGTCCGGGGGCGAGGTGCCCGGTGAGGGCCTGCAACAGCGTGGTCTTGCCCGCACCGGAGGGCCCGGTCAAGGCCACCACCTCACCCGGCCGTACCACCAGATCGGTGGGCCGCAACACGATGCCCCCACCCTCGGCCCCGACCGCGAACCCACCCAACTCGACCGCCGACTCCCCCTGCACCCCGAGCCCGACGCCGCCGGCGGCCACCACATCGGCGGCCGTCATCGCACACCATCCGACGCGGCCGGGTCCGCCGAGTGGCCGGCGGCGCGCGCCCTACCGGCCGACTGCCCGGCGGAGTCGCCCGCGACGGCGACCGGAGGCCCGGCATACCGGACCCGCTCGCCGTGCTCGACGTGGTCGGTGTGCATTGGCTTCGCCGTCTCCGTCGTGATCCTCGTGGAGGTGGTCGGGGTGGGCGCGACGCGGGTGCGGTGGACGGTCCGCCTGCCCGGCTCGACGCGGTCGGTGTGTGCCGCGTGCGCCGTCTTCATCGCGACTCTCCCGGCTCGGCCGACTCCGCCGGCTTGCGGCTGCGTCGGCGTGGAGAGCCGCCGCCAGGCGGGTGTGCGGCCAGGTCCGCGGCCAGGTTGACGCTGATCGCCAGCAGGCCCACGGCCAGGCTCGGGGCCAGCACCGACCACGGGTTGAGCAACATTCCGGGGGCGTTCTCCCGGACCATCAGGGCCCAGTCGGCGGCCGGGGGTTGTGGGCCGATTTGCAGGAAACCGGCCGCCGTCACCACATACACCGCTTCCACGAATCGCAGGCCGAACAGGGTGGTGAGGGTGCCACGCAGATTGGGCAACAGCTCGCGCAGGATCAGGTACGGGAGCCGCTCGCCGCCGGCCACCGCCGCCTGGACGTAGCCGGTCCGCGCCAACGGCGCTGCCGCGCCCGCCACCACGCGGGTCGCGAACGGCAGTGAGATCGTCACCACGGTCAGGCCGAGCGCCAAGTCGCCGCCCCCCGGCCAGGACAGCGCGACCAGCAGGATCGCCAACACCGCCGGGATCAGCATGAACAGGTCGGCCGTCCGGTCCACCAGCACGCCCAGCCGAGGGCGCAGCGCGGCGGCCGAGCCAAGCAGGGCCGCGCCGAGTGTGACGATCGCCGCGATCACCGTGGCGGTGACCACCAGGTGCAGCCCGCCCGCCAGCACCCGGCTGAGTACGTCCCGCCCCAACTGGTCGGTCCCGAAGGGCAGTTCGCCGGACGGCCCGGAGTAGGGCGCGGCCTGCGGATCGTCGATCGGGTGCGGCGCGAACCACGACCCGCACAGGGCCAGGGCGAGGGCGGGCAGTACCAGGGCCGAGGCCCGGATCAGACGCTTCATCGGCGCACCGCCTCCGCCGCGTGTGCGCGGATCGTGTCGGCGACCAGCAGCACCGCCAGGATCACCGCACCGGTCAATACCAACACCCCAGCCACCAGCGGCGCGTCCCGATCCTGCACGGCGGCGGTGAGCACCGCGCCCACCCCCGGATAGTTGAAGACCGTCTCGACCACCACCGCGCCGCCGAACAGGACACCCACCGAGGTCGCCACGGAGACCGCGATCGTGGGCAGCGCCCCGGGCAGTACATGGCGAAGCAACACCCGGCGCGGCGACAGGCCGTCCAGGTGCGCGGTCTCCACGTGTGGTGCCCGCGCGGCATCGAGGACCGCGGCTCGCACCACCCGGGTGTTCCAGCCGATCTGCGGCAGGGCCAGCGCGAGCACCGGCAGTACCACCATGTCCGGCGAGGCGACCGCGCCGTCCGGACCGATCAGCGCGACTGCCGGCAGCCAGTGCAACCAGGACGCGAAGACCAGCACGAGCAGCTCCGCGACCACGAATTCGGGCAGGGACAACACCGCGATCGCCAACCCGGAGATGCCCCGGTCGGTGGCCCGCCCGGCCCGACTTGCCGCGAGCACGCCCAGCAGCAGGGCGGCAACCACCGTCAGCAGCAGCGCCATCCCGGTCAGGAGCAGCGTGTTGACGAAGTGTCGGCCGACCAGATCGCCGACCGACTCGCCGCGCGCGGTGCTGCCCAGGTCGCCGCGCAACACGCCGCCGATCCAGTCGCCGAACCGGGCGGACAGCGGCCGGTCCAAGCCCAGTTGGGCCCGCCGCGCGGCCACGTCGGCGGCCGTCGCGCCACGCTCGGTGGTCGACCGCGCGGCATCGCCGGGAAGCAGGTTGACCAACGCGAAGACCAGCACGAGCAGCGCCGCCAACAGCGCGGCCCGGCGCGCCAACAGGCCCCCGAAGCGCAGCACGGGTCTCACCCCGCGAGCCAGGTCTTCTCCAGGAGCACCCGACCGAACCCGCCCAGCTGCGGCAGGTTGCGGACCTTGGCCCCGGCCAGGTCGACCCCGTCGGCCATGCCCCACAGCAGGTAGCCCGACTGCTCGTACTGCAACTTCTGCACCTCGTGCAGGAGTTCCTTGCGCCGAGCCGGGTTCGCGGTGCTGATCGCCTGGCGGTAGGCGGCGTCGAAGGCCGGGCTGCGCCACGCGGCCTCGTTGTTCGAGGCGTCGGAGAGCATCAACTTCCCGGCGTAGAAGGCCAGCGAGTCGTTGGTGCCCCAGTTCATCGTGTAGAGCGGGGCCTTGAGCCAGGTCTTGTCGTAGAAGGTGTTGGAGTCCTGCTTGACGATGTCGACCTTGACCCCGACGTCCTTCATTTGTCGGGCGAACAGCGTGGCCGATTCGACCAGCCCGGATATCTCGTCGGTGGTGAAGATCTCGTAGGTCTTGCCCCGGTCGAACCCGGCCTCGTCCAACAACTTGCCGGCGCGGGCGAGATCGCGGACGCGCTGCGGCAGGTCGGTCGCGTACATCGGGTCGCCGGTGCCGAGTACGTCGTTGGCGATCGTGCCGTAGCCGCTGAGCACCTGCTCGACCATCGCCGGGCGGTCCACGGTGAGCCGGATCGCCTCGCGCACCCGCTGATCGGCGAACGGGCCGTCGGCGACCCGCATCACGATCGGCATCGCCACGTCGTTCTTGCGCCGCACCACGCCGATGTTCGGGCGACCCTGGAACGTTCGCGCGGTGACCGCGCCGACGTTGGAGGCCACGTCGAGCTGGCCGCCGGCGAGCGCGTTGCCCATCGCGGCGGCGTTCTCGAACATCCGCACCTCGATCGCGTCCAGCGGGATGTCGCCGCCGTGCCAGCGGTCGTTGCGCACCAGGCGGGCGTTGCCGTCGCGATACCAGTCCAGGCGGAACGGGCCGGTGCCGGGCGAACCGACCACGTTGGTGGTGTCCTTCTTCAGCACGAAGGTCATCATCCGCAGTTGCAGCGGCAGTTCGGTGTTCGGGTAGTCCGAGGTCAGCACCACCGTCCGCGCGCCGTCGGCGACGATGTTCTCCGGCTTGACGCCGGGCATCCGCATCGGCCCGGACGGCATCCCGTGCAGTCGGCGCATCGACCAGACCACGTCGTCCGCGGTGACCGGCGTGCCGTCGTGGAAGACCGCGTTGTCCGCGATGGTGAACCGCCACGCGGTCAGGTCCGCGCTCGGCTCCCACTTGCTCATCAGGCGCGGGGCCACCGGGTCGGGCGCGCCGGGCATCGTCAGCGGCTCGTAGACCAGGGCCGCGATCAGGTAGTCGCTTTCGTTGGCCGGCACACCGTGCGGGTCCCGCACGTTCGCCGCGGCCCGGCCCAGTGCGCCCACCCGCAGGGTGCCGCCGCGCACCGGCGCGCCGGCCGGGCCGCCGGCGGGGTTCGGCTTGCCCGTCGCGGAGGAGGAACCCGAGCCGGATCCGGTCGAGCACGCGGCGAGCAACCCGGCGGCACCCAGACCGGCGCCCGCGCCGAGAAGTTGTCTGCGGTTCCAGTCGATGCCCAGGCCCCGACTCGTGTTCCGACTCATGTTTCCGACTCCCTGTCGAGATCGTGCGTCCTGCGTATCCGTGCGCGCCGAACGGCCCGATCGTGCGCTAAGGGTTGGCTTACCTAATCATGAAACGGTACGCCGGGAACACCCCACCCCCCGATCGACGGCGGCCGTGCATAATCGGGGACCGCCCCGCCTCGGGCCGGCGCCACGCTCCGTCCCGGACGAATCGACACACCGTCATGAACCGGGCAGGTCGCGGCAGTTCCCTCGGCCACCGGTCGCGCAGACCGGCCTGTCCGAGCAACCCCGGCGCCGGCGCCGCCACTTCGACCCGGAAGCAGCACATCACCATGCCGATCCGTCCCCGCCCGGGTGGCGAGACCCGCGCGCTCGTCGCGCTCGCGGCCCCGCTGGCCGTGACCCAGGTCGCCCAGGTGGCGCTGACCACCACGGACCTCGTGATGATGGGCGCACTGGGCGCCGGCGCGCTGGCGGCGGGCGGCCTGGCCATCGTCGTGTTCAACCAACTGCGCACGATGGGCGTGGGGATGGTCACCGCGCTCGGCAACCAGATCGCCGCCGCGCGCGTCACGGCCGCGCTCCCGGACCCGGCCGAGCCGGCCGACACCCGCGCCGGTGGCAAGAATCACACGGCGGGGCGCGAAGCGGATAAATCGGATGCGGGTGCGGAAGTCGGCCCAGGGATCGGCCTCGGAGCCGGCTCCGGAGCCGACGTCGGGATCGGCCCCGGAGCCGACCTCGGGGTCGGGCCTGGGGTCGACGTCGGGGTCGGGCCTGGGGTCGACGTCGGGTTCGGGCCTGGGGTCGGCAAGGAGGTCGGTCCCGGTTCCGGCCTCGGAGCCGGTGCCGAGGCCGGCGCGCAGGTCGGCGCTGAAGTCGCTGCCGAGGGCGACACGGAAGCCGGCGCCAGAGTCGGCGCGCAGGTCGGTGCGGAAGCCGGTGCCGAGGGCGGCCCTGGGGCCGGTGCGGAGGCAGGCCCCGACATCGGTGCGGAAACCGGGGCCCGGGCCGGCGCGGGCGCCGCCGGCAGGCTCGGCACCCAGGCCGCGCCCGCAGCCCGCCGCGCGGCGAACGTGGCCACCGACGACCCCCACGCCGCGCTGCGCGAGTTGGTCCGGGCCGGGCTTGCCGTCGCCACCCTCGCCGGGCTCGCCGGCATCCTGCTGATGGCCGCGATCGCCGCCGCCCTGCCGCTGCTCGGCCAGAGCGCCGACGTCGTGCACCGCGCCCGGCCGATGATCCTCGCGCTGGCCCCCGGCCTGCTCCCGTGCCTGTGGTTCCAGGTGATCCGCCAGTACACCGTGGGCATGCGCCGCCCGCAGGCGCTGCTCGGCATCACCATCGCCTCGGTCGCCGCGAACATCGCGCTCAACTGGTGCTTCATCCACGGCGTATGGTTCGTCCCGGACTTCGGCCTGGTCGGCATCGGCCTGTCCACCACCCTGGTCTACGGCCTGTCCCTGCTCGCCCTGCACGCCGCGGTGCGCCGCGATCCGGTGCTCGCACCGGCGCTGTCGCTCGCCGCCTGGCGCGCCGACCCGGCGACGGTCCGCCGGCTGGCCAAGCTCGGTTTCCCGATCGCCGCGACCTACGGCTCGGAGGCCGGCTTCTTCTCCGTGGTCGCGCTGATCATGGGCGGCTTCGGCGCCGCCGCGCTGGCCGCGCACACCGCGGTCAACCAACTCGTCTACATCGTCTTCCAGATCACCGTCGGCATCTCGCACGCCTCCTCGGTCCTGGTCAGCGAGGCGATCGCGCAGCGTCGCCCGGCCCGGGCGCGGGTGGTCGCCCGTACCGCACTGGCCCTGGGCGCGAGTGTGATGGCCGTGGTCGCGCTGCTCTACCTGGTGCTGCCCCGCGTGGTGCTGACCCCGTTCCTGGATCCGGACGACCCGGCCACCTCGACCGCGATCCACCTGCTCGCGATCGCCGCCCTGCTCCAGTTCTTCGACACGTCACAGAACATCGGCGTGGGCCTGCTGCGCGGCCTCGACGACACGTCGGCCGGCTTCCGGATGACCGTGATCGGCTACTGGCTGGTCGGCCTCCCGATCGCGCTGCTCGTCGGCGTCGCCGCCGACACCGGCCCCACCGGCGTCTGGATCGGCCTGTGCGCGGGCCTGGCGGCGACGGCGGGACTGCTGCTGCGGCGCTTTCGCGCGGGGCTGGACCGAACGGCCACGCGCTGAGCGTGTTCGCGCGCGCCTGGGCCGGATCCGCGAAGCCGAAGCCCGGCCCGCGCGCGCCCGCGCCGGGCCCGCGAGGTCCGGCCTCCGCCCTTCGGGCCGCTCGCCGCGCCCGGCTCGCCGTACCGCACTGCGCAGTTGCTCCGCCGACCCGCCGACCCGCCGACCCGCCGACCCGCCGACCCGCCGACCCGCCCGGCGTGAGCGCACGTCCGGCGACCCCGGCTCTCGGCTACGGTCCGGCCGTCCCGTCGTGCTCGTCCGCCTCGCCCGGCGGGTAGCGCGGCAACACCACCCGGAACAGTGCGCCGCCCGACTCGGCGCCGACCACCTCGACCGTGCCGCCGTGCGAGCCGACCACCTCGCGGGTGATGGCCAGACCCAGGCCGGTCCCGCCCGAGCCGCGTCGCCGGCTCTCGTCCAGCCGGACGAAGCGCTCGAACACCCGCTCCCGCTCCTCGACCGGGACCCCGGGCCCGTCGTCGACCACCTCGACGATCGCGGTGTCGCCGACCTCGCGCAGCGTGAAGCCCACGCTCGTCTCGGCGTGCGTGGCGGCGTTGTCGGCCAGATTGCGCAACACCCGGCCGAGCCGGTGGGCATCGCCGCGGACCCGCACCGGGGTCGTCGTCGCGGTCACCGTCAGGCCCGGATGTTGCGCGGTGAGCCGGTGCCGCTCGGTGTCGACCAGGTCGTCCAGGTCCACATCGCCGAAGCGTGGCCGCAGTTCGCGCTCGTCGGCCCGGGCGAGCAGGATCAGGTCGTCGACCAGCCGGTCCAGGCGCGCGGTCTCCGCGGTCAGCAACTCGACCATGGCGCCGTCCCGTTCGGCCAGCTCATGCGTACCCAGCACCTCGAGCCCGGTGCGCAGCGTGGTCAGCGGGCTGCGCAACTCGTGTCCGGCGTCCGCGACGAACCGGCGCCGCGCGTCGACCTGTTTCTCCAGCCGATCCAGCATCTCGTTCATCGTCTCGGCCAGCCGGGCCACCTCGTCCCGCGCCTCGGGCACCGGCACCCGATCGCCGAGCCGGGCCGCGCCGATCCCGGCCACCTTGCGCCGAATCGCCTCCACCGGCCCGAGCGAGCGGCCGACGAACGCGTAGGTGGCACCGGCGACCACGACCACGAGTACCGGATACCCGACGATCAACAGCGCGCCGGCGTCCTCGACGCTGTCCCGGATCGGTTCCACCGACTCGCCGACCAGCACGGTGTACGTCCCGTCCGGCAGACCCACCCCCACCGCCGCCACCCGGAAGCGGTCTTCGTGGCCGAGGATCCCTCGACGTTGCTCGCTCTCCAGTCGGCCGGCCGTAGGTCGCGCGTCGGACATCGGCGGCCGCCCGTTGAGCGCGCCCGACCAGGCGAGCACCGTCCCGTTCGGCCGCACCACCTGGACCAGCACCGACCCACCACGCTCGGCCGGGAACACCCCGCCGGTCACCCCGCTTCGGGACAGATCGGCGGCGACGGTCCGGGCCTGCCGACTGGTGTCCGCGTCGATCGTGCGCTCCAGGGAGCGCCGATACAGCAGTACGAAGGCCACGATCGCCACGGCCAGCACCAGCGCCACCACCACGGCCGCGGCCAGTGCGGACCGCGTGCGCACCCCCGCGTGGCGCAGATACCACCCGCGCGCCCGCATCCACCGCTGCCGCAGCGCGGCCGTCGTGGTTCGCCCCGAGCCGCTCATCGGCCGGCGGCGACCCACGGACGCAGCCGCGAGCCGCGCAATCGCTCCACCACGGGCGCGGCCCGGCCGGCCGCCAGGGTCAGCGGCCAGGCCAGCAGGACCCCGACAAGCAGCCCGACCAGCACATCGTGCGGATAGTGCACGCCCACCCACACCCGCGAGGCCGCCATCGCCAACGCCGCGACCGCGGCAATGATCCCCAGGACCCGATTGAGCAGCCACACCACGGTCGCCGCCGAAGCCGCGATCACCGCGTGATTGCTCGGGAACGACCAGTCGCCGGGCGCCGGACAACTCTCCACGGTGAACGAGTTCGGCATCGCCTGGCAGGGCCGCTGCTCCTGGATCACGCTCTTGAGCGCGTCGTCGAGGACGTACACCACGGCCACCACGAGCGGCGCGCACAACGCCCGGGCCATTCGTACCGCGTCCTGCCCGCGCGCCGACCACCACGCGAGGATCATCAGCGCGGCGAACACGGCCAGCCCGTAGGCGGTCCAGTCGTCGATCACCCGGTTGACGAAGTCCGGCGCGTGCCGGGCCAGATCGGTCACCCGGGTGTACAGCCCGCCGTCGACGGACGAGCCGGAGAAGGCCAGGTCGCTCACGATTCCTCCCGACGGTGTGCCCCCGACTTGGGCCGCTGCCGGCGCTGCCGGGACCGGTAGACCTCTATCGCGATCGGCAGCAGCGACACCAGCACGACAAGGGCCACGATCGGCAACAGGTAGGTGTCCACGTTGGGCACCGACGAGCCGAGCCCGTAACCGGCCAGCACCAGGCCCACCGCCCACACCACGCCGCCGATGGTCTGCCACAGCGTGAACGTGCGCACCGGCATCTCCAGGACACCGGCCAGCGGGTTGAGCACGGTACGCACGACCGGGACGAAGCGGGCCAGCACCACGGCCTTGGCGTGTCCGTACTTCCCGAGCAACTCCTCGGCCCGCTGCACCCCCTCGTGCAGACTCTTGTTCTTGTACCGGGCGAGCAACGCGCGTCCGCCGCGCCGGCCGAGCACGTAGCCCACCTGCGCGCCGATCAGCGCACCGCCCACGGCGGCGAGCAACACCTGCCACAGGGTCAGATGGACCCGGTCCGAGGAGCCGGAGACGCACAACAATCCGGCGGTGAACAGCAGCGAGTCGCCGGGCAGGAAGAACCCGATCAGCAGGCCGGTCTCCGCGAACAACACCACGGCGATGCCGAGCGCGCCGAACGCGGACAACAACGAACTCGCGTCCAGAACATTCACGGCCAGGTCGGACACGGCCGACGGCGCCATAGGTGATCCCTCCGATATGTCGCTGTGTCGCGCGGATGTCGCTGCGCGGCGAGCCGCGATCCGGCGTCGGTCGGGCCGGGTCACGGCGGGGACGACGACGTACCGGGGCTCTGTCCCCGAAACGATGCCGGATCACGCCTGAGAGATCGCTGAGAGGGTGTGGTCGGCCCGGGTCGCGGTCGGCCCGGGGTTCAGCCCGCGGGTTCCGCGCCCGGCCGGACCAGGCCCGATTCGTAGGCGAACACCACGGCATGCACCCGATCGCGCAGGTCGAGCTTGGTCAGCGCGCGGGCGAGGTGCGTCTTGACGGTGGTCTGGCCCACGTGCAACGCCTCGGCGATCTCGGTGTTGGTCAGCCCGCGCGCCACCAGGCCGAGCACTTCGCGCTCGCGTTCGGTGAGCAGGGCCAGGCGGTGGGTCTGGGTCGGTACGGCGGGCCCGGTGACGAAACGGTCGAGCAACCGGCGGGTGAACGAGGGCGACACCATCGCGTCGCCGCGCAGTACGCCACGCACGGCGACCAGGATCTCGTCGGCGGGCGCGTCCTTGACCACGAATCCGCTCGCGCCCGCGCGCAGCGCCGCATACGCGTAGCGGTCCAGGTCGAACGTGGTGATCACCAGGATGGCCGGGTCCACACTCGCGGCGCGGATCCGCTCGGTGGCGGCGATGCCGTCCAGGTCGGGCATCCGGATGTCCATCAGGATCAGGTCGGGGGACAGTGCGGCGGCCAGTTCGACGGCCTCGACGCCGTTGCCGGCCTCGCCGACCACGGTGAGGTCGGGCTGCGAGTCGAGCACCATGCGCAGGCCGACCCGGATCAGCTCCTGGTCGTCGCAGACCAGGACGCGCGCGGGGGAGTCGGTCATCCGGCCGCTCCGCTCGGCAGCGGCGCGGGGCTGCCCACGTGCAGCGTGGCGGCGACGCGGTAGCCGCCGTCGGGATCGGGGCCGGCGTGTACCGCGCCGCCGAAGATGGCCGCGCGTTCGCGCATGCCGGCCAGGCCGCGGCCGGAGGAGGGCAGGCCGTTGGGGGCGGCGTGGCCGGGTTCGTTGTGTACCTCGATGGCGACGGTGCGCTGCCGGGCGGTGCGGCCGAAGTCGATGTCGACCCGGGCCCGGGCGTCGGGCGCGGCGTGCTTGACCACGTTGGTCAGGGCCTCCTGGACGATGCGATGGACCTGGAGCGCGGCCGTGGGCGGCAGGGTCGACGCGTCGCCGCGGGTGGCGAGTTCGATCGGCGCGCGGCCGGCGGCGCAGCGGGCGACGAGCGCGACCAGGTCGGGGGTGGTGGGCTGGGGGGCCCGGGCGGGGTCGTCGGGTCGGCCGTCGGCGGCGAGGTCGTCGCTGTGCAACACCTCGAGCAGCAGGCGCAGATCGGCGAGCGCGGTGCGGCCGGTGTCGGCGATGGTGAGCAGGGAGCGGTCCACGACGGAGGGATCGTGTACGTGGGCCACCTTGGCGCCCTCGGCCTGCAGCACCATCACCGACACGCTGTGCGCCAGGATGTCGTGGATCTCCCGGGCGATCCGGGCGCGTTCCTCGGCGACCGCGGCCCGGGCCAGCGCGTCCCGGCGGGACTCGGCGAGTACGGCGCGTTGTTCGACGTCGTCCAGGTGCGCGCGGCGGGCGCGGGTGTACTCGCCGTAGACCCAGGCGAGTGCGAGCATCAGGGCCCCGGCCCACTTGGTCTCGACCAGACCCGAGCCGCCCGGACGCAGCGCCCACCACATGGCCAGGCCGATCAGGTAGGCGGTCACCACGGTCGCTTCGCGGCGCCGGCCGTGTACGACGAAGGTGTAGATGATCGCGACCAGTGCGATGGCGCCGCGCTGGAACTCGTTTCCCCAGACGTGGCCCAGGAGTTGCACGAGCGCGGCGGCGGCGACCACCGGGGCGGCCAGGCGCGGATGGCTGCGCCGCCACAGCAGCGGCAGCGCCAGCGCGGCCCAGACCGCGATCTGCACCGGCAGTGGCCGCCAACCCGGGTGCTCGTAGGCGCGTGGCGGACACACCACGATCGCGACCAGCACCCAGTCCGAGACCCTCGGATGGGCGTGCCACCAGCGGTTGAGAGTTCGCCACCATTCCTGTCGCACAGGAGGCAGCGTAGGTCGCGACCGAGTCGACGCGCGTCCTCCGCGGCGTCGGCACCGGGTCGTCCTCCGGTAGGACACCTACCCTGACCCGGCGGCCGGTCGACCCGACCGCCCGGCCGACGCGCGGCCACGGCGCGGGCGCGGAGGCTGCCGGGCGTGTCCATCCCCACGCGCTTTCTGCGCCACCCCCTGCGTACCGGTGCCATCGCGGCGAGTTCGGCGCATCTGGCCGATGCGCTCACCGAGCCGCTGACCCTGGGCCTGGCCGACGTGATCGTCGAGCTGGGCCCCGGCACGGGGGTGGTGACCGAGTTCGTGCTGCGCCGGATGCGCCCCGGGGCCCGCTTCGTGGCCATCGAACTCGACCCGGTGCTGGCCGACTCGCTGCGTACCCGCTTCGCGGGCCGCCGGGTCGAGGTGCTGACCGCGCCGGCGGCGGCCCTGCCGGACCTGGTCGACGCCCCGGTGGACGCGGTGGTCTCGGGTCTGCCGTGGACGTGCATGTCGCGCCCGGACCGGTATGCGACGCTGAACGCGATCGGGGCGGCGCTGGCCGAGCACGGCGCGTTCACGACGTTCGCCTACGGGCACGCGGCCTGGACCCCACCGGCCCGCGAACTGACGGGGCGACTGGCCGAGCAGTTCACCCACGTGACCAGGAGCCCACTGATCTGGCGCAACACCCCACCGGCCTTCGTCCACTACGCGAGCCACCCACGGCGGAACGTTCGTGGTCGTCGGCCGGACGACGGGATGGACGAGACGGCTGGGACGGACGGGACGGACGGGACAGACGGCCGCATCGAGGCGCGCACGCTGACGCCCGAGGCGTAGCCCGAGCAGAGGCGTAGCCCAACCAGTCGACCAGAGTCCCTCTTTGTTACCAATAAGCCGCATATTCGTAACTATTGCCGGTGCTGCGCACCCCATTCGGGGGCATCCGCTGTCCCATGACGCAGCAAGACCCCTCCGCCGACCCCGCCACCGCCGAACTGGCCGCCCTGGTCCGCCAGGCCCGCGACTGGAGCAGGCCGGCCGGGGACGAGCCGGCGGACCGCCCAGCCGCCTCGATGCGAACCCACCTCCGCAGGCTCCTGTCCCGCTCGGACGCGGTGCAGGACACGGACGGGTCGAGCGGTGGGCGGAGTCGGCGGCGATAGCGAGCCGAGCCCGAATCGCGAGTAAGGCGAGGCGAGTCGGACCTCGGTCGCGACCGACCCACCGAGCTCACTGCGCTCGTGCGCCCCGGGCTCCCGGCGCTGCTGCCGTCCCGACGCCGCCCCCACCCGCTCCGCCCGCGACCCACGCGCCCGCACTGTCCCCGGCCCGGCCGACCCGCTCCGTCCTCGACCTGCGCCGCCCGGCCCGCCGGATCGTTTCGTTCGTTGCCGCCTTGGCCGCCCCGACTGGGCCGTGGTGGCGACTCGCCCGGGCCGTTCGTTCCGGCGGTGGTTCCGCGCGGCCTCGGCACCGGCCGCCTACCGCCACATTCCAGGGGCCGCCTGGTGGTGTCGCACCGAAAGGTGTGGCCGGGTTGGTTCGTTGCCACGAAGGCCGGGGGGTCGGGCCGGTTTAGTGTCGGGGCCGGAGACATCGGGCGGGTTTCGGGTCTTCGTGCGGCGCTTCGGCGACCGGTCGGGAGACGTAGCCGGACCACCGGAGCCGCCGAACCCACGGGCGCCTCGTTCGTGTCGTCACGGCCCAGCGGGCCGAGTGGCCCGTCGACCAGCATGGAGGAAGCCATGACACGACGTTTGCGGCTGGATGATCTGACCGCGATCACGCTGCCGGAGCAGCCGTCGATCTCGCCCGACGGTACCCAGGTGGTCTATACGTTGGTCGGCGTCGACGCCGACGCCGACCGGAACACGCGCAGTCTGTGGCGTGTGCCGACCTCGGGTGGGGAGCCCGCTCGGCTTACCGAGGGTCCCGCGGACGGCTCGCCCGACTGGTCGCCGGACGGCACCCGCGTGGCGTTCCTGCGCGCGGTCGACGGTCCGCCGCAGTTGTGGGTACTGCCCGCCGACGGCGGCGAGGCGCGGCAGTTGACCCGGTTGCCGCTGGGCGCCGGCCGGCCGGTGTGGAGCCCGGACGGGTCGCGGATCGCGTTCGCCGCCGTGGTCGACATGCACGCCGCGCCCGACGAGGACGACGCGGCGCGCACCGCCCGGGCGAGCGCACCGCTGGTCATCGACCGCCTCGACTACCAGATCGACGGCGCGGGCCTGCTCGGCACCCTGCGCAGCCACCTGCACGTGGTCGACCTCGACGCCGCCACCGTCACCCAACTGACCGAGGGCGACTGGCACGCCGGTGAGCCGGCCTGGTCCCCCGACGGTCGACGGCTGGCCTTCTCCGCAGGTCGCGACCCGGACGCCGACATCACCGGCAAGTCGGCCGCGTACATCCTCGACCCCACCACCCCCGGCACGCCCGCCGAGCGCGTCGGCTCGGCGGACGGCATGGTCGGCCCCGTCGGCTGGACCCCGGACGGCGAGTCGCTCCTCGTGGTCGGCCGCCCGGACACCACGACCGGACACCTCCGACTGCTGCGCGTACCGCTCGCCGGCGGCCCGACCGCAGACCTCACCGCCGCATTGGACCGCAACGTGATGCCGGGCGGCGGCGGCTACCCCGGCGCACTGCCCCGGCCGACCCCCGAGGGACGCGAAGTCCTGGTCTGCGTACGGGAGGCCGGGGACACCCACCTGCTCGCCCTCGACCTCGAATCGGGCGCCACCCGCCTGGTGGTCGGCGGCTCCGGCCGCAGCGTCTCGGCCCTGTCCGTGGCCGAAACCCCCGGCCCCGTCGCGATCGTGCTGGCCACCCCCACCTCCTACGCCGAGATCGCCCTGGTCGACCCCGCCGACGGCACCGAACGGGTGCTCACCACCCACTGCGCGCAGGCCCTCCCGGACGTGGACCTGCTCGCGCCGATCGACCGCCGCTTCACCATCTCCGACGGAACCGTGGTGCACGCCAGGCTGATCCGGGACCCGGCACTGACCGGCCCGGGCCCGCTGCTCCTGGACATCCACGGCGGCCCGCACAACGCGTGGGGCGGTACGGCCGACCCGGTACACCTCTACCACCAGGTGCTCGCCGCGCGCGGCTGGACGATCCTGCTGATCAACCCCCGCGCCAGCGACGGCTATGGCGAGGACTTCTTCACCGGCGCCGTCGGTGCGTGGGGCGAGGCGGACGCCGCCGACTTCCTGGAGCCGCTGGACGAACTGGTCGCCGAGGGCATCGCCGACCCGCACCGCCTGGCCGTATCCGGCTACAGCTACGGCGGCTTCATGACCTGCTACCTCACCGCCCACGACCGCCGGTTCGCCGCCGCGGTGGCCGGCGGCGTGGTCAGCGACCTGACCAGCCTGGCCGGCACCTCGGACGCGGGAACCTACCTGGCGCGCGGCGAACTGGGCGTCATGCCCTGGGAGAACCCCGAGCGGATCGCCGTGCTGAACCCGCTGACCAAGGTCGCCGACGTACACACGCCCACCCTGATCGTGCAGGGCGACGCCGACGTACGGTGTCCGCTCGGCCAGGCCCAGCAGTGGTTCGCCGCGCTGCGCGATCGGCGGGTGCCGACCCGCCTGGTGCTCTATCCCGACGCGTCGCACCTGTTCATCCTCTCCGGCCGCCCCACCCACCGGCTCGACTGGAACCGCCGGATCGTCGACTGGGTCGAGCAGTACGCCGGATCCGCCGGCCGCACCCGGCCCGCCCGCCTGGACGTCGCGCACTGGCAGCGCCGGCTCGGCACGCTCGCCGCCCGCCACCGGGTCCCCGGCGCGGTCCTCGGCGTCCTGCGCGTCGACGCGCACGAGCACGGCCCGGACGACCTGATCGAGGCCACCCACGGGGTGCTCAACCTGAACACCGGCGCCCCGGTGACCGCCGAGTCGGTGTTCCAGATCGGCTCGATCAGCAAGGTGTGGACCACCACCCTGGCCATGCAACTGGTCGAGGCGGGACTGCTCGACCTGGACCGCCCGTTGGCCGAGGTACTGCCCGAACTCAAGCTGTCCGAGCCGCAGTCGGCCAAGCAGATCACCATGCGCCACCTGCTCACCCACACCAGCGGGATCGACGGCGACGTATTCGTCGACACCGGCCGGGGCGACGACTGCGTGGCCCGCTACGTGGCGGAACTCGCGCAGGCGGAACAGGTGTTCGCCCCCGGCGATGCCTGGTCGTACTGCAACTCCGGTTTCGTGCTGGCCGGTCGGGTGATCGAACACCTCACCGGCAAGACGTGGGACGCGGTGTTGCGCGAACGGCTGAGCGGCCCGCTGGGCCTGACCCGCACCGTCACGCTCCCCGAGGAGGCGCTGCTGCACAGCGCCGCGGTCGGCCACGTGTCCGAGAATGGCGGTGCGCCCCAGGTCGCACCGGTGTCGATGTTGCCCCGCTCGCTCGGCCCCGCCGGCCTGATCAGCGCCACCGCGGCGGACCTGCTCGGCTTCGCCCGACTGCACCTGACCGGCGGCCTGGCCCCGGACGGCACCCGGATCCTGGGCGCCTCGCACACCGCCGCGATGCGCGACCGGCAGGTCGAGTTGCCCGACGTCGCGGTCACCGACGCGTCCTGGGGCCTGGGTTGGCGCTGCTTCGACTGGGACGGGCACGACGGGGTGGGCCACGACGGCGGCACCATCGGCCAGTCCGCGTTCCTCCGGCTGCTGCCCGAACCGGGCCTGGCCGTCGCCCTGTTGACCAACGGCGGGCAGGCGGAGGAGCTGGCCACGGAGTTGTTCGCGGAGTTGTTCGCCGAGACGGCCGACGTACGACTGCCCGAGCCGTTCGGGCCACCCGCCCGGCCGCCGGCCGTCGACGCCGATCGCTACGTGGGGAGGTACGAACGCGCCGGCCAACGTGACGACGTACTCGCCACCCCCGACGGCCTGGTGCTGCGCCGGGAGCTGACCGGACCGCTGGTGGAAAGCCTCCCGGACCGGATCCAGGAACTCGCGATGACCCCGGTCGGCGAGGACCTGTTCGCGATCCGCCTGCCCGGCTCGGCGATCTGGCGGCCACTGATCTTCGCCTCGTTCGAATCCGGCGGGCGATTTCTGTACCTGGGTGGCCGGATCAGTCCGCGACGGGACTGACCCACCACCCACCGACACCGCGTTTCCCCCGTGACGCGGTGCCACCCGGTCCATCGCCTCGGACCTGTCACCGAGGCGATGGACCGTTTTGCGGGTGGCCGAGGGCCGTTGCCGCCGGCTCACTGGTGCCGGGCGCCGCGACGGGGTGAACTTCGCCGGGCGCGGCACCGGGTCGGCGTGCGTGCGATGCGGCCACTCGGGTGAGGCGCTCCGGGCGTCGCGTGCCGGAGCGGGGCGGGTTGCCCGCTTTGGGTGAGCATGGGGGCGGTGACGCGATCGGCGTGCCGCACCCGGCCCGGCCAAGGAGTACCACGATGGACGAGTTGACCGCCCGGGTCGACGGGATGCTCGACGAGTTGTGCGAGGAGTTGCGGCGGCTCACCCGGATTCCGTCGATCGCGTTTCCCGGGTATCCGCCGGAGCCGGTGCACGAGGCGCACGACGTGGTGGTGGAACTGCTGCGCGACGCCGGGGTTCAGGACCTCGCCGCGCTGCGGCTGCCGGATACCGCGCCGGTGATCACCGGGTATATCCCGCCGCCGGATCCGGACGCGCCGACCGTGTTGTTGTACGGGCATTACGACGTACAGCCGGCCGGCGACGAGGCGTTGTGGACGACTCGGCCGTTCGAGCCGACCGACCTGGACGGTGCGATCCACGGACGTGGCGTGGCCGACGACAAGTCGAATCTGATCGTGCACGTGGGTGCGCTGCGGGCGTTCGACGGACGGCCGCCGGTGGGGATCCGGATCGTGTTCGAGGGGCAGGAGGAGTACGGCAGCGACTTCGACGACTACCCCCAGGCGCATCCGGAGGAGTTCGGGTGCGACGCGATGGTGATCGCGGACATGGGCAACATCCGCCCCGGCACCGGCACCCTGACCGTGGCGCTGCGCGGCGTGGTCGAGGTGATCGTCGAGGTACGCACCCTCGAAGAGGCCAAACACAGCGGCAACTTCGGCGGCGCGGCGCCCGACGCGCTGCTCGTGCTGCTGCACGCGCTGGCCGCGCTGCACGACGCCGACGGTGATGTCGCGGTGCCGGGACTGCGCCGCGAGCAATGGTCGGGCGGGGGGTGGAGTGAGGAGGAGTTCCGGCGGTTGGCCGGGGTGCGCGAGGGGATGCCGCTGATCGGCACCGGCAATCTGGGTTCGCGGTTGTGGTCCGGTCCGGCGATCACCGTCACCGGCCTGGACGCGCCGTCCGTCGAGCGGGCCGCGTCCGCCGTGGTACCGGCCGCCCGGGCCAAGCTCAACATGCGCTGCCATCCGGCCCAGGATCCGGCGCAGGCACAGCGCCTGTTGATCGAATTCCTGGAGGGGTTGCGGCCGTTCGGCGTACCACTCACCGTCACGCAGACGGGCGCGCCCGGTTCGGGGTTCGCCGCGGCCACCGACGGAATGGCCTACCGGGCCGCGCACGACGCGCTGCGTACGGCCTGGGGCGCGGAGCCCGTACACGCCGCGGCCGGTGGCTCGATCCCACTGGTCAACAGCCTGGCGGCGGCCCAACCGGCGGCGGAAATCCTGCTGTTCGGCGCGCAGGACAGCATGTGCAACCTGCACGGGCCCAACGAGCGGGTCCTGGTGAGCGAACTGCGCGACGCGGTGGTGGCGGAGGCCGCGTTCTTCGCCGCGTACGCCGAGCGGTTCCGCCGAGGCTGACCCGGGCGGGCCGGGCCGCCGGCCCGGTCGCCGATCCGCTCGATCCGCCCGACCCGCCCCCGAGTTCGTCAGCAGCCGCGAGGAGCAGCGCGTGAGTACCGATCAGGCCCCGGCCGAGGCCGAGGACGAAGCACCCCCGCCCAAACGCCGGTTCCGCTTCCCCAGCGCGTTGACCGTGCTGGCGATCGTGACGATCGTGGTGTGGGCGCTGGCGTTCGCGATCCCGGCCGGCGAATATCGGCGCGGCGACGACGGCAAGCCGGTCGAGGGCAGCTACCACCACACCGGCGCACCGGAGGACTTCGCCCAGCGGCTCAACGACCTGTTCCTGTCCCCGGTCAACGGCCTGTACGGGATCAAGGACGCGCACAGCGGCCAGGTCGCGCCGGACAACACCGGCGATCTGTACGGCAGCGCCGCGGTGTTCCTGTTCGTCCTGGCGATCGGCGCGTTCATCACCGTGGTCTTCGCCACCGGCGCCCTCGATCGTGGCATCGCCCGACTCGCCCACCGGCTGCGCACCCGCGGCGCGGTGTTGATCGTGGCGATCATGACGGTGTTCTCCATCCTCGGCTCGGTCGAGGGGTTCGCCGAGGAGACGCTCGGGTTCTACGGGCTGATCGTGCCGCTGATACTGGCCCTCGGGTACGACCGGATGGTGGCCACCGGGGCGATCATCCTGGGCGCCGGGGTCGGCGTACTGTGCTCGACGGTCAACCCCTTCGCGACCGGCGTGGCCTCCTCGGCCGCCGCCATCTCGCTGGGCGACGGGATCGTATTGCGGCTGCTGATGCTGGTCGTATTGACCACGGTGACCATCCTCTACGTGGTGCGCTACGCGCGCCGGGTCCGGGCCGATCCGAGCCGCTCGCTGGTCGGCTTCCTGCCGGGGGATCGCGAACAGGCGGACGCGGCGGCCACCGGCAGCGAACCGGCGCCGCTGACCCGCACCCACCAGATCGTGCTGGTCGCGGTGACCCTCACCTTCGTCTTCATGATCTTCTCGATCATCCCGTGGGCCCAGGTGCTCACCGGCGACGCCAACGCCAAGGCCTACGGCTGGGAACTCGACTGGTCCTTCGCCCAGTTGGCGGCAATGTTCATCCTCGCGGCGGTGCTCATCGGGGTGTTGGCCCGGCTCGGCGAGCAGAAGCTGGCGGAGACGATCATCCAGGGCGCGGGCGACTTCGTCTCGCCGGCGCTGATCATCATGCTGGCCCGCGGGGTCACCGTGATCATGAACAACGCCCAGGTCACGGACACCGTGCTGCACTCGATGGAGGGCGCGGTCTCGGGCACCTCGTCGGCGGTGTTCGGCATCCTGATCTACGGGGTGAACCTGCCGCTGGCGTTCCTGATCCCGTCCACCTCCGGGCATGCCACCCTCGCCATGCCGATCCTCGCGCCGCTGGCCGACTTCGCCGGCGTACCAAGGGCGTTGGTGGTCACCGCGTGGCAGGCCGCGTCGGGATGGATGAACCTGTGGGTGCCGACCACGGCGGTGATCATGGGTGGTGTGTCGCTGGCCAAGGTCGGCTACAACCAATACCTGCGCTTCGCCGCGCCGTTGCTGGCCGTCCTGTTCGTACTGATCTGCGCGTTCGTCGCGCTGGGTTCGGGCCTGTCCTGATCGCCGGGGGCGGGCCGGAACGGCGGTACGGGCGGCCGATCTTGACAGCCCGTTGGCTTGCCCGGTGGCAGCCGCCAGACCCCGGCACCGTCCAGGTGCCGGCACTGGACCCGAACGCCGGGGCCAGGGCCGGGCCGGTGGGGAGCAGGGCGAGCAGCCCGGTCGGCAGCGCGGTCGGTGGCACGCCCGCATGGCCGAGTCGGTTGCCGGCCCGGCCCGGCGCCGGCGGGTACTTCACGCCGGGCTCGGTGCCGGGGTCGACCGTGCCACCCGCGGCGCCGGCGGCGGGCGGCACGCGGACCGGGACGCCGCCGCCCGGGGCAGTCGGGCCGGCTCGGCGGCGCCGCCGGACGCGGCCGAGCCGGGGATTTTCACGCCGATCAGTTGCAGACCGACGAAGACCTTGCCGGCGGCGGTCGAGGAAAGCCCATCCATGGAGACGAACACCCCACCGAGCCTGGGCATTTCGCCACCCTCACCCGCCGAGGCGCGGGCAACCCTGACACCGGCTCGACGAGCGGACCGCTCAGATCTCCAGCACGGCGGCAGCCAACGCGCCGTCGCCGCCGAGGGAGGTCAGGAGTACGCGGGTGCCGGTCGGGTGGTCCGATTCGAGCACCATCCGGGTGGCGATGAGCAGTCCCGTGGACCGAGGTTGCCCGGTCTCCGGCCCGATGTCGGTGACCTGGTGGTGCTGTAGGCCGAAGTGCCGGCGGAAGGCGCGGTTCGTCTCGGCGGACGGCGTGTGCAGCGCCACGTGGTCGATCGTCGACCACGGGATGCCTGCCTGGCGCAGGGTGCGGGCGATCACCGCGGAGACCGCGATCGGGGTGTCCCGGACCGATTCGCCGTGGTGCTCCCGCCAGGACACGCCGACCCGGTCGACCATCGTGGCCACCGCCGACCTGCCCTGCTCCGGACGGCGCGTGGGGCCGGCGCCGGCGGTGATCCGTACCCGCGCCGGCGCGGCGGGCAGCCGCACCCGCGGCCGGACACCGGCGACCGGCTCGCGCACGGAGACGGCCAGCAGTCGGTGTCGGCCCAGGCCCTTCTCCAGCATCAGGGCCGCCGCAGCCGGTTGGGTGTCGTGCGCCGGGGCCAGTACGATCCCGCGCCGCGCGGCCGGGTCGACCGCGAGGTGCGCCGCGAGGGTGCCCAGTGCGGACAGTGGGTGATCGCCACAGTGCACCGCGTGGTAGGCGTGGATCCGGCCGACCCCGACCCGATCCAGGGCCAGCCGCCCGGACAGCGCGATCGGCGCGCCGGCGGCGGCCTCGTCGCACAGCAGGCAGTACTGCTCGTCCAGATCGCAGCCGGTCAGCCCGGACCCGGCCAGCGTGTCGCGCAACGCGGCCTCGTCCAGCAGCAGGGGCGGCATCGGCGCGGGGGCCGTGCAACTGCCCACGGCGGCGATGCCCAGGTCGGTAACCTTCATCGTGTTCTCCTTCGCGGCGGCGGCGCCCGTCACCGGCGCCCGACACCGGCGCTCCGGTATCGGAACCGGCGGCATCGGGCACGACCGCCGGGAGCCGTCCGTCCCGTCCCCGCGCACGCCGTTGAGGCGCCGTGTCGCGGGCGAGCCCCCGGGGGCCGTGCCATGTCATCGACGCTACGGGCCGCCGGGCCGGTGCGGACCGGCCTTCACGGGCTCCTGACGCGCGCGACGACGGTGCCTACGCGGTTCTGACGCACGCACGCGACGAACATCCGGCGGCCGTCAAGGATGCGTACGGATCGGCGACGAACCCGTATGTACCGCATACGGGTTCGCGTCGCCCCGGGCCGGACTGCCTAGCGTCGACGGCATGCGGGGGAGCGGCGGTACGGGGAACAGCGGGGGTTCGGGTCCGAGATCGACCACCCGGCGGTGGCGAGCCTGGCCGGCCGCCGGGAACCGGCACGACGGGCCGGGCGGCGCGAGCGGGTTCGGCGGGCGGTGGATGCGTCGGCGGTTGACCACGCCGGCTTCGTTGCGGCTGTTGCTCGTGGGCCTTGTGGTGCTGCTGGTCGCCTATGTGGGCGTGCTGCTCGCGGCGATCTCCGCCGCGGACGACGGACTGCGGGTGGTCGGCCGAGGCGCCGGGCCCCGGGTGGTGTCGGCCAACGCGCTGCACGGGGCGTTGTCCGGGATGGACGCCGAACTGGCCAACACGGTGCTGGTGGGCGACGAGCGAGGGCTCGGCTTCGACCGGGACCGGGCGACGGCGAACTATGTGGCCGACCGCAAGGCGCTCGGCGACGCGATCGAGGAGACCGGCGCGGGCATCTCGGGCGCGGATGCCCGGCACACCCTCTCGGACCTGATCGACAAGGTCGGCGTGTACGACAACCTGGCCGGTCAGGTGACGCTCCTGGACCGGCAGTCGGACGCTCGCGCACTGACCGACGCCTCACCGGCGTTGCCCCTGCTGCGCCAGGCCGCGGCGCTGATGCGGGACACCCTGATCCCCGAGGCGGATCGGCTGTCGGCGGCGAACGCAGGTGCGGTGGAAAGCACTTACCAGGACACCTACGGGCGCGCCCACGACCTCGGGCGGTGGTCACTGGTACTCGGCCTGCTGCCGATCGTGGTGCTGGTCGGCGGGCAGGTGTACGTGGCGAGGCGGACCCGGCGGGTGCTCAACCCCGGGATGCTGGTCGCAACCGTGGTCGCGGTGGCGCTGGTCTGGACGGGTACCGGTGCCGCACTCGCCGCGGCGGGCCATCTGCGGGTGGCCAAGAAGGACGCGTTCGACTCGGTCCTCGCGCTCACCCGGGCCAACGCGCTGGTCAGGGACGCCAACGGCGACGAGAGCCGCTTCCTGGTGGACCGCGCGCGGGCGCCGGAACTGGAACGGGCCTTCGCGGCGAAGTCGCAGGAACTGGCCACGTTCGACGGCGTCCGTCCGGAGGGCTACGCCGAGGCGTTGCGGGTCGCGGTGCTCGGCTTCCCGGGCTTCGCCAAGGGCCAACCGCCGCCGTTCGGCGGGGAGTTCGGCCGCGAGTTCCGCAACATCACGTTCACCGGCGAGCGGGCGGCGGCCGAGGAGGCGCTGCGCTGGTACGCCCGATACCAGCTGTACGACCGCCAGATGCGCACGATGGTGGCCCGCGGCGACATCCGCGGCGCCATCGACTTCACCACCGGCTATCGGGAGAACGAATCCAACTGGTCCTTCGACCACCTGACCAAGGCACTGGACGCGGTGACCGCCATCAACCGCACCCACCAGGACGCCGAAGCCGGCGCCGGCCTCGACGCCCTTTCGGGAGCCGGCCCGATCGCCGCCCTCCTGGCCGCCCTGATCGCCGCCGCGGCCTGGGTCGGAGTACGCCCCCGCCTGTCCGAATACCGCACCGGCGAACAGGCGAAGCGCCACTTCCCCCGCCCCCCGGCCCACCGACCCACCGCCCCGGGACCGGACACCCACCCCGACCGCACCCTGCTCCCGGCGACCACGTCACCCCCGACCCCGGTCCCGGCAGGCATGGCCCGAACCCACCCATAACGGGCGGGGCCACGCATCCCGAGCCCGCCGCCCGGCGCGGGCGCCGTCGACCCACCGCCCGCTACAACCACCCGTTGCGGCGGAAGGCGCGGAACATCGCGGTGCAGACCGTGGCCATGCCGACCAGGACCGTCGGGTAGCCGTACGACCATTTCAGTTCGGGCATGTGCTCGAAGTTCATCCCGTAGATGCCGACGATCAGCGTGGGTGCCGCCAGGATCGCCGCGATGGCGGCGATCTTGCGCATGTCGGTGTTCTGCTGGACGGTCACCGCGGCCAGGCTCGCCGACAGTATGCTGTCGAGCAACTCGTCGAATCCGACCAGGCGTTCGCGGACCTGGGTGAGGTGGTCGGCGACGTCGCGCAGATACGCGTCGAACACGGTGCCGTCGCCCGGCAGGGCGCCCGTGGCGAGCTGCTCCAGCGGGCGGGCCAGCGGCAATACCGCCCGCTTGAACTCGATCAGCTCGCGCTTGAGCTGATAGATGCGCTCCGCGTCATTGCTCGCCCTCGGTGCGAACACGTCGACCTCCAGGCGTTCGAAGTCGTTCTCCACCTTGTCCGCCACGAGCAGGTAGTCGTCCACGACCCGGTCGGTGATCGCGTGTACGACCGCCGCCGGACCGTGCGCCAGCATCGCCGGATCGGCCTCCAACTCCCGGCGCAGATCGGTCAGCGGCGGCGCACTGCCGTGCCGGACCACCACGACGAACTTCGCCCCCGCGAAGACCATGAGCTCGCCGGTGTCCACCACCTCGCTGGTCGCGGTGAGCGCGTCGTGCTCGACGTAGACGATCGTCTTCAGCACCAGGAACAACGTGTCGTCGTAGCGCTCCAGCTTGGGCCGCTGATGCGCCTCGACCGCGTCCTCCACGGCGAGCGGATGCAGATCGAAGGCGGCGGCGAGCTCGGCCAGGTCCTCGGCCAACGGCTCGTGCAGCCCGATCCAGACGAAGCTGTCCTCGCCCGCCTCGGCCGCGTCCAGGGCCTCCTGCAGGGCCACCTCGCCGGGACGCCGTACACCCCGGTCGTACAGCGCGCAGTCCACCACCACGGGCGCATGCCGAGCCGCGGCCACCCGCGCCCCCTCGGCCGCCGGCACCGCTCCGCCACCGTGCCGATACCGCCCGGCCGTGCGCCACGAACTCATCGTCCTACTCCCGAATCGAGGTGCGTTCCGCCCGATGGTAGGCGGCCCGGCCCCCTCCGGTGCGAGCACCGAGGGCTCCGCGCCCGGGCACGGCCCTGGGTAGGGTCCGCGGCGATGGCCGCAGGTGTCGAGGCCGGGAAGCGGCCCGGCGTCGTGCGCTTCGGTCGACCCCAGGGGGCAACCAGTGTGCGGCGAGGGCGAGTTCGGCACCGTGGTCTACTCGGGCCGGCTCGCCGAGGACGCGCCGACCCGCTCCCTCGACTCGCACAGCCTGATCAACGGCCACCGAGCGCACCTGGAGTATCACTTCGTGGCGACGGATTTCCCCACCGGCCGAGCCGGGGATCCCGGCAATCGGCTCGGCTGCACGCCGGTCGTGTTGCTAGATTGGCCTCGCCGCAGGAGCCTGCGGCCTCCGCCTATTTTGGGGATCCCGTGCCGTTCAGCTCCGTGTCCAGTCCGGAAATCGACCTCGCGGCCGTACGCGAGGAATACGCGGCCCTGGCGGCCGAGGGGCTCCGCCTCGACCTGACCCGAGGCAAGCCGTCGCCGCAACAGCTCGATCTGGCCGAGGGCCTGCTCACCCTCCCCGGCGCCAAGGACTTCACCGCCGCCGACGGCACGGACTGCCGCAACTACGGCGGCCTGACCGGCCTGCCCGAGCTGCGCGCGATCTTCGCCGACCTGCTCCAGGTGCCGGCCGCGCAGCTCCTGGCGCTCGGCAACGCCAGCCTGACCCTGATGCACGACGTGATCGCACACGCGCTGCTGTCCAAGGTGCCCGGCGCCGAGCGCCGCTGGGTGGACGAGCCCGAGGTGCTGTTCCTGTGCCCGGTGCCCGGCTACGACCGGCACTTCGCGCTGTGCGACCGGTTCGGCATCGGCATGGTCCCGGTCCCGCTCACCGGCTCGGGCCCGGACCTGGACGCGGTGGAGGCGCTGGTCGCCGCCGACCCGCGGATCAAGGGCATGTGGTGCGTGCCCAAGTACAGCAACCCCACCGGGGAGAGCTACAGCGACGAGACGGTTCGCCGACTGGCCGCGATGCCCACGGCGGCGCCGGACTTCCGGCTCTTCTGGGACAACGCCTACGCGGTGCACCACCTGACCGACACCCCGGTGGAACTGGCCTCGATCCTGGACGCGTGCGCCGAGGCCGGCCACCCCGACCGGGCGTTCGTCTTCGGCTCGACCTCGAAGATCACCCACGCCGGCGCCGGGGTCGCGTTCTTCGGTTCCTCTGCCGCCAACACCGCCTGGCTGACCGGGCTTTTGGCCAAGCAGACGATCGGCCCGGACAAGCTCAACCAGTTGCGGCACGTGCGCTTCTTCGGTGACACCGACGGTGTGGTCGCACACATGGGGCTGCACCGCGAGCTGCTCGAACCGCGCTTCGAAGCGGTGTACGAGGTGCTCGAGCGCGAGCTCGGCTCGCTCGGCGTGGCCTCCTGGACCCGGCCCGAGGGCGGCTACTTCGTCAGCCTGGAGGTGCCGGACGGGTGCGCCGCCGAGGTGGTGCGGCTGGCCAAGGAGGTCGGCGTCGCGCTGACCCCGGCCGGTGCCGCGTTCCCCGGCGGGCACGACCCGCGCGACCACCACATCCGGCTCGCCCCCAGCTACCCCACCGTCGACGAGGTCCGGCGCGCGATGCGGGCCGTCGCGGTATGCGTGAAGCTGGCCGCCGCGGAGGCGGGCGGCGCGGCCTGATCGGTACCACGAGAACCGCCCCGGGGTAGGGGCAGCGGACCCCACCCCAGCGAAAGCCGCCGGTCACCAGGTTGGTGACCGGCGGCTTCTCGCGTTTCCGGCACCTCGCGGCTCCACCGTCTCGCGTCTTTGCAGTCCCGAGCCGCCGAGCCCAACCGGCCGGTCACGCAACGCGGGTGTCGGACGTGGTACCGGGGTACCACCCCCGTCGCATGGATCGAGTCCGCGGTACCACCGTGGGCGGCGCCCGGACTCCTAGCGTTGCCGGTGAGGTGGTCCGGGCAGCCGGAAGTCCGGCGGAGGCGGGAGTGACGCGATGATCGAGGCACGACAACTGACGAAGCGTTTCGGGGACAGGACGGCCGTCGACCGGCTGGACTTCGTGGTCAGGCCGGGCACCGTCACCGGATTCCTGGGCCCCAACGGCGCGGGCAAATCGACCACGATGCGGATGATCGTAGGTCTCGACGCCCCCACGAGCGGCACGGTGACGGTCAACGGGCGCCACTACGCCGAGCACGGTGCCCCGTTGCAGGAGGTCGGCGTACTCCTGGAAGCGAAGTCTGTACACCCCGGCCGGTCCGCCTTCGCCCACCTGATGGCGCAGGCGTACACGCACGGCATCCCGCGCCGCCGCGTGGAGGAGGTGATCGAGCTCACCGGCCTGCAATCGGTGGCGAACAAACGCGCGAAGTCGTTCTCCCTGGGGATGGGCCAACGCCTCGGCATCGCCGCCGCGCTGCTCGGCGACCCGGCCACGATCATGCTCGACGAGCCGGTCAACGGCCTGGATCCGGAAGGCGTGTTGTGGATCCGCAACCTGCTCACCGGACTGGCCGCCGACGGACGCACCGTATTCGTCTCCTCGCACCTGATGAGCGAGATGGCACTGGTCGCCGACCACCTGATCATCGTCGGCCAGGGCCGACTGCTCGCCGACACCACGGTGCACGACCTGGTCCGTCGGGCCGGCGGCGACACCGTCGCGGTGGCCACCGCCGAACCCGCTCGGCTGCGCGAGGTGCTGGCCGGGCCCGGCGTGGAGATCACCGGGCGAGGTGGCGAGGAGGAACTGTTCGTGGTCGGCCTGACCCCGCGTCAGATCGGGCTCAAGGCCGCCGAGGCCGGGATCGCCCTGTTCGAGCTGACCGCCACGTCGGTCTCGCTCGAAGCCGCCTTCATGGAGCTGACCAAGGACTCGGTCGAATACCACGGCACCACCGACATCTCCGCGAGGGCCGCCGCATGAGCACACTCACCGCCACTCCTGCTCCCGCCGACGTACCCGCGCAGCCGCCCACCCGCCCGGTATACAAGGTCACCGGTCGGCGCGTACTGCGCTCGGAGTGGGCCAAGCTGTGGTCGCTGCGCTCCACCTGGATCACCCTGGCCCTGGCCCTGGTGTTCCTGATCGCCTTCGGGCTGATCGCCGCGGCGCAGTACGAATCCCGGTTCTCCTCCGGGCGGCACATGGACGGCGACTTCGCCAATTCCACGGCGGTCAGCCTGTCGCTGTTCGGGACCAACTTCGCCCAGTTGGCGCTCGGCGTACTCGGCGTACTGGTTGCCGCCGGCGAATACTCCACCGGGATGATCCGCTCCACACTGGTCGGCGTACCGCGCCGGCTGCCGGTGTTGTGGGCCAAGGCCGCGGTCTTCGGCGTGATCGCCCTGGTCCTCGGCCTGGTCGGGATCTTCATCACCTTCCCGATCGCGAGCCACATCGTCGCGAACACCCCCGCGGCACTGGGCATCGGCGACCCGGGCGCGCTGCGCAGCCTGCTCGGCGGCGCCCTCTACCTGGGCCTGGTCGGGGTGATCGGCGTCGCGCTCGGCGCGCTGCTGCGCTCGGTGGCCGGCGGTATCTCGGTCCTGGTCGCGAGCCTGATGCTGGTCCCCGGCCTGGTCTCGCTGCTGCCCAGCTCCTGGCACGACCACGTCAAGCAGTTCCTGCCGAGCGAGGCGGGCCAGTCGATGTTCGCCGTGCACCACGACGCGCATACCCTGACGCCCACGACCGGCCTGCTGGTCTTCCTCGGCTGGGCCGCCCTGGTCCTGGTCGGCGCGGCGTGGCGGCTGAAGCGTACCGACGCCTGATCCTCCGCGGCGTCTCGGCAAGCCCCCGCCGGGCCGGCGCGGCCCCACTCGGGTGCCGCGCCGGCCCGGCACCGGCCATCATCGACAGGTGACTCCCGTGTCCACCCACACCGCCGCCGTACCGGCCGCGCCGGCCACCGAGGTATTCGACCCGCTGTGGAGTCATCCACTCGTGGTCCGCGCGGCCCGACTCGGTCGCCGGTTGCGGCAGGCGGATCGGGCCCACCCGTGGGCCCTGGACGCGACCATCGTGCTGGCCGTCGTACTGCTGTTCTGCGCGCAGGACCTGGCCCACCGGGGTGGCCCCCGGGAACTGGACGGCATCTTCCGCACGGTGCCCTTGGCCGCCACGATCGGGTTGCAGGTCGGCCTGGTGTTGCCGCTCCTGTGGCGACGGCGCGCGCCGTTCGCGGTCTTCGTCACGATCTCGACGGTGTTCCTGGTCCAGTGGTCGATCGGCGTCTGGCTGCGCGCGGACGTGGCGCTGCTGATCGCGCTGTACAGCCTGGCCCTGCACGGGCGGTTGCGCCGATTGCCCTGGGCCGGCGTACTGCTGATCGCCGTACCGGCCGCGGTCGCCGCCCGGATCTGGTCCCATCTGTCCGTCGGCGAGGCGCTGTTCTTCCTGTTCAGCGCGATGACCGCGGCCGTCGCCCTCGGCCTGGCGGTACGCATCCGGCGAGCCCAACTCGCGGTGTTGCGCGAGCACGCGGCCCGGATGGAGATCGAACGCGACCAGCGCAGCAGGCTGGCCGCCGCCGGCGAACGCACCCGGGTGGCCCGCGAGATGCACGACATCGTCGGCCACAACCTGTCCGTGATGATCACCCTCGCCGACGGCGGCGCCTACGCGGCCCGGGTCGCCCCCGAGCGCGGCCCCGAGGCGCTCGACCTGATCGCCGACACCGGCCGGCAGGCCCTGAGCGAGCTGCGCCGGATGCTCGGCGCGCTGCGCGAACAACGCGACGCGGTCGAACTGAGCCCACAACCCGGCACCGCCGACCTGGACGCGCTGTGCGGCCGGATCCGGGCGGCCGGTCCCGAGGTGGAGTACCGCAGCACCGGCGATGTCGGCGCACTGGATCGAGGCGTACAACTGGCGGCGTATCGGATCGCCCAGGAGGCACTGACCAACTCGCTCAAACACGGCGGACCACAAACCCGGGCCCGCCTGGCGCTGAGCGTACGCAACGCCGAACTGCGCATCCAGGTCCAGGACACCGGGCCACCCGCCGGCAGCGCGGCCCCGCCGGAGTCGGGACCGGAACCGGCCGCCGAGGAGGGCCACGGCCTCGCCGGGATGCGCGAACGCGCCGCGCTGTACGGCGGCACCGTGCTGGCCGGGCCCCGACCCGGCGGAGGCTGGACGGTGGAGGCCACCCTCCACCTCGCCGCGCCCGCCGGCGGTACGCCCGGCGCGCCCGCCCAGGGAGTCGCCACATGACCAGCGTGCTCATCGTCGACGACCAGCCGCTGCAACGCTACGGCTTCCGGATGTTGCTGGAAGCCGTCCCGGACACCGAGGTGGCGGGCGAGGCGGCACACGGCGCGGAGGCGGTCCGCCAGGCCGCCGAACTGCGGCCCGACGTGGTGCTGATGGACGTACGGATGCCCGGGATGGACGGCATCGAGGCGACCCGGCGGATCGTCGCGGCGGGCGGGCGGTCCCGGGTCCTGGTGCTGACCACGTTCGACCTGGACGAGTACGCGCACGCCGCGCTGCGCGCCGGGGCCAGCGGGTTCCTGCTCAAGGACGCGCACCCGGAGGAACTGCTGGCCGGGATCCGCGCGGTGGCGGCCGGGGACGCGGTGATCGCCCCGGCACTGACCCGACGACTGCTCGACGCGTACGCCCACCACCTCCCCACCCACACCGAATCCCGCGACCCGCGCGAGGACCCGCGCCTGCGCACGCTCACCGATCGCGAGTACGAGATCCTGATCGCGATCGGCAGCGGCTGGACCAACGCGGAAATCGCCGACCGACTGGTGTTGTCCGAGTCCACGGTCAAGACACACGTCGGCCGAGTGCTGGCCAAAATCGCCGCCCGAGACCGAATCCAGGCCGTGATCCTGGCCTACGACCTGGGCCTGGCCCGGCCGAACAGCGCCGGACCGGAGTAACGCTCGGCCGGTGTGCGGACGAGCGGCGTGCGGCCCGGGGCGGCGGGCCGCACGGGCTCCGGTGTCGGTCAGGCAAAACTGTCGACGAACCCTTGCAGGCCCCCGTCCAGGTTCATTCGGGTCGGCTCCCCGTCGAAGTCGATCCACCGGACCACCGGCGTCGTCGGTGCGAGCTCGTGCAGGACCGTGTGGATGACGGTGAGCGGCGCGGAGAGCGGCTCCCGGTCCGCGAACGAGAACGCGCCGTGCCGCAGGTTGAACGACAACTCCGCCCGCCGGCCGGGTTCGAGCTCCGCGTCGATCTCCAGGAAGTTCTCGAACACGCTGCTCACCATGGCGTCCGGCCAGTGCCGTCGAACGCACTCCTTGACCTGCTCTCCGGTGAAGGTCCACGGTCCGGCCCGCTCGCGGTCGGCGCCGACGTAGAAGCTGGATCCCACGGGGTGCTCGTTTCTCTCGGTGGCGCGGGCTTCGGGTATCCGGTCGCGGTGGGCGTGGGTTGCCCGCGGGGGCGCAGTGGGAGCGTACCTACGGCGCCGGCATGTCCGACGCGTCCGAGGCTGCCGGCGGTGCGGTGGTCACCGGCTGCGTCGGCATGTCCTTCAGCACGGCCAATACCTGCGGGTTGGAGCCGAGCGTGTACAGGTCGTCGAGGGACAACGGTGAGCCGCTGCCCTCTGTGCTACTCGACAGGCCGGTGACCTTGCCCTGCGGTGTGACGATGGCGAATGAACTCGCCCCGAAGATACGGGTGTTCGAGAGCGGACGAGCGTGGTTCGGGCATAGCCGTAGGCCGTTTCGGGGTCGAGGAGCCGGGCCCACTTGGGGTAGAGCTTGATCAACGCGCACTGTGCCAGGTCCTCGGCGAGGTGCCAGTCCCCGCACAGCAGGTATGCGGTGCGCCGCAGCGCGCCGTAACGGGCGGTGACGAACTCCTCGAACAACGCGTCCGGGTCCGGCGACATTCGTGGGCAACCTCTCGTACCGGCTCCGACGCTTGTGCGTCCTTGCCGAGTACACGAGATGGGCGACCGGAAACGTTGCACGGGCAGCGGCGGACCGCCGCCGGGACGGGCGGATCGATCGGGTGCTCGGGGAGTGGTCGTCCGGGCTCGACGCGGTGAGTTCACGCGTCGGCCACAACACGCGCCCTCGATGGCCGAAATGCCCGACAGCCGGCCCGACATGGACCCCGACAAATCGGATCGGGGTACCTCACGGGCCGGCTGTGCGGCTCGGCAGCTCGGCGGCTCGGCGGCTCGGCGGCTCAGTGGTTGCGGAGGCGGGTGATCGCCTCGGCCTTGGGGGTGTACGCGCGGGGGAGGCGCAGGCCGGCGGTCAGGGCGGCCAGGACCTCCTCCTCCGCGCGATGGTAGGTGAGCGCGTCGGCGAGGAGCCGGTCCGCGTCGGCCGTCGGCAGGGCCACCGCGCCGCCGTCGTCGAGCAGGATCGGGTCGCCGTCCGCGACGGGTACGCCGGCGATCTCCAGTGGGCCGCCGATCTCGGCGACGTGTACCGCGCCGCCGGGGCCGGCCGTCGCCTCGGCCAACGCCCAAAGCCGCAGGCCCAGTCGGCGTATCGCCGACACGTCCCGGACGCTGCCCTCGATCAGTGCGCCGATCGCGCCTCGGGCCAGTGCGGCGGCGGTGAGGATCTCGCCCCAGACCGCACCGGGGGCCGCGTCGGCGCCGGCGATCACCACGACGCGGCCGGCCAGATCCTCCGCGAGCAGCGCGTGCAGCGGCTTGAGCCCGTGACCGCCCGGCCCGGCGGCGATCCGGACCGTACGGGCCGCCCCGAGCAGCGCGCCCGCACCCCGATGGAACGGCCGCAGCGGCGGCGTCAACCACCCGCCACAGCCGCGAAGTTGGAGCAGATCGGCAAGTGCGGCGGTGGCGGGTAGTGCGGACGGTTCGACACCGGTCATCGGGAAGTCCTCTCGGTCAGCAGGAACTTGCGGATCTTGCCCACCGAGGTCCGGGGCAATTCGGCCACCCGCTCGAAGCGCACCGGCCGCTTCGCCTTGGCCAGCCGGGCGGCGCACCACTCGGCGAGGTCGTCCAGTGCGGTTGCGTTCGCCTCGGGTACGGCCACCACGAAGGCCACCGGCACCTCGTCGCGCACCTCGTCCGGGACACCTACCACCGCCGCCTCCAACACCGCCGGATGCTCGGCGAGTACGGCCTCGATCTCCACGACCGAGACATTCTCCCCGGCCACCTTGAGCACGTCGCCGCGTCGCCCGGCGAAGCGGAAATGCCCGTCGGGGTCGACCCGGGCCCGGTCGCCGGTGACGAACCAGCCGTCCCGGTAGGCGGCGGCGGTCGCGGCCGGATCGTCCAGGTAACCGGCGAACAGGCTCACCCCCGGCTCGCCGCCGACCACGATCTCGCCGTCGTGTACCGCCACCACGCAGCCGGGCGTGGGCCGGCCCATCGAGCTCGGGATCGGCGCGGCGGCGGGATTGGTCAGCACCGCCGGGATGGTCTCGGTCATCCCGTACAACTGGCGCGGCCGACAACCGCCGAGCAGGGCGGCGAACCGCTCGTACTGCTCGTCGGTCACATTTTGCGCGAACCAGCAGTGCCGTACCCGCAGTTCGGGGAGCGCCTCCCGAGTATCACCGGCCCCACCGGTCCTACTGGTCCCACCGGCCCCACCGGTCCGAGCCAGAATCATCCGAATCGGCGCGGCGAACAGACTGAGATGGGTGACCCCGTGCCGAGCGGCCTGCGCAATGAAGCCGCTCGCCGAAAACGAAGGCAACAACACCACACTCGCACCCACCTGAACCGCCGCCGCGAACGAGTAGTACTGCGCATTGGCATGGAACATCGGCAACACCACGAACTGCCGATCCTCGGGCCCGAGTTCGGCGGCGGCGGCCATCACCGCACCGGCGAAGGCATAGTTGGCCTGAGTGACCATCACACACTTCGGCTCGGCGGTCGTCCCGGAGGTGAACATCAGCCCGGCCAGATCGTGCGGCTCGGGCTCGACCTCGGGTACGGTCGCGGGCGGGCCGAGCAGGGTCGCCAGAGCGGTGTCGTCCTCGGCCACCTCGACCACGGTCGTACCCGTGTCCCGGGCCGCGGCCCGGTAGTCGGTGGCCCGCTCGGGTGCGCAGAAGCCGAGCCGGGCGCCGGTCCGGCGCAGCTGCGCGGCCAGTTCCGGGGTGCGGGCCGAGGGGTCGTGGCACACCATCGCCGCGCCGACGCGGACCAGGGCGAGCCAAAGCGCCACGTAGGCCGGGCAGTTGCGCAGCGCGATACCGACCCGATCACCGGGCGCGACGCCGCGCGCAAGCAGCCCACCGGCCACCCGGGCCACCAGGGCATCGAACTCGGCGTAGGTCCAACGAGTCGTCTCGCCGTCGGACCCCGCCCAGATCAGGAAGGGCGAGTGCGGGTGGGCAGCCACGGTCGCGGCCCAACGCGCCGCGAAAGTGGGCGGGACGGATGTCATGTCGACCTCCAGGACATCGACCGGGGATGGAAACGGACGGAAGGCCGGGCCGAACGCGATCACGGCCGCCGGGGGCCGGGCCCGGCCGCAGCAGCAACGGGCGTCGGCACGACGGAGGTTGCGCGCCCGCGCGGCCCGGGCCGGCCCGGCCCGGCCTCGCCGCGCCCGGCCCGCCGCCCGGTCCAGGCCGCACCCGAGGGTACGCAGGCCGCACTCGACGGCACCCACGCCGGCGCGCGACCAAGGCCGCGCGCCGGCCCCTCGATCAACTCGCGGCCGCTGCCTCCGCCCCCGCGACGGGCGTCCCGTACCCACCCCCACCCGGCAGCTCCAACCGCACCACGTCCCCCGGTTGCAGTGTGATCCGGGCCTGGGTGCGGACCGGCTCCCCGTTGACCAGGAAGCGCCCCGTGGCGCCCTCCGCGCCGCCGAAGATGCCGCGCGGGCCGCGCGCCAGCCGGCTCGCGACCGCGTTGAGGACCCACGGCGACGGCGAGTCGACGGTGAACTCGATGGTCTGTCCCATCCCGCCCTCCTGCGCCCCGGCCCCACCGGAACCACGCCGAAGCTCCTTGCGCAGGAAGCGAATCGGCGCCGACGCCTCGACCACCTCCAGCGGCACCGCCGAAACGCCCGTCGGATACGACGTCGTGGACAACCCCGGCTTGCCCGCCCGCGCCCCCACCCCACCCGCGTACGTGAACATCGCGGTGATGAACGGCTTCCCCGCCGCGTCGTGTCCACTGACCTGCATGGTCCACACCGCCGCCGACCCCTCGGCCATCACCGCCGCCGGCAACGCCTGCGACATCGCGTTGAGCAGCGGCATCGGCAGGAACATGCCCACCACGTGCCGCGCGGTGCACGGCGCCGGCGACACCGCGTTGACGATGCTGCCCACCGGCGCCTCGACCCGGATCGGCGCCAACGACCCCGCGTTGTTGGGCACATCCGGATTGAGCAGGCTGCGCAGCGTGAACGTGGTATACGCGTGCGTGTAGTTCTTCACCACATTGATCCCGAACGGACTCGCCCCCGACGACCCCGCGTAGTCCACCAGGATCTCGCCCGCCTCGGCGTCGATGGTGACCGCGACCTTGATGGTGATCTCCGAGCCGTCCGCCAGGTCCAGGATCGACGCGGCCTCGTACGTCCCGCCCGGGAGCGCCCGGATCGCCCGCCGCGTGGCCTCCTCCGAACGCCGGATCACCTCGTCGCCCAGATCCTCGATGTCCGCCAGCGCATACGCGTCGAGCAGCGTCTTCAGCCGCGCCGCGCCCACCTCACCCGAGGCCATCTGGGCATGCAGGTCCCCGGCCATGTGCGTGGGCTGCCGAACATTCGCCAGCACGAAGTCCCAGACCGGCTCGTTGCGTTCGCCACCGACCATGAGCTTGCTGATCGGGATCCACAGACCCTCCTCGAACACGTCCCGCGCGCCCGCGCCGATCCCATAACCACCGACGTCGGTGTGATGGATCGTCGAGCCGAAGAACGCGATCACCCGACCGCCGCGCCACACCGGCACCAGGACAGTGACGTCCAGGAGCTGACCGGCCGTCTGATACGGGTCGTTGGTGACCAGTACATCGCCGGGCGCGAGCGAGTCCACCGGATGCCGGTCCAGGATGTTGCGACACGCGATGGCCAGCGAGTTGATGTGCCCCGGCGTACCGGTGACCGCCTGCGCGACCATCCGCCCCCGCCGGTCGAACAGCGCGTTGGCCAGGTCGCCCGCCTCGCGCACGATCGGGCTGAACGCGGCCCGTTGGAGTGCCTTGGCCTGCTCATTGACGGTGGCGACGAGGGAGCCCCACAGGACTTCCAACTCGATCGCGTCGAAGGTACGAGTCACGCGGATCCCTCCTCGATGGCGGCAACGCCGGCAACAGCACCGGCAGTAGCGCCGGCAACAGCGCCCGAAACAACAGCAGTCGCGACGATCGACCCGTCCGGCGCGACCTCGCAGGTCCACCCGTCCGGGATCACCGACGTGGTCTCCCGCTCCTCGACCAGCGCGGGCCCGTCGAAGCGGTGCCCCGCGCCGAGTTCGGCCCGGCGATACACCGGGACGTCCACGGCGGGCGTACCCAACCGGAAGCGCGCCGCGCGATACCGGTTCGGAGTCGGCGAACCGCTGCCGACCGGCACCGTGGGCACCTCGAACCCGGGCGCGTCCGACCACGCCGCGACCCGCCAGGTGACCACCTCGACGCCCACGTCCGGGATCCGCAGGCCGTAGATCTTCTGGTACTCGGTGTGGAACTGCTCCACGGTGTCCGCGAGCGAGGTCGGCCAGGCATCCCCCTCGCCGACCCACAGGGTGATCTCGTTGCCCTGGCCCTCGTACCGGGCGTCCAGCCCATAGCGGAAGCTCACGTCGTCCGCCTGCGCCCCGGCGGCGGCCAGCACCCGGCGCGCCTCCTGCCGCATGTCCGCGAGCAGCGTGTCCCGATCGGCCGAGACGCTCTCGTCGAGCGTCCGCACCATGCTCCGGGCCAGGTCGATGCGTACCGGACTGACCAGTGTCCCGAACGCGGACAACACGCTCGCGTTGACCGGGAAGATCACCCGAGGCGCCTCCAACAGCGTGGCCACGCCGCACGCGTGCACCGGCCCGGCGCCGCCGAACGCGATCAGCGCCACGCCGCGCAGGTCGATGCCGCGCTCGACCGCGTGCATCCGGGCGGAGGCGGCCATGTTCTGGTTGATCACCTCGTACACCCCGACCGCGACGTGATCGGCGTCCGCGCCCCCGCCCAACCGCTCGGCCAGTGGTGCGAACGCGGCGCGCGCGGCGGGCAGATCGAGCGGCATCTCACCGCCGAGGAAGTACTGCGGGTCGAGCAGACCGAGTACCAGGTCCGCGTCCGTGGTGGCCGGGATCGTGCCGCCCCGCGCGTAACCGACCGGGCCCGGGTCCGCGCCGGCCGAGTCCGGGCCGACCTTGAGCAGGCCCAACTCGTCGACCCGGGCCAGGCTGCCGCCGCCCGCGCCGATCTCGACCAGGTCCACCGAGGGGATCGAGCACGGGTAGCCCGAGCCCTTCTTGAACCGGTAGACCCGGGCCACCTCGAACGCGTTGGTCAACTCGGGCCGATAGTCCTCGATCAGACAGGACTTGGCGGTCGTGCCACCCATGTCGAAGCAGAACAGCCGCTCCTCGCCCAGGCGTCGGGCGTACCAGACACCCGCCAGCGCCCCGGCCGCCGGCCCGGATTCGACCAGTCGAATCGGCACCCGGCGGGCATCGTCCGCGGAGACCACGCCGCCGTTGGAGAGCATCATCAACACCGAGGCGCCGAAGCCCTCCGCCGCCAACCAGGCCTGGAGCTCGGCCAGATACGGGCCGATCACCGGCATCGTGGCCGCGTTGCACGCGGTGGTCACCATGCGCGGATACTCGCGGATCTGCGGGGTCACCTCGTGCGACGCGCACACCGGAACCGAGAGCCGCTTGGCCAACCCCTCGGCAACCGCCCGCTCGTTGGCGGCATTCGCGTACGAGTTGAGCAGGCACACCGCGACCGCCTCCACCTCGTTCGCAGTCAACTGCGCGGCCAACGCGTCGAGTTCGGCCTCGCCCGGCACGGTACGGACCTCGCCGTCGGCCATCGTGCGCTCGTCGATCTCGAAGACCAGCTCACGCGGGATCGGCGGGGCCGGGAACTCGATCTGCAGGTCGTACATGTCGTACCGGTGCTCGTTGCGGATCTCCAGCGTGTCGCCGAAGCCCGAGGTGGTCACCAGCGCGGCGCGCCCGGTCTTGCCCTCGATCAGGGCGTTGGTGATCAGCGTGGTCGCGTGCACGATCGGCCGGGTGATGTCGGCCGGGGTGATCCCGGCCTTGGTCAGCGCCGAGGTAACCCCCGCGCGCACCCCGCCGAGCGGGGCGGACGGGGTGGTCAGCGTCTTCTCGACCACCACGCGGCCGGTGTCGGCATCCAACAGGACCACGTCGGTGAAGGTGCCACCGATGTCTACGGCAAGGCGCCAGTCGGTCACGTCAGGCCTCCTCTGTATATCGGGATGTCGGGGTATGTAGGGGTGTCGGGGCGTGGGGCAAAAAACTGGGGTTCACGCGGTCACGCCGGACCGAGCCGGGCCGAGCCGGTGGGCAGCGCCGCGACGGCCGGCGGATCGGCCACCGGCTCGGCCTCCTCGCGGCCCGCGGTGGCCTCGGTGGCGGCGTCCAGATGCCACTGCCAGTCGGCCGGCAGGTCGTCGACGTGGTAGATCGCCTCGACCGGGCAGACCGGCTCACAGGCGCCGCAGTCCACGCATTGCTCGGGGTGGATGTAGAGCATGCGGTCGCCCTCGTAGATGCACTCGACGGGGCATTCCGCCACGCAGGTGCGGTCCTTGACGTCCACGCAGTTCGCGCCGATGACGTAGGTCATGTGCGTTCGCCTCCGGTACGGCCGGCCGCCGTCGGCGCCGGCACGGTCCAGGTGTCGCCGCCCGCGAGCAGGTCGGCCACGCTGCCGGGCCCGCGCGCGTCGAGCGCCCGCCGACCCTGCTCGACCACCCGCCCGTCGTAGGTGGGCCGCTCAACGCTGCGGAACACCCCGATCGGGGTCGGCCCACCCGCCTCCGGCAACCGGGACAGCGCGAACGCCGGGATCGGGTCGGTGGTCCGTGCGTCGTGTACGACGGCGGTGTCCGCCGCCCCACCCGGCCGCAACCCGCCGCCGCCCGGGTCGCGGACCACCGTGCGGGTGCCGCCCGGCCCGTACCGCATCGGCTCGCCGTCTTCGAGTCGCAACACGTACTCGTCCCGGGTGCCGGGCGCCTTGAGCTGGTCGAACGCGCCGTCGTTGAAGATGTTGCAGTTCTGGTAGATCTCCACCAGCGCCGTGCCCTCGTGCGCCGCCGCCGCGCGCAGCACCGAGGTCAGATGTTTGCGGTCCGAGTCGATGGTCCGGGCGACAAAGCCCGCCTCGGCGCCCAACGCCAACGAAACCGGGTTGAAGGGGTGGTCGAGCGACCCCTCCGGGGTCGACTTGGTGATCTTCCCCGCCTCCGAGGTCGGCGAGTACTGACCCTTCGTCAGCCCATAGATGCGATTGTTGAACAGCAGGATCTTCAGGTTGACGTTGCGCCGCAACGCGTGAATCAGATGATTCCCGCCGATCGACAACGCGTCGCCATCGCCGGTGACCACCCACACGCTCAGATCCGGACGGGACACCGCCAGCCCGGTGGCGATCGCGGGCGCCCGCCCATGGATCGAGTGCATCCCGTAGGTGTCCAGGTAATACGGGAAGCGACTGGAGCACCCGATGCCCGAAACGAAGACGATGTTCTCCCGGCGCAACCCCAGTTCGGGCAGGAACCCCTGAACGGCCGCCAGGATCGCGTAGTCACCGCACCCCGGACACCACCGAACCTCCTGATCACTACGGAAGTCCCGGGCAGAGAGCGGTGGTGGTGGTTGCTCCGAACCGACAATGGTGGAAAGGGCGGAGAACGTGGGAATGGTGGATTGCATTACCGCCGGCTCAGACATCCGCGGCGACCTTCTCGATCGCGGCACGCAGCTCGGCCACCTTGAACGGCATGCCACGCACCTGGGTGAGGGATTCGACATCGACCAGGAGCCGGGCGCGCAGCAGGTGCGCGAGCTGGCCCAGGTTCATCTCGGGTACGAGTACGCGCCGGTAACGGGCCAGTACGTCGCCGAGGTCGGCGGGGAACGGGTCGAGGTGGCGCAACTGCGCCCGGGCCACCCGGCCGCCCGCCGCCCGAACCTCCGTACAGGCGGCGGCGATCGGCCCGGCGGTGGATCCCCAGCCGAGGACGAGCACGGACGCCGCGCCGTCGGGATCGTCGACCTCGATCGGCGGCAGGTCACGGGCGATCCCGTCCACCTTGGCCCGCCGGGTACGCACCATGAAGTCGTGGTTGGCCGCGTCATAGGAGATCTCCCCGGTGCGATCGGCCTTCTCCAACCCACCCACGCGGTGCTCGAGTCCCGGCGTGCCGGGCACCGCCCAGGGCCGGGCAAGGGTGCGGGGATCCCGTAGGTAGGGCTGGAAGCAGGGCGCACCAGAGCCATCCACCGCATTCGGCCCGGTGGCGAACGCCGGGTCGATCACCGGCAGTTCCGCAAGATCCGGCACCGGCCAGGGCTCGGACCCATTGGCCAGATAGCCGTCCGAGAGCAACACCACGGGAGTCCGATAGGTGACCGCGATCCGAACCGCCTCCACGGCGGCGTCGAAGCAGTCACCGGGGGAGGAGGCGGCCAGCACCGGCACCGGCGATTCACCATTGCGCCCGTAGAGCGCCTGCAACAAATCCGCCTGCTCGGTCTTGGTCGGCAGCCCGGTGGACGGACCGCCGCGCTGCACATCCACCACCACCAGCGGGAGTTCGAGCGAAACCGCGAGCCCGATCGTCTCCGCCTTCAGCGCCAACCCCGGCCCGGAGGTGGTGGTCACCCCAAGGGCGCCGCCGAACGCCGCGCCCAGCGCGGCACCGATGCCCGCGATCTCGTCCTCGGCCTGGAAGGTGGTCACGCCGAACTGCCGGTGCCGGCTGAGCTCGTGCAGGATGTCGGACGCGGGGGTGATCGGATACGACCCCAGGAACAGCGGCAACCCGGCCCGGTCGGCGGCGGCGATCAGCCCGTAGGCGAGCGCACGATTCCCGGTGATGGTGCGATAGCGGCCGGGAGTTCGTGGCGCGGCGGCCACCTCGTACCCGGCCGCGAACGACTCGGTGGTCTCGCCGAAGTGCCAACCGGCGGTGAACGCGGCCACATTGGCGGCGGCGAGGTTCGGCCGCTTGGCGAACTTCTCGCGCAGGAAGGCCACGGTGCTCTCGATCGGCCGGTGATACATCCACGAGACCAACCCCAGCGCGAACATGTTCTTCGCCCGCTCGGCATCCTTGCGCGGCAACTCGAAGGACCGCAACGCCTCCACGGTCAACCCGGTGAGCGGCACGGCATGCACCTGATAGCCCGCAAGCGAGTCATCCGTCAGCGGACTGACCCCGGCCGGATATCCCGCCTTCACCAAATTCCGCGCCGTGAACTCATCGACATCCACCACGATCTGCGCCCCACGCGGCAGTTCGCCCACATTCACCCGCAACGCGGCCGGATTCATCGCCACGAGCACATCGGCGGCGTCCCCCGGAGTACTCACCGCATGCTCGGCGAACTGCACCTGAAACGCGGACACTCCGGGAAGCGTCCCCGCCGGCGCCCGAATCTCCGCCGGAAAATCCGGAAAGGTGGACACGTCGTTCCCAAAACCCGCAGCCTGCGCGGCAAACCGATCCCCGACGAGCTGCATACCGTCCCCGGAGTCACCGGCAAACCGGATGACCACCCGGGATACGGGGGTGACCTGCTGAGACATGATCGCAACTCCTGACCACAGGCATGGCGAAGACAGCGCACGACGCGCAAAGGAAGAGAGACACGGGCCGAACGCAACCAATACAGCCCGTCCGGCGTTTGAGGACAGGCGGGCCGCAGGCCGATGGGCTCGACGGCCGTGATGACAGCGAGCGGGTCGGTTCGACCCCCCTCAGCCTGTCCGGCGTTTGAGGACAAGCGGGCCGCGGGCCGATGGGCTCGACGGCCGTGACAACAGCGAGCGGGTCGGTTCGACCCCCCTCAGCCTGTCCGGCGTTTGAGGACAGGCGGGGCCGCAGGCCGGTCAACCCGATGGCCGCGACAACAGCGAGCGGGTCGGCCCGACCACCCCAGCCCGTCCGGCGTTTGAGGACGGTCGGCTCGACAACCGCGACAACAGCGACCCGGTCGGGCCGACCCCCCTCAGCCCGTCCGGCGCATGAGGACCAGCACCGCAGGCCAAAGCCCAACCGACACGCTACGCGTGCACCGCGTCCCGAAGCCGCTCGACCAACAGCTGCGGCTTGGCCGACCCCCACACGTTCCGCCCGAACGCCACCCCCGCCCCGCCCGCGGCAACAACGCCCCGAGCCAGCGCGACGACCTCGTCCTCGCTGTCCGACTTCGGCCCACCAAGCGCCACCACCGGAACCGGACAGGCCGCGACCACCTCGGCGAACTCCTCCGGGCGACCCGGGCACACCGTCTTGACGATGTCCGCGCCCAGCTCCGCGCCGATCCGCGCCGCCCGGGCCACGTTCTCCGTGGTCCACGGCACCGCCTTGCCCCACCCGCCGGGGATCATCTCCGCCATCACCGGCAGGCCCAGCTGCTCGCACTCGGAGGTCAACCGCGCCAGCCGCTGCAGCGACAGATGCTCGTCCGGCGCGCCGGGGAACGCCAGCACGACCACACAGTCCGCGCCCAACTTCAGTGCCTGCTCCGGCAGATGCATGATCTCGGTGACATCCCCGGGCGCGAAGTCGCCCAACTCCGAGGCACCGCCGTCGATCCGCAACACCAGTCCGGAATCGGCGAACGTATCGGCGTAGGCCCGAGCCAGATGCCAGGTGGCCAACACCGCGTCCGGCCCACCCGCCGCGATCTGCGCCATCGGCTCACCCAACGGCGGTCCCTCGCCCATGTACGCCGCGTGGTCGATGGCCACGAACACGGCGCGGCCGTCCGCGCCGAACATCCGGCGCATGCGACGGAGCTTGCCCGCTCCGGTAGCGGAAAACGTATGCACAGTCGTTCCCTTCCATGGTTGTCAGCGGGTGTCGGCGGCGGTCTGCCGCTCGAACTCGGCGCTGTCCCAGTAATCCACCCGATGCGCAACGAGCCCATCCACAACCCGAAGCCGAAACACACCTCGGATCCGAACCGGCCCGCCAAGCTCAGCGCCCCGCACCCGAAACGTCATCGTGTACGCCAACGCCGCCCGATCCCCAGCCACGAGCAGTTCCTCGACCTCGTACCGCAGATCCACGAACTCGCCCAGGAATCCCGGCAGTCGCTCCCGATACGCCGCGCGCCCCCGCAGGCTCCGACCCAGCGCCGACGTGTGCTCGTTGTGGAAATCCACACTCACACACGCCGCGATCCGGTCCGGATCCCCGGAGTTGAGCGCCGCGACATAGGCCTCCACGGCCCGCCGCGTGCCCGCAGCCGTGCCCGCAGCCGGGTCCGTCGGCACGCTCACGCCTCGGCCGGCCGGTCGCCCCACAGCTCGCGGACCTCCGCGAACACCTGCTGGTTGTGCGAGATCTCCACGACATTGCCGTCCGGATCCTTGAGCGCACAGATGTAGCCCACCGGCGGCGGCACGTCCATCGGCTCCCAGTGGAGGCAGCCGGCCGCCCGGGCCCGATCGGCGATCTCGTCCACATCCGCCCGGGCCGTCACCTCCATGCCCAGATGCGCGAACGGCGTCAGCTGCGGCTGCGGATTGCCCCTGTCCTTGTCGAAGGCGACCAGCACCAACACGAACGGCGTTTCCACCTGGTTGGGATTGGACAACCACGCGTTGGAGCCTGCGGCGTCACTGTGGCGCGACACCACCACAAGCGGGGTGAACGAGGTGTAGAACTCGATCGCCGCCTCCAGGTCGGACGACGGCAGCGCGATATGGGTCCAGCGGGCCTCGGTCAGCGTCGGTTCCATCGCGGTGGCTCCTCTCACGTTCCGGTGCATTACAAATGCCATGATATGTAACAAACACGACAGAAATCAGTAGGTCGGCTCACCACCCGACCACCCGATCCGCCGATCGACCGACCCGTCACTCAGCCGCTCATGTCGCTCATGTCGCTCATGTCGCTCATGTCGCTCGAGTCGCTCAAGTAGCTCAAGTAGCTCACTCGATCGGCCCGTCGAACTCGTCCGCCGCCAACGGAGTGGCCACGTCCTGCCGGATCTGCCGCATCATGTGCTGCGCCCGGCCCTCCCACGCACTCGGCGGGCCGACCCGGTAGAACGGCGAGCGGAGGTTCTCCATCAGCACGGCCACCATGTCCGTGTCCTCCTTGTTGGTCAGCTCCAGATTGACCAACTCCCGCTCCTGGAGCTCCAGATCCTCGGTCAACCCATAGATCCGGGAGAACAACCGGGTCCGATCCGGTGCGATCGGATCGGCTCGCACCATGATCAGCTGAGAGGCATAGGGCAGCGGTGTCAGATTCGGATAGACGAACTCCGCATAGCTGCCCCGCAGATCCTCCTCCCCCAGATCGGTCCGCCCCAGCGACATGTCGTACGCGTCACTGTGGGGCTTGTACCCACTGGTGGTCCGACCCTCGAAGCGCACGATGGTGTCCATCTGCTTGCGCACCTTGTTCAACCGCCGATGCACGAACCGCACGTGATAGTCGTCGTTGGAGTTCTCCACGAAGGCTTTCCAGTTGAACGGATACTCCTCGTCCAACTCCCGGTGATAGCGGTGGTATTCGCCGATCTTGTAGGCCGAGTACCGCGGCAACAGCGGCGCGATCCACTCCTCGAACGTCGGCGCCTTGTGCGACAGGCACGCGAAGACCAGCTTGTCGAAGGCCACATGCACCCGGATCGGTACCAACCCGTAGTCCCGCATCGGGAAGTCCGGGCCGTACATCCGGTTCATGTCCGGAATGGACAGCAGCTTGCCGTCCAGGCCGTACGTCCACGCATGGTAGGGGCACGCGAACGCCTTGCCGCAGTTCCCCGCCGCGTCGAACGCGACGCCCGAGGCACGATGGCGGCAGTTGTTCAGGAAGCCCTTGACCGAGCCGTCCCGCTGCTTGACCACGAGCACCGACTGGCTGCCGATCCGCCCGGTGATGAAGTCGCCGGGCCGGCGCAGATCCTCCGTGTCGCCCAGCCATACCCACGAGCGGGCGAACACCCGGATCATCTCCAGGTCGAACAGGTCCCGGTCCCAGACCTCCCACGGCTGCAACATCTCGCTCGGCAGGGGGGCGACCACCAGCCCGTCGCCCTCTCGTGCCGCCGCGGTCCGGCGATGCTCCGCCACCCGCTCGTCCAGGGCAAGTTCCGCAGCCCCCATCTGGTTCGCCGGCACAGCTTCCTCCCCGTCACCTGGGATGTTTGCGATACAGCCGAAGGTAGGCGCCGGGAATCGACCCCCGATATGTGCTTCAGGCACGAACAAACGGCCCGCGCGCTGCGCCGGGACCACATCGGTGCACACGTGCCGGCATGCCAGCCTCGGGGGGACGGACGTCCGTGATCACCTTTGGAGGAGCACCGTGGAGTACACCCCACTGGGTCGCACCGGCATGCGGGTCAGCAGGCTGTGCCTGGGCACGATGATGTTCGGCGCGTGGGGCAACCCCGACCACGACGAGTGCGTACGCATGGTGCACCGCGCGCTCGACGCCGGGATCAATTTCATCGACACGGCCGATGTGTACGCGTTCGGGGAGAGCGAACGGATCCTGGCCAAGGCGCTGAAGGGCCGGCGCGACGACGTCGTGCTCGCGACCAAGTTCGGCGAGGCGATGGACCCGGACGCGCCGCTGCGCCGGGGGGCCTCGCGGCGCTGGATCATCCGCGCGGTCGAGGACAGCCTGCGCCGCCTGGACACCGACCACCTCGACCTCTACCAACTGCACCGCCCCGACCCGGGCACCGACCCGGACGAGACGCTCGGCGCGCTGAGCGACCTGGTCCGCCAGGGCAAGGTACGCACGATCGGCTCCTCCGCGCTGCCCGCCGAGGGCATCGTCGAGGCGCAGTGGATCGCCGAGCGACGCGGCCACGAGCGCTTCGCCGTCGAGCAACTGGCCTACTCGGCCTTCGCCCGGCACGCGGAGAATGCCGCCCTGCCCACGTGCGGCCGATACGGCCTGGGCGTACTCGTGTTCAGCCCCCTCAACGGCGGCTGGCTGACCGGCAAGTACCGTGCGGGCACCGCCCTTTCCCCCGACTCACGCGCCGTCCGCAACGCCGACCACTTCGACCACGCCGATGCCGCGATCCGAGCCACAAAAACCGCCCTGGTCGAGGAGTTCGCCGAGATCGCCACCGAAGCCGGTTGCACCTTGCCCGAGTTGGCCCTGGCCTTCACCCTGGCCCACCCAAACGTCACCGCAGCCGTGATCGGCCCGCGCACCCCGGCCCAACTGGAATCCCAACTGGCGGCCTGCGAGGTGAAGTTGCCCCCCGAAACCCTCCGCCGCCTGGACGCCCTGGTCCCCCCGGGCACCGACGTCAACCCGGCGGATTCCCCCTACCCGCGCCCGGTGCTACGGCGCGAAAAGGCAACCTGACCCGAAATCGACACCGAAGCACCCGAAGCACCCGAAGCACCCGAAGTACCCTAAGTACCCGAAACACCCGAAGCACCCGAAGCGCCAGTCACCGGCGATCCAACGACTGATCACCAACGCAGGACACCAACTAGGCGTGGGTCCGGCCGGTGTTGATCTCGGCGTCCGGTGCCGAGTCGGCGGCGTTGTCTTCTCCCCACTGCCGGGCGCCCTGCTTGGGCCGGGGGATGAGGAAGGTCGCCAGCATGCCGAGGGCGAGCAGCGCGGCACAGGTGTAGCCGTTGATCCGGATCGCGTGGGACATGGCGTCGCGGGCGGCGTCGGCGGCGGACGCCGTCTGCGGGTTGTCGCCCAGCCCGGGGATCATCGCGCCGGCGCTGTCGGAGACTGCCGAGGACAGCTGGTCGGCGCCGGCCTCGGGCGTTCCCTGCTCGACGAGCCGGTCCGACAGGTCGGAGGCCAGTGCCGTGAAGAACGTCGAGGTCAGGACCGCGATACCGAGTGCGGAGCCGAGCTGGCGCGCGGCGCTCTGGATTCCGGAGCCCTGGCCGGCCTGCTGCGGCGGCACGTCCGCCAGGACCACGTTGGTGACCTGGGCGGTGGCGAGGCCGACCCCCATGCCGTACAGGAACAGGGCGATGGCGATGACCCACCACCGGGACTCGCTGCCGGCCAGCAGGCCGAACATCAGCAGGCCGGCGGCCTCCAGGAGCAGGCCGATCCGGACCAGGCCGATCGGCCCGATCTTCTCGACCATGCCGAAGCTCGCGCCGCTCGCGAAGAAGCTGCCGACCGCGACGACGAAGACCAGCAGCCCGGTCCGGACCGGGGAGTAGTCCAGGGCGTACTGGAGCCACAGCGGCAGCACGGCGAACATGCCGAACTCGGCCAGGGCGATGATCAGTGTCGCGATGTTGCCCGTGCTGAAGGACTTGATGGCGAACAGCGAGGTGTCCATCAGCGGCGCCGTGCCGTTGCCCCGGGTGAGCCGCACCTGGAGGAACAGGAAGAGGGCGAGACACACCACCGCGACGATCAGGGCGACCGGGATGACCGACAGGCCCGTGCCGTCCCCGAAGGGACCGAAGTCCTTGCGCGGTTGCCACCACCCGTAGTTGCGTCCCTCGATCAGCGCGAACGCGAGAAGTCCGAGGCCCAGTACCGACAGCACCGCGCCGACGGCGTCGATCCGTCCCGGCCGGCGGGGGGAGGGTGGGAGGAACTTCATGACGCCGACGAGGATCAGCGCGACGACCGCGATGTTGATGCCGAAGGCCCACCGCCAGGAGTAGTCGGCGAGCAGGCCGCCCAGCAGCGGTCCGACCGCGGCCGCCGCCCCGATCGTCGATCCCCAGATGGCGAACGCCTTGCCGCGGTCCGGACCCCGGAAGGTCAGATTGAGCAGCGCCAGCGACGTCGGCATGATCATCGCGCCACCGACACCCTGCGCGAAACGGGCGGCGATCAGCAACTCCCCGGTGGGCGAGACCGCCGCGGCGATGCCGGCCAGCCCGAAGATCACGGTCCCGACCATGAACAGCCTGCGCGCTCCCACGATGTCCGAGAAGCGGCCCATCACCAGCAGCAGGGCGGCCAGGACGATCGCGTAGGACTCCTGGATCCACTGGGCGCCGAAGGCCGAGATCTCCAGGTCGTCGATGATCGGCGGCATCACCACATTGACGATGGTGAAGTCCACGACCACCAGCGAGACACCGAGGGAAATGGCGACCAGACCCAACCAGGCGTCCCGGTTGGTGGGTGAGGGCCGAGCCGGATTCTCGGACACGACGTTCCTCCGTTCTGTTCGATGGGGGTGCACCCGGTTCGGTCGCCGAGGGCGAGGTACTGGGGGTGTCGGGGAGGCGTCCCGCCTCCGAGTCAGTGGCACCCTGCCGGAAGAAGAGGTCGTATTCTGACCTCTATTGACACCAATCCGGAGGGCAATCCGTGATCGCCAACCGAACGCTGGAGCTGCTCGGCCTGCTTCAGGCCCAGAAGGAGTGGACCGGCGACGGTCTGGCCGAGCGGCTCGGGGTGTCCCCGCGGACGGTCCGGCGCGACATCAACCGACTGCGCGAACTGGGCTATCCCGTCACGGCGCGCAAGGGCCCCTCCGGCTTCTACCGGCTGTCCCGCGGAGCGCGGCTGCCCCCGCTGATCGTCGACGACGAGCAGGCCATCGCCATCGCACTGGCCCTACAGACGGCTCCGGCCTCGGTGACCGGCATGGGGGACGCCACGAAGCGGGCGCTGAACTCCATCAAGGAGCTCCTGCCTCCCCACCTGGCCCGCAGGCTGGCGACCTTCTCGGTCGAGCAGATCGAGAACGCCTGGGAGCTGGCCCCGCCCCAGGTCGATCCCGCGCTGCTGGCGCAGCTGAGCGCCGCCGCGCAGCAGCGCGAGCTGGTGCGGTTCGCCTACCGGTCCATCGACCGCGATCCGGTGGAGGACGACGAGGTCCTGGCCGAACCCCATCGGCTCGTCGTCTGGTCCGGGCGCTGGTATCTGGTGGCGTACGACCAGCGCCGGAACTCCTGGCACACCTATCGCCTCGACCGTCTCGGGCAACTGACCTCCACCGCTTGGCGGTTCGCTCCTCGGGAAGTACCGGAGGCGGACCTCGCCCGCTTCGTCCAGAGCCAGCCGGACCGGGGGGACACAGCGGACACCTGGCCGTGCTGGGGCACCGTCCTGATGGAGTGCCCCGCGACGCTCGTGGCGAAGTGGGCTCCGGGCGCGGCCAGCTTCGAAGCAATCGACGAGCGAATCACCCGGATCCGGATGGGGGCGTGGTCCTGGTCGGCGCTCATCGGCTTCCTCGTCACCTTCGACTGCCGCTTCACCGTCGAAGGCCCACCCGAACTCGCCGAAGCGGCCCGCCAGTTGATCGGCCGCCTCGACGTCGGGGCGCCGCTGCCCGACGAACGCACGCCGGAGCCGGTCGATTCGGTTCGAGCCGGTACCTGAGATCGGAACGGACGGCCCGCATTCCTCCCTCGACGTTCAGGAACGGGGACGACGCCAGATCCGTCCACACCCGTGAGGTGACCGAGAGATCGACGTACGGACCCGCCGCCACGGGCTCGTACGCGACGGGCACCGGCCGATCGAAGAGACGCTCGACCACCTCCGGGAGCGCGTCGATCCGGAAGAGCCGCCCGCCGCCGAAGATCTCGCACACATACGGGTCCGTCCCCCGGGTACGGCTGCGTCGACCCGGCTTCCCCGCCGCGCGACTTTGACGACCACCTCGCCCAATCGAAATACGGCGTTCGTGTGCCCACACAGCACTTCCGCGCCTGCGACATCCAGGCCGATCGCCGCGCAGGCCCTCGTGAGTACGTCGGTGATCTCGTCGTGCTCGAAGCCGCCCAGCGGGGGGTTCGTCATGTGAACCAAGGTGCCCGACAGCACGCATCGCTGTCGCATCGTCAGCAGCGCCAACGCTTCACGGAACTTCGCGACGACGCGATCGTGTTCGACGACCTACCTCGCCGGGGCCGAAGCGGTCACCCGCCTACGCAACCGTTGAGCACTCGACTGTTCCCGAACGGCGGGTCGAGCCTGCACGACCGCCCGACCCGGACGGGGCAGCGAGTCGCTATCCCTTTTGCGGCAGCGCGGCCAACGCAACGTCCCACGGATAGGCGTCGAGGTCCCCGTGCTTCGGCACATGCGGAACGAAGCCGTCACCTCCGAGGAGGACGGTCACCCCGGCCGCGCGCAGCTCGGTGGTGTTGCGCGCGAGGGCAGGGTGGCCGGCCTGGGCGGCGTTGAGGTAGGGCAGTGCCACCACCGGAAGTTGCAGCCCGATTGCCTCGGTGAGCAGTCCCAGCGCGAGAGTGTCGGCGATGCCCAGCGCCCACTTGTTGAGCGTGTTGAACGTGGCGGGCGCGACGAGGATGGCGTCCGGAGGAGGCAGAACGTCGACTTCGGTGGGCAACTTGTATTGGAAGCGAACCGGGTGACCGGTCAAGGCACTCAGCTCGTCGACCTCGTGCTCGATCCATCGATACGCAGAGGGTGTGACGACCAAGCACACATCCCAGCCCCGAAGTTGCGCACGCTCGATTCCGACCCGAATGCGAGTGGTAGGCGGCGCCGCGCAAGCAACCATGTACAGCACACGTTGCGTCATGTCGGCATCCCACACCGTCGGGCGAAGGCGCGCAAGCGCGGTTTTGCCCGAACCAACCACGACCGGTCCGGCGATGTCCGCGTGCGCCGACCCCGCGTTTGATGGCTGGAGGTTCGGACGGGCGGGATCGAGCGGTGGGTGTTCCGTTCCCAAGCGTTGGCACTGCCGCACGGAAACCGCCGCACCCTCGGTGGGCGGGTGGTCTCTTCTCGTCTCAGTCGCGGGTGGCGCCCTTCGGCCAGACGACCTGAACCGGCGTGCCCATCCGTCGCGCGGACTCGACCACGTCCGCCGTGCCTCCGTAGCCGCGGGCGGGTTGTCCGTCCCATACGGCCACGAGGTGCTCGGCCAGGCCGACGAGTATCTCGCTGCCCGCCATGTGCGCCTGCTCGTCGGACTCCCGGAAGCCGGTCCCGTACACCTGCGAGGCCGCCGCCAACAACGCGTCGTACTCGTCGTGATGCCACTCGGGCAGCCCGGCCCGGTATGCGGCGGCGGGGACGACGACCTCGATCCGACCCCCGACCTCCAGGACGGCCCGGGCAAACCATGCGTCGGGTCCGTCGGCGATGCACGAAATCCCGACCAGCTCGGCCGGGTTCCGAGTCTCGACCAGTGCGTGCAGACACGCGCGAACCTCTTCGGCCAGATTGCCGGTCAGTCCACGATGGCCCGTGATTCCGATCCGCATTCGGTCCCTCCCAAGTCAAACGTGGGTGCCGGCCGGGCAAACGTCGAGCCGGCGGAGGGCGGGTTCGGCGTACGGCTCGCCCCGCATGCCGCGCATCGCCGTCACCTCGGCGATACCACCGGGTCAAGGCGGGAAACGGCCCGTCGTGGACTGCCTCTTGGTCACAGCGTAGGAGGGCAACTCCCTTGCGCCCGGCGAGGGATCTCCTAAACTGGTCTACTGGACCAGTCCAGTAGACCAGTGGGAGCGCACGATGGCACTGCCTCGATACGAGCAAATTGCCGGCGATCTGCGCGGGCGCATCGTTCGCGGCGAACTCCGCCCCGGCGATGTTCTGCCGAGCGAGCGGGAGATGACCGAGCGATGGCGGGTGGCTCGCGCCACCGTGGTTCGTGCGATCTCCGTCCTGCGCCAAGAGGGCCTTGTCGAGTCCAGGCAAGGCGACGGCACTTACGTCAAGCAGCGCACCGCGCTCGCGCGGAATGCCGGTGAGCGGTACCGAACCGCCGTGAAGACCGGCAACATCTACACCACCGGCGAGCACGCCGACATCCTGAGCGCGGAACGGTTGCCCGCCCCCGAGCCGGTGGCGACCGCGCTCGGGGTCGCCGAAGGTGACACCGTCGTGTGTCGACAGCGCGTCACCTTCGAGGGCCAAACGCCCACGGCCATGAGCCATTCGTGGTTCACGGAGACGGTGGCCGACGCCGCCCCGCGCCTTCTGCTGCGTCAACGCATCCGCGAAGGGACCACCAGGTACATCGAGATGCAGACGCAACGCCGTCCGACCACCGGGCGGGACTGGTGGAGCGCTCGACTGGCCACCGACGAAGAACTGACCTTGCTTCAGTTGACCGGACCGGCCGCGGTTGTCGAGGTTCGGCACGTCGCGTACGACGAGACGGGGGAGCCGCTCGCCTACGAGATCGGCGTCACGCCCGCCGGACGATGGGCTCGATCCGAGGAATACGCTTTGAACGTCTGAGTCGAACTCGCTTACGCCCCAGCCCTAGTCGGCTGCACCCCCTGAGTTGGCTTTGGCCTTACCTTGTCCGACCCCAACGTCATCGCAGCCGTGATGGGCCCACGCGCCTCCACCCAACAGGAATCCCAACTGGCGGGCTATTAGCTGAAGTTGCCGCCCGAACCCCTCCGCCGTCTGGAGGCACTGGTTCCCCCGGCACCGACGTCAACCCGGCAGATTCCCCCTACCCCCGGCCCGGTGCTACGACGTGGCTGAGCGGTTTGCCCTGCTCGGCTAGATGACTGATGCCAAGGGGTCTCTGGCGCGCATGACAGGAGTCGTAACGTGGGGGTGACGGCGGTGTCGTGTGAGTAGTTCGACGATTCGGGGTTCGCGTCCTGCCCGTGTGGTGGACGAATCCGGTAGACGGCTCGCATGGTGAGAGGATTTCCTGCTGCGATGTCCAAACTCAGCTTCGCGCAGCCAGTAGACGACGCCATGCTCGCCGACTGGCAGCACGTGCACAACGTGATCATCCCGGCTGACGTCCTGTCACTCGATGAGGTGCGCGAGCGCGCCGGGCGCAACCACCTGGAGGTTGCGTACCTCGAAGGCGAGCCGGTGGGCTGCACGACCGTACGTTCACCCGCCAGCGACAGCCCGTCCACCGTCACCGTGATCGCCCGCATCCTCCCCGCCCACCGCCGCCAGGGCTTCGGCGAGCAGCTCTACCGGCGCGGACTGGAGCACGCCCGCGCACTGGGCGCCACCGTCATCGAGACAGTCGTCCTGGCTTCCAACGAGGACGGCCTGCGCTTCGCCGAGGCCCACGGCTTCGTCGAAATCGACCGCTACGTCCTCCCGGGCGACACCATCGCCTACATCGACCTGCGGCTCGCCTGACCAGTCGGTCCCAGGAGCACGGACGGGTTCGAGGACGACAGTTCCCGCAGGGTGCGCATGCCATGAAGCGAGGGAGCCCAAAGATCGGTTGTGACGCCAGACCCGGACTCCCTCGCCACCGCACTCCATGTGACAACCGACGACCTGCCGAAGGAAGCGCCGCACCTGGCCCCCTGGCGGCCCGAGGTCGGCATCAAGCCGCAGCTCAGCGACGCCGAGCTCGTCACCCTCTCGGTGATGCAGGCCCTGCTCGGCTTCACCTCCGAGCGCCGCTGGATCCGCTTCGCCGACTCCCATCCACGACATCTCTTCCCGTACCTGCCCGGGCAGTCCGGCTACAACAGGCGGCTGCGCAAGGCCGCCGACCTGATCGCCCGCGTCAACCGGCTGCCGGTCACCAGCACCGGTCTGTGGACGGACAACGTCTGGGTGGTCGACTCCACCCCGATCGAGTGCGGCCGCTCCCGCGAGACGGTCAAACGCTCCGATCTGGCCGGATGGGCCGAATACGGATACTGCGCCGGCCATTCGCGGTTCTTCCGGGGCCTGCGACTGCACTTGGTTTGCACCCTGCACGGCTTGCCCGTCGCGTTCGCGCTGACCGGTGCCAAGGCCGACGAACGCACCACCCTGCTGGACATTCCGGATGCCGAGGCCGACCTGGTGGGCACCCGTCCCGGCCAGACCCTGATCGGGGACAAGAACTACTTCGGCGCCTCGTTCGAGCGCGAGCTCGCCGAGTTGGAGATCCGGCTCCTACGTCCTGCCCGCAAAGGCGAGGCTCAGCGAGCCGGATCGCAGCTGTTCAAGCCGCTGCGGCAGGTCATCGAGTCGGTCAACGACACCTTCAAGGGCAAGCTTGACCTCGAACGACACGACGGACGCACACCCGGCGGCGTCATGGTCCGCGTCCTACAGCGGATACTTGCGCTGACCACCGTGATCTGGCGCAACGACCAGACCAGACAGCCCGCCATGCGCTCCCTCACCGCGTATGACCACTGAACCCCTTGGCATCACTCATCTAGAGGATTTGCCAGACCAGATCGGTTGCCCCCACTCGCAGCGCCTCGATCCGACGACGAACTTCACCGAGAGCGGCGGCCGTCGGCGCCTTGCGTGCGTTGGTCGTGATCATCCGCAGCTCACGCAGATCCCGCAGGACCGGATAGTCTTCCCAGGCCGTGACGTCGCGGCCGTACGCATCGGCGAAGCGCCGGTAGTGGTCGAGCCCATAGCCGAAGCGACGGCAATGGATCTCGACGGTCACAAGATCCCACTCGGCGGGACCCCAGACGGCGCTGTCCCAATCGCAGAGCAGCGCGCGAGGGCCGTCCCAAAGGGCGTTGCGATGCTGGGCATCGCCGTGCAGCACCGTCTCGGGGAGCTTGAATCGCACACCTTCCCATCGGGATTCGAGATCGTCGACATGGCGCCGGAGAAGCGCGAGGTCGTCCGGAGCGAGCAGCGTCGTTCGGTCGATGGAGTACCGAATCGCCGACAGTGCGTCCAGGCGTGGCAGCCGCATGGGCGGCGGTGGGAGTCGGTGCAGCAGGCGCAGGGGTGCCGCCAGAAGCTCGGCGGGGACCGGCTCCGCAGGTTGCTTCAGGTACTCCCAGTAGGTGACGGCGTGGTCGTCGAATATGAGAGGTTGCCGGAATTCACCGTGCAACGCCGCAGTGGGAAACCCCTGCTTCATGAGCCAATGAGCGAACGCGGCGGTCCGTTGGGCTGCGTCGACCCGGCTTCCTCGCCGCGCGACCTTGACGACCACCTCGCCCAATCGGAATACGGCGTTCGTGTGCCCACGCAGCACTTCCGCCCGCGTGGCATCCAGGCCGATCGCCGCGCAGGCCCTCGTGAGTACGTCGGTGATCTCGTCGTGCTCGAAGCCGCCCACCGAAGGGTTCGTCATGTGGACCAAGGTGCCGGATGGCACGCATCGCTGTCACATCGTCAGTGGCGGGGCCAATGCCTCACGGAACTTCGTGACGACGCGCTCGCGTCCGACGGTCGCCGGCAACGAGTCGAGTACGTCACGCGCCCGGTGATCCACGATCACCGTTCGATGTCCGTCCGGTACGCGCGCCAGGGCATCCAAAGCCAGGTGGCACGCGTCCGTGTAGTCGTGTCGGCGGGCCATCCCGATCGCCTGCTCCAGACGAATCAAGGTCGGGTCGATACCGGCCGTGTCCGGATAGAGCATGAGTGCTCGATGCTGTACTTCCAGTGCCTCGGTTGGCTGATCGAGGTAGACAAGGGTCCCGCTGATGTAGAACAGCAGCCGTCGTTCGGGGAACCCGAAGGCGTCGTCGTCTCGCGTGCGTTCGGTGCGCTCGAACAGAGTCCTGGCCTCACGCAACGCGCTCCGTGCGACATCCTGGTCACCGATTCTGGCGGCTGCTCTCGCCTCGGCGGCAGCGGCGAGGCACGCTGTCGGCGTTGGGGTGGGTCCGATGATCGACCGTGCCTCCCGGGCGAGCTGAGCGGCTTGGCCAGGCGATCCGAAGTAGTAGAAGAGCATGGCCGCTTGGACTGCGGTTCGCGCTCGCAGTTCCGCGTTGCCACTGTCCTCGGCCGCTGTCCGCGCAGTGTCGTACCACGCTCTGGACCGGCGGATGTCCCCCAGTTTCATCAAGGCATCGGCGATCAGGAAGGCCAGCTTGGCCAAGGCCTCGGAGAGCCGCATCTGTACGCGCGCCGGCTGTCTCTCGGCGGCGATGGACCTGATCTCCGATGTGTCACCGAGTAGCGAGCCGAGCATGCGCTGCGGCGGGGTGAACATGTAGCGCCGTCGGTGCTCCTCCATCCGCTCATCGAGTAGGTCGAGTTGTGCGTAACTGACCGAGGTCGTACCAAGCGTTCGATCGAGTGCTTGCCGGGCCGCGTCGATGTCGAACAACGCAGGTACAGGTGTGGTCGGCAACACCAACCGCGATGGTGTTTGCTCTTCAGCGCTCAGGGGACGGGTGAGATCGCCCAGGAGGAGGCGCTCGCTCTCGTCCATAGCTCGGCGATCATCGATGTCGACCAAACGTTCGACCGTGGTTTCGTATGTCATGGCCAGGATCTTCAACACGTGCAACGAGGGGCGCCGTCCGCCGATCGGCCACATCTCGAAGTTGCAGATTCGTGAGGAGTCCATCGAGGCCGTACCGGTTTCGTCTACGCCGGTCCGGACCGCTGTCGCATTGACGCGATCTGCGGCCTGTTGTTGCGTCCAGCCGTGCGCCGCGCGATACGCCGCGCGGGGGCGCAGACGAAACCGCCTCGCCATTTCATTCGCGATGAGGTCGATGCTCGCGTTCTGAGCGAGCAGTTCGGCGCGCACTGCAGCCTGCTCGTGTCTGAGCGACCTGGTCATCCTGCTCCACACACATGGGTGACGTTCGGGTACCTACGGTAGCGAAACCGCCGGCAGTTGGCAGTCGTTCATTGCCAACCGTGCCAAACGACTACCCCGCCGTCTCGCATATCCGCAGGTCCGAGAGCGCAGATCCGGCTCGCCGTTCTGTGCCGACGGAGGTCATGACGGGTTGTGACGGGTTGGGGGCCGTTGATTTCTCGCCACAAACCCTTCGCTTCCGTCGTCGACATCAGGTGACTCATGACTGACCCTCGATTCACTGCAATCGATCCCGACCGCCCTCTCGCCCGCGACAGGATCACCGACATCATCACGGTCCCGCTGCTCTTGTGTGACGCTGCGGCGGCGCCGGTGGGCAGGATCAATCTCCTCCTCGACGGTGTGCGTGCCGAGTTGCTGCACGCGGGCCTGACCCGTGCTCTCGACGGTCCGGATTTCGTTGGGAGGCGCGGATGACCAGCAGACACTCCGCTGTTGTGCTCCGCGCGCGGTCCGCCGGCCCGGAAGCCGCGGCAGAGGCTCGGGCGTCCGTGCGGCGGGTGTGTGACGAGGTTGGGGTTTTCGGCGCACTTCGGGAGGACCTCGTGCTTGCGGCTCCCTCGCTCGTGTCCGATGCGTTTCGGCGATCCGTGGCCGAGAGCTACCAGTTGCAGGTGTTGGGCACCGCGCCGCCGGCCGGGCCGCTGGTGTGCGTGGAGGTGTGCGAGGTCGATGGGATGCCGCTGTCGCCTCGCCTGGAACGGGGGCACGGGCTCGCGCTTGGCGTCCTGCTCGCTACGGAGTGGGCCCACGGCCAGTGCGGCTGGCTGGTCGGCGAACGTGGGCCCGCCTCCTGGGTGTTCCTGGCCGATGCGGCGCCGGAGGACGGCGGGCTGCGCTTCATGCGGTGCCTGACCGGGCTGCGCGGTCCGGCCGATCTCCACGTCCTGACGCTCGCCGACCTCGACCGCGACCCGAAGAGCCATTTGGGCCCGCCCTGCTGCTGCCGGATCTGATCGCCCCGATCACCCGATCACCCGGTCGGACGTTGTACCGACACCCCGCCCGGCTGGGTCGTTCATACCCGGAGCAACGATGCCGGCCCGCCTGGTCCCCGTGTGGCGAGGACACGCACGGTTGGATCTTCCCAACACGAGACAGGAGTTCCTGTGACCGACGACCGCAAGCGCGCCGCCGTGCGGCGGCTGGAACGGGCAGTGCTGCTACGTGAGATGGCTCGATCCACTTACTACCACTACCAAGGCGCATCCGGCGGCTACGCGCGCCGCATGGCCCGCCGCCTTCTCCAAGCCGCCGACACTGCCGTCCGCGAGGCCGTGATCACCGGCCGCGCCGACGGGCTCTCCAGGGGCGAGATGGCGGGCATCATCGGCGTGAGCGTGTCCCGGATCGCGGACGTCCTCAAGGCGCCCGCCGGGAGTTGACGTTGCCCGGACCGGGCCGACCAAGGTCGATCCGGATCTCCCGACCGGCCGAGGCGCCGGCAGCCGGAGCCTCGGCCCGCCGGACTACCCCACCACTACTTCTCCCACATCACGATCTGGTTCCCCCACGGGTCCAGGAACGAGGCGTGGTGGCCGCCGAATTCCTCCCAGTAGCACTGCTCCCACAGCGCGGTCGCGCCCAACAGGACGGCCTTGTTGAGGTATTCGCTGGGGGCCGCGTCGACCAGGATGTACACCCGCGAGTGCAGGCCGGCGCGCGGCTGCTGGGGGAGCGGCGCCGGGTCCGGGACCTGGGCGACCTCGTCGTACAGGCCCAGGTGCAGCCCCTCGCCGGGGACTATCTGGTGGAAGACGCCTTCCGGGCGCGGGTTGATGGTCCAGCCGAACAACTCGCGGTAGAACTCGGTGGTCGCCTTGACGTCGGGCGTGGGCATGTCGACGAAGACCAGGGTGTTGGTCATGCGGGGTCCTTTCGAACGAGGAAACGGGATATGGATATAGAGGGACGACGGGTCAGACCTGGTGGGCGTGCCCGTGGGTGAAGTAGGTGCCCTTGTCGCGCCACAGCACGACCTCGTTGCCCCACGGGTCGCGGAACGCCGCGTAGCGGGCCTCGAATTCGGCCCACGGCTTCTCCTCCCACAACACACTCGCCCCGGCCGCGACCGCCCGGTCCAGGTAGACCGGCGGCTCGTCGACCATGACGTAGATGCGCGGCACCGGCCCGACCGCCGGGCGCGACTCGCGGCGGATGCCGAGGTTGGGCTTGACGCCCGGCAGCACCTCGCTGAACTCGCCGGCGGGCCGCCGCTTGAACTCCCAGTCGAACAAGGCCGCGTAGAAGGCCGACGTGGCCTCCACATCGGGGGTGGGCAGGTCCATGAAGATCACCGGATTTGGCACGACGACTCCTGATCGAGGATGGGAGTGGGAGTGGGAGTGGGAGTGGGAGTGGGAGTGGGAGTGGGAGTGGGGGTGGGGGTGGGGGTGGGGGTGGCAACGTCCGTTACAGGTACGGCTGTCCGGCCCTGCGCCGCATCCCCCAGTTCGAGGAAACGACGCAGCCCGGCGGCGTACGCGGGGTGCGGTTCGGGGTCGAGCACGGTCATCGCCGGCCGCGGCCAATCGCCCGCCCGCCCGGCGCCCGGTCCGGGCCACCAGCGCGCCCCGGCGCCGGCGGCCAACGCCGCGCCGTACGCGGCCAGATCGGTCTCGGCCGGCAGTTCGACCGGTACGCCGAGCACCGACGCCTTGATCGAGGCCCACAGCGGACTGCGCGCCGGCGACCCGGCACAGACCAGCGTCTCCAGGCGAACCCCCTGCGCGGCCAACCCGGTTGCGATGTGCGCCAGACCGTACGCGGTGCCCTCCAGGACCGCGCGGGCCAACTCGGCCGGACCCGCGGACGAGCCCAACCCGTATACCTCGGCCCGCAGTCGGCGATCCCAGCGCGGTGCCCGCTCACCCTCCAGATAGGGCAGCACCAACACGCCACGCGCGCCCGGCGGCACCTCGGCGGCCAGCGCGAGCAGATCGCGTACGCTGCGCCCGGTCAGGTCGCGCAGCCATTCCAGGATCAGCCCGTGCGCGGCGACCGGTCCGCCGACGATCTCGATCCCGGGTACGGCCGCAGGCAGCGCGTACGCATCGGCGGCCGGAGAGCCCGCGGCCACCGCGACCGCCAACCCGCCCGTCCGCCCACCCGGATCCATCGCCCGCCCGGGCCGATCCAATCCGCCCGCCCAGAACGCCAGATACGCGTCCTGCGCGCCGGCCACCAACGGGGTACCGGCCGCCAGATCATGCCCGGTCCCCAACGCGCCCACCACCGACCCGGTCGGCACGACCGGCCCGTAGTCGGTCAGCGTCGGATCACCCGGCCAACGTGCCTGCGCCCGCTCCGCGCCGAACCGCGCGGCCAGCCAGTCGTACAACTGCCACGCCTGTACCTCGGGCCCGTGCACGGCCCGCAACGCGGCGTGCTGCGCGTGATGTTGCTCGACCGGCGACCCGGTCACCCCCGCCGGATGCCGGCAGGTCAACGCGGCGCCGGAGGCGGTAACCGTGGTCGGACTCTGCCCGCCCAGGCACAGTGCGGCGGGCCGAGCCACCCCCGGCACCTGCGCACGCAGTTCGGCCAGCGCCTGCGACGTGGCGGCCAGCCAGGCATAGGGATCGGCGTGCCCCGGTTGCCAGCCGGCCGCACCCGGGTAGCCCGCGGTGCTGCCGCCCAGGACGGCGCCGTCCGGGTCGAGCGCGAGCGCGCGTACGGAGTTGCTGCCGACGTCGACGCCGACGACGACGGGAGCCGGGCCGGCCACGCTCAACCGCCCACGAGGACACGATAGACCGGCGAGTTGGCGGCCAGCCGGAATGCGGCGTCCACCTTGCCGAGCGGATAGGTGGCGGTGACCAGCGCGTCCAGTTCGGCGCCGAGTCGACCGGAGCCGATGATCGCGGCGGCCTCGGTCCAGTCCTGCGGCTCCTGGCTGTAGACGCCGACGATGCTCAGCTCGTGGTGGTGCACGAAGTCCGGTCCCACGCCCGCGACGACGTCCTTGGGGAAGGCGCCGAACAACACCACCGTGCCGCCGTCGTCACACAACGCCAAGGCCGTCTCCAGTGCGCCGGGTGCGCCGGCCGTGACGAATACCAGGTCCTGCTTCCCGCCGATCGCGGCGGCCTCCTCCGGAGTGGCGGTCCAGTCCGCGCCGGCCGCGCGCGCCTCGGCGAGCCGTTCGGGGCTGATGTCGATCAGGCCGACCGACTCCGCGCCCTTGAACCGGGCCAGGGCCAGATGCAGCCGACCCATGAAGCCCGCCCCGATCACCGCGACCCGATCGCCGGCCCGCAACCCGCCGAGCCGAGCCGAATGGGCCACGCAGGCCAACGGTTCGCCCATCGCGGCATGCGCGATCGGCGCGGAGCCGGTACGGAACGCCTGCAACGCCTTGACCTTGACGAACTCCGCGAAGCCCGCGCCCATCGAGATGGTCCCGTCGGCCAGCGCGCCGCCCTGTGGCTGCTTGCACAGCGCACTGCGGCCACGCCGACACGACGTGCAGGTACCGCAGCGGGTGAGCAGGTCGACGGTGACCGTGTCGCCGATCGCCGCGACGCCGGGCAGCCCGGCCACGGCCGCGCCGACCGCGACCACCTCACCCGCGACCTCATGGCCGGGCGCGACCGGGTAGATCGGTTTGGTGCCCAGGTAGAGCCGACGCTCCATGGTGCACATTCCGGTCCGGCCGACGCGGACCAGGACATCGTCCGGACCGACCTCGGGTACCGGCTCCTCACGCAGATCGACCTGCTCGGGTCCGGTGACTACGGCAACGCGCATGAGGGCTCCTCGACTTGGCGGGAAATGAAGTAGGGACAAACAAGGGACAAACAACAGAGAAGGGGGATCAGTACGCGGACACCGTCGACCACCGCGAGCGCACCGGCACACCGGCCCGCGCCAACAACCCACCGGCCGCCCGCGCCGCCTCGACGCGCAGCGCGCGCTCGTCGACCGTGACGCACACGTGGTCCCGGACCACCACCCGACCGTCGATCAGCACATCGCGCACCGAGCGCCCGTCGGCGGACCACACCAGCTGCTGGGCGATGTCGCCGCGCGGGGTCCACTGCGGGCCGGTGGCGTCGTGGACCACCAGGTCGGCGTACTTGCCGGGTTCGAGCGAGCCGATCCGGTCGGCCATGCCGACCGCCTCGGCGCCGCCGATGGTGGCCAGTTCCAGGGCCTCGGCGGCACCCGGGCCGGTGGGGTCGAGCGCCATGTCCTTGGCCAGACCGACCGCGAGCGCGGCGGTACGCAGCAGGTCGGCGCTGTCCCCGGCATTGCCCGCGTCGGTGCCGAGCGCGAGCCGGCCACCGCGCCGCAGCAGTTCGGCATGCCGACCGGCACGGGTGACACCCTGGCCCAGGCGCAGGTATGCCCACGGACAGTAGGCAACGGCCGTACGCTCGGCCAACAGCGCGTCGACCTCGGCATCGTCGAGCCACACCGCGTGCGCCAGCAGCAGGTGTGGCCCGAGTACGCCCAACTCGGCCAGGTGCAGCACCGGCCGCCGGCCGGTCCGGCGCAGGTAGTCGTCGGGATCGGCACTGGACGGCGACAGGTGCATCGTCATCCGGGCACCACTCGCCCTGGCCAACTCGGCGGCCCCCACCAGCAGTTCGTCGGACGCCAGCCCGTGCCCGACCAGGGTGACCCAACCCTCGACCAGGCCACCCGCCGGATAGTCGGCGACCAACGCGGCCAGCCGGTCCAGCACCTCGGCGGCGGGCGCGGCGAACGGCGCGCCCGGCACATCCCACCCCCACGCGCCGATCCCACCGCGCACGCCGATCTCGGCCATCGCAGCGGCCACCCGGTGCGGATGCGCCACGGTGCCCGCCTCGATGATCGTGGTGACGCCGTTGCGCACGCTCTCCACGCCGGCCAGCAGCGCGGAGAGCTCGTCGTCGGCGGGCCGGTGCGCGGCGTGCAGCGGGACCGCCCAGGTGTCGACCGAGGCGCCCGGCGGCAGATCGTCCGGGATCCGGGCACGGGCCAGCGGATCGCCGGTCTGATGCAGGTGTGCGTTGACCAGCCCGGGCGTGACGACACAGTCGCTCGCGTCCAGTTCGGGGGTGCCCGGCCAGCGGGCCCGCAGCGCCGAGGTCGCGCCGACGGCGAGGATCCGCCCGCCCGCGACCGCGACCGTGCCGCCGAGCAGCACCTCGCGGCGCGGATTCATGGTGACCACGTCACCACCCGCGACCAACAGGTCCGGCCGAGCCGCCCTATCCGGCCCACCAGGCCCACCCGGCCGTGCCGCCCCATCGGGCCGAGCCGGCCGAGCCGGCGCCGGGTCGCTCATCTCGCCCTCACCTGCCAAGTCACCATGTCTGGGGACACTAGGCCCGGCATCGCCCGCCGGCATCGTGGCCGGGAGCACAATCAACTACGCCCGCTCCATGCCGGGGACACAATGCGAGCACAGGGCGACGGGGGAAAACCTGGCTTCGTGCCGTGTCGGGCGAGGCTTCCAGGTTGCGGCGCCCGACCGGCACTCAAGGTTCGTCCGCCGCGTCGAGGGAGTTGCCCAGATGTCCGACACCAGCACCAACGGACCGCCGCCCCTGCCCACCGAGCGGCTGCAAGCCGACTGGCTGCGCACGGAGCCGTATCCGCAACTGATCGGCGGCCGCGAGTCGTTCGACGGCGCGGCCCGGCCGGTGATCGACCCCTCGACGGGTGGGCAGCCCGCGTCCTACCTGGTCGCCACCGAGGTCGAGGTCGAGGCCGCGATCGCCGCGGCCCGGACGTCCTTCGACGCCGGGGCGTGGCGGCGGATGCCCGGTCCGCGCAAGGCGGAGGTATTGGAAGCCGCCGCCGCCACGATCCGCGCGGACGCCGGCCGACTGGCCGCACTGGAGGCGATGGACACCGGCAAGGCGGTCTCCGGGGCGCGCACGAACGACGTGTACGAGGCGGCCAACGCCTTCTCGTACGCCGCCGCGATCTGCCGCACCGCGCACGGCGACCTGCGCCGCTCGTCCTTCCCGCCCGAGCTGCTGCCCGGCGGCGGACCGGACCTGCTGACCCTACGGCTCGGCGAACCGGCCGGTGTGGTGGTCGAGTTGTTGCCCTGGAACGGGCCGCTGATGACGGGCAGTCAGCGGATCGCCTCGGCGCTCGCGGCCGGCTGCTCGATCGTGGCGAAGCCGCCCGTCGACGCGGTGGTCACGCTGGTCGAACTGGGCCGGATCCTGACCGCGGCGGGACTGCCGGCGGGCGTGTTGAACATCGTGCTCGGCCCGGGAGCCACCGTCGGTGAGCAATTGATCACCGACCCGAGGATCGACCTGATCAGCCTGACCGGCGGCACCGACACCGGGCGACACGTCCTGGCCGCCGCCGCGCGCAACCTGACCCCCGTACATCTGGAACTGGGCGGCAAGTCGCCGGTCGTGGTGTTCGCCGACGCGGACCTGGACCAGGCGGTGGGCTGGGCGATGATGGCCGCGTTCGTGAACATGGGCGAGGTGTGCGTCGCGGGCAGTCGGCTGCTGGTCCAGGATTCGATCTACGACCAGGTGGTGGACGCCGTTGCCGCGGCGGCGGCCACGCTGCCGATCGGCGACGCACTGCACCCGGACACCTTCATCGGCCCCCTGATCAACGAGCGGCACGCGGACCGGGTGCGCGGCTATGTGCACCGGGCACTCGACGCCGGCGACGCGTCCGTGGTGGGCAAACCGGATCTTCCGGACGGCCTGCGGTCGACATACGTAGCGCCGACCGTGCTCGGCCGGGTGCGGCGTGGTTGCGAACTGGAGCAGGAGGAGGTGTTCGGGCCGGTGCTGGCCGCGATGCCCTTCCAAGACGAGGCCGAGGCGCTCGCGCTGGCCAACGGCACCCGCTACGGCCTCAACGGCACCGTGTTCACCCGCGACATCGAGCGCGCCTTCCGCTTCGCCGACGCGCTGGACTGCGGCGAGGTCAATGTGAACTGTCACTTCGCGCCGGATATGAACGGCGGACGCGGCGAACCGCGCCGGGCCAGCGGCTTCTCGAAGACCGGCGTGGACGCGTACACCCGGACGAAGGCAGTGAACGTCCAGGTGCACAGCGGGTGAAGCGCGGGGTTGTGCTGCGGGACCAATGACCACACCTGACCGAGCTTCATACCTTCTGTTTGTCAGACCAACAGCCTGACCCACACCCTGAGGAGGCCCGATCGTGGCCGTTACCGGGATGAACCACGCGGTGCTCTATGTGCGCGACGCACACCGGACCGCCCGGTTCTACAACGAGGTGCTGGACTTCACCACCGTCATCGACGGCCCGCCCGGAAGCTACGTCTTCATGCGGGCCCCCGCGTCGGAGAACCACCACGACATCGCGTTCTTCACCATCGGCGCCGAGGCCGGCGACTCGCAGGCCGGCCGGCGCACCGTGGGGATGTACCACGTCGCGTGGGAGGTACCCACCCTGGACGCACTCGCCGAGGCCCGCGAACGCCTCGTGGCGGCGGGCGCGTTGATCGGCGCGAGCGACCACGGCGCCAACAAGAGCCTGTACGCCAAGGACCCCGACGGCCTCGAATTCGAGGTCATGTGGCTGGTCCCGCCCGCGCATTGGGGCGACGAGGAGCACCAGGCGATCATCCGCCCGCTCGACCTGGACGCCGAACGCGAGCGCTTCGCGGCCCTGGCGGGCGCGTAGTGCCCTTGCGGGCACCGGGTGAGCGGATCCGCTTCGCCAAGGTCGCGCGCCGCACGATCTCCGAGGAGGTCCGGGACGCGCTCCTGGCGAGCGTACGCGAGGGCGAGCTGCGCCCGGGGGCCCAACTGCCCCCGGAACGCACCCTGTGCGAACAGTTCGGGGTGGCCCGCACCTCCGTACGCGAGGCGATCCAGGGTCTGGTCTCGCTCGGTTGCCTGGTCAAGCGCGGCAACCGGTTCTACGTCGCCGAGCGCCTGCCCGGCGTGTCCTTCGACCCGGCGGACGGCCGCAAACTGCGGGTCTCCGAACTGTTCGAGGTACGGCAGGTGACCGAGGTGGCCATCGCCCGCCTCGCCGCCATCCGGGCCGCGCCCGACGAGCGAGCCGAGATCGGCGAACTCGCGGCCGGCTTCGACCCGTCGATGACCCTGGAGGCGTTCCGCCGCCAGGACCGCCGCTTTCACGCGGCGCTGGCCCGCGCGTGTGGCAACACCACACTGCGCGAGCTCTACGCGAAGGTGCTCGACGCGGTATTCGCGTCCGGCGACTTCGCCTCGCTGCTCGACGCCGAGGGCAACGCCGAGGCGGTCCGCCAGGTGATCGCCGAGTCCTGCCGCTCGCATCGCGGCATCGCCGACGCGGTCGCCGCCGGCGCCCCCGACGCCGCTGCCCGCGCCGCCGCCGACCATCTCGGCGAGGTGGAACGGCAGATGACCGCCCGGATGTTCTAGCCAGGTCGGCCCCAGGCCGACCCGTCCGACGAACCACCCCGTGAATCGACCGGAGAGGACGGCACCGACATGAGCGAGGTACAACGCGTCTGGGCCTTCGACGACAGCGAGTTCGTCGAGGTCAAGCCGGGATTCCGGCGCCGGGTCTACACCGGCGACGAGATGATGCTGACCCTGTGGCGGATCCGCGAGGGTTGCGGCCCCACCCCCTACGACGACCATCCCGAGCACGAGCAGTACGGCATGGTGCTCAAGGGCAAGCTGGACTTCCGCATCGACTCGGACGAGCGCCAGGTGCTCGGCCCCGGCGACGTCTACTGGGCCCCCAAGGGCTGCGACCACGGCGACAGCCTGTTCATCGGCGACCCCGAACACGGCGAAACCTGGATCCTGGACATCTTCACCCCACCCCGCGACGAATACCGCAACGGCTGAGCAGGACCTCCGCGCACGGGATACCAACGCCCCAAGGTCGCAAGCAACTCGACGCCACCGCACCACAGTTGCGTCCCACACACCGGCGTAGGCAACGCCGCACCACCACCGAACCGTCGCGCTCGCCGCGCACCGTCTCACGGGCGGTAGGCACCGCCGGGACCACCGGCCGGGTCGCCGCGAGGGACCCCTTACCGCCATGAGCAACTCCGGGCCACCACCGAACCGTTGCCCATCCGGCACCACCGACCCACTCCGTCGCACCCAACTACACACCAGCGCCCGACCGTTGCGCCCACAGGGCAGCAACCCCCAATGCCGTACGCAACCCAGCACCACCGCCGAGCCGTTGCGCCCGCCGCATGCGACGCGTACCGACCCCAAAACCGCCGTCCCCAACTGCCCCACCGTCGGCCCGTCGTTGCGCCCGCCGCAGCCCACAGCGACCACCCTCGTCGTAGCCAACTCCGCCCCACCGCTGAACGGTTGCGCCCGCCGTGGGCGCTCACCCACTGGCCGCTGCGCTGGCACACCCGGGCGTATGCCGTGCCCCGCAGGCGCCCCGCACCTGAGCGCGGCACATCCACGATGCCCGCCGCAGGCGCTCCGCGTTCCGTGCCCTGATTCGTCTGGAGACCCTCGATGAAGAACATGGTTCGAGTCATCGCGGCCTCGGTGATCATACCGGGACTGCTGGTCACCGCCTGTGGCGGTGGCTCCTCTTCCTCCTCGTCCCCCTCCGCCGCCGCAGCCGCCGCCGGCGCAGGCGCGCCGGGAGCCGGGACCCTCCCGGCCAACGAGCCCGACGTGAACAAGGACGGCAAGGTCGTGATCGGGGTGATGAGCCCCGGCGACACCAAGGACAAGGGCTACTACCAGAGCTTCGTCGACGAGGCGAACACCTTCGCCAACGCCAATGGTTGGAAGCTGGTCGTGGTCGACAAGATCAACCCGGCCAACGCCGTCCAGCAGGCGCGCAACCTGTGTCGGCAGAAGGTCGACATGATCGCGATCGGCGCCAGCGAGCTCAAGGACGCGCTCAGCGCGGCCAAGGAACCGCAGTGCAAAGGCACCGCGTGGTACATCAGCGGCGGCCAGGGCGTGACCCAGACCCCCGAGTTCACCCAGTCCCTCGACTACATCAACGAGTCGCTCTACGTGGCCGGTTACGCCGCCGGACTGATCCTCAAGGAGAACGGCGGCAAGAAGGCCGGCTATGTCACCGGCCCCGACCTCCAGTTCGCCCGCGACGTGGCCAAGGCGTTCGAGGCCGGCATCAAGAAGGTCGTCCCCGACGCCGAGATGGTGACCACCTACACCGGCGACTTCAACGACTCGGGCAAGGCCAAGGAGGCCGCCCAGGCGCAGATCAGCCAGGGCGTCAAGGTGATCTACCCCTACCTCGGCGGCGCCACCGACGTGGTCACCCAACTGGCCAACGACAAGGGCGTGCCGGCGCTCACCCCCGGCACGGACCGTTGCGGTACACCCGGCCCGCAGTACGCGGTGTCCGTGGTCTTCAGCCCCGGCGCCTACTTCGCCGGCGCCCTGGAGGACTTCAAGAAGGGCACGCTGCGGATGGGCGTGGCCCGCGAATGGCACCTGGGCAAGGACCCGGTGCCCACCGTCAAGCTCTGTAAGCCCATCGGTGACCAGGACCAGCAACTCAAGACGCTGATCCAGGACATCGGCAGCGGAAAGGTGAAGGTCGATGAGGCCGTCGCCGCGGGCAAGTGACCTTGCCGTGACCACATCCCGCCCGGCGCCCGAACCCGAGCCTGCGCCCGAGCCCGCCGTCGACCGGGCCGACGCCCCCACCGTGGTCCCCGTACCCGTGGTGCAACTCCTCGGCATCGGCAAGCGGTTCGGCGCGGTGCGCGCGTGTGCGGACGTCTCGTTGCGTGTCCAGGCCGGCGAGATCCACGGCCTGCTCGGCGAGAACGGCGCGGGCAAGAGCACCCTGATGAAGATCCTGCTCGGCCTGGTCGTCCCGGACACCGGACGGATCCTGCTGCGCGGCGAGCCGACCACGATCGCCGACCCCTCGGCCGCCGCCGCGCACGGCATCTCGATGGTGCACCAGCACTTCAGCCTGGTGGACCGACTCAGCGTGTGGGAGAACGTGGTACTCGGCGACCGCGGCCGAGTCGACCGCGACCGGGCCCGCACCCTGGTCCGCGAGGTCGGCGAACGCTACGGCCTGGAGGTGGACCCCGACGCCTGCGTCGAGGACCTGTCCACCGGCCAGCGGCAACGCGTCGAGATCGTCAAGTGCCTGCGCCGCGACCCCGGCGTGCTCATCCTCGACGAGCCGACCTCGGTACTGACCCTGGAGGAATCGCGCGAACTGTTCACCGTGCTGCGCCGGGTGGTCGCCGACGAGGGCAAGGCGGTGATCCTGATCAGCCACAAGCTGGACGAGATCGTGCACGCCACCGACCGGGTCACCATCATGCGCCAGGGCCGCGTGGTGGCCCGCCGGGCCACCGCCGACACCGACGTACGCTCCCTGGCCCGGGAGATGGTGGGCCGCGAACTGTCCAAGTGGACCGCCGCGTCCGCGGTCGGTGCACTGGACGCGCTGATCGAGCCGGGCACCGGCGCACCCACCGGCGGGACCGCGCTGCTCGACGTGCGCGAACCGGTCGCGGCACCCGCGCCCGACCCCCGGCCGCCGGCGGGCGAGATCCGCCTGCGGATCACCGACGCGCACGCGAGCGCCGCCGATCGACGCCCGCTCCTGCGCGGCCTCAGCCTGGAGGTGCGCGCGGGCGAGATCCTCGGCATCGCGGGCGTCGAGGGCAACGGCCAAGCAGCGCTGGGCGATCTGCTCTCCAGCCTGCTGCCGCTGAGTGCCGGCCGGGTTGAGGTGTGCGGCTCGACCGTCATGGCCGGCCGCCCGGGTGCGATGCACGCGGCCGGGGTGGGCATCGTCCCGGAGGACCGACACGTGTCCGGCTGCGTCCTGGACATGACCGTCGCGGAGAACCTGGCCCTGGCCGACCTGGCCTCGGTGACCCGCCGAGGACTGCTCAGCCGACGCCGAATGGCGGCCCGCGCCCGCCAGTTGATCGAGGAATTCGAGATCGCCACCCCGTCGCCGGACACCCCGATGCGACAACTGTCCGGCGGCAACCAGCAAAAGGTGGTGCTGGCCCGCGAACTGGCCGCCGAACCGAAAGTGTTGGTCGCCGCCCAGCCGACCCGGGGCCTGGACATCGGCGCGATCGAGTACATGACCGAGCGACTGCACGCCGCCGCCCGGTCCGGCATCGCGGTACTGCTCCTGTCCACCGAACTGGGCGAGATCCTCACCCTCTCGCATCGGGTCGCGGTCATCCACCGCGGCGCCGTCGTCGGCGAGATGGACCGCGCCGACGTCGACACCGAGCGACTCGGCCTGCTGATGGGAGGTCAGGCGGCATGACCCAAACGCTGATTCCCGAACCCGCCCTGGTGGCCGCCGAACCACCCCGAGCCCGCCGCCGACCCACGCTCGCCGACCTGGGCACCCCACTGCTCTACCTGCTCTCCCTCTCCACCGCACTGGTCCTGGCCGGCCTGCTGGTCGCGCTGGTCGGCAAATCCCCATGGGACGCGGCGAGCGCGATGTACGACGGCAGCATGGCCGACGGCGCGGCCATCGGGCAGAGCATCGACCAGGCCGCGCCGCTGCTCCTGGTCGCGATCGGCTCGGTGATCGCCGCCCGCGCGGGCATCTTCAACATCGGCCAGGAGGGCCAACTCCTGGTCGGCGCCGCCGTGGGCGCCGCGATCGCGCTGTTCACCCCGGGCCCGGGGCCACTCGTCCTGGTCCTGGCCCTGCTCGGCGCGGCCGTCGGCGGCGCGTTGTGGGCGGCGATCGCGGCGCTGCTCTTCTACTGGCGCGGCGTGGCCGTGGTGATCAGCACCCTGCTGCTGATCTTCGTCGCCAACCAGGCCGTGTCGTACGCGGTCAACTCACCCGATCTGCTGCGCGAGAAGGCGGTGGCCGGCCAGGTCACCACGTCGCAGACGGACATGCTGGCCGAGTCGGTATGGCTGCCCCGGATCGGCGAATACCCGGACTTCAACATCGGCGCGGGCATCTTCATCGCCCTGGTCCTGGCCGTGGGCACCTCGCTGATCCTGGTGCGCAGCCGACTGGGCTTTCGGGTGCGGATGCTCGGGCTCAACCCCAAGGCCGCGCACCGGGCCGGGGTCGGTGCGGTACTGATCGGCGGCGGCGCGCTCCTGGTCTCCGGGGCGTTCGCGGGCCTGGCCGGCGGCGTGATGCTCACCGGCAACGGCCACCGGATGCAGGATGGCTTCGCGGACAACGTCGGCTTCGACGGCCTGCTGGTCGCGCTGGTCGCCCGGGACAAGCCGCTGCTCGCGGTGCCGGTCGCGCTGTTCTTCGGGGCACTGCGCGCGGGCGGCGGATTTCTGTCCGCGACCGGCGTACCGCGCTACATCGTCGCCGTGGTCACCGCACTGCTGGTGCTGGCCACGGTATTTCCCGCCGCCTACGCCGAGGTGCGGCGCCGTCGCACCGCCGGCGCGGCCTGAGACCGGAGGTTCGCATGATCGACGACCTCGCCATGGTCCTCGCCAGTTCGGTCCGGCTCACCGTGCCGCTGGCCTTCGCGGCCTGCGGCGAGTACATCGCGGAGCGGGCCGGCACCATCAACATCTCGGTCGAGGCGATGATGCTCGGCGGCGCGTTCAACGCCGTGTGGGGCGCCTCGCTGACCGGGTCCGCGTCCTTCGGCCTGGTCTTCGGGATGCTCGCCGGACTGGTGATCGGCTTCGTACACGCCGAGTTCAGCCATCGCCTGTCGGTGAATACCTACGTGGTCGGCCTGGCGCTGAACGCCCTCGTCCTGGGCCTGACCAGCTTCCTCCTCGACTCGGTGAACCTGACCGGCCATCAGGTGGACGCGGTAAACCTACCGATACTCTCCGATCTCCCGCTCCTCGGCCCGGCGTTGTTCGCCCACCGCTGGCCCGCCTACCTCCTGGTCGGGGTAATTCCCCTGGTGTGGTGGCTGGTCCACCGCAGCCGCTTCGGCCTGGAGTTGCGCGCGGCGGGGGAGAACCCGCAGTCGGCCGACGTGACCGGGATCGACGTGCGGCGCCGGCGGCGGCAGAGCGTACTGCTGTGCGGGGTGCTCGCCGGCCTCGGCGGCGCCTACCTCGCGGTCGGCGAAGTGGGCGCGTTCAACCAGAACATGACCGCCGGTCGCGGCTTCGTGGTGATCGCCGCGGTGATCTTCGGCGGCTGGACGCTGCGCGGCACGATGGCGGGCTGTCTGGTCTTCGGCGCCGCCGACGCGATGCGCCTGGCGCTGCCCGCGCTCGGCGTACACCTCAACTCGCAACTGCTGATCGCGGCGCCGTATCTCCTGGCCCTGCTCGCGATGATGTTCCTGGCCAAGACACACCGCCAACCGGCGGCACTGGGCGCGCCGTTCGTCCGGGGGATCGTATGAGGGCGGTCCGGCACCGGGGCCACGGCGGCCCCGAGGTGCTCGAAACGGTATCCCTGCCCGACCCCGAACCGGGCCCGGGGGAGGTACTGATCGCGGTCCGCGCCGCCGCGGTCAACCGGCTCGACCTGCTGCAACGACGCGGACCGGGCCTGCTGCCCGGCTTCGCCCTGCCACACGTGCCCGGCATGGATGTCGCGGGGGACGTCCGGGCGCTGGGCCCGGGCGGGCACGAACGCCGGGTCGGCGACCGGGTGTTGATCAACCCGTCGCTCACCTGCGGGAGTTGCCCACAGTGCCGGGCGGGCCGGGACGCGTGGTGCGCGTCGCTGCGCGTGGTGGGCGGCAATCGGCCGGGCGGCTACGCCGAGTTGATGGTGGTCCCGGCCGCGCGCACCCACCCGATCCCGGCGCACCTGGACCACGTGGCCGCCGCCGGGCTGCCCACCGCGTACGGCATGGCCTGGCAGGGCCTGGTCGTGCGCGGCGGGCTGCGCGCCGGCGAGACGCTGATGGTGCACGGCGCGGGCAGCGGGGTGACCATCGCCGCGGTACACCTGGCCCGAGCCCTGGGCGCCCGCGTCGTGGTCACCTCGACCTCGCGGGCCAGGTTGGACCGGATGGCCGAACTCGGCGCCGACGTACTGATCGACCACCGAAGCTCGGACCTGGTCGGCCAGGCCCGCGCGGCGACCGGCGGAGCCGGCGTCGACGTGGTGTTCGACCATGTGGGACCGGCCCTGTTCCAGGCTTCGCTGCACGCGCTGCGCCCCGGCGGCCGGCTGGTCTTCTGCGGTGACACCACCGGCAGCGAGGCCAAGTTCAACCTGCCGCACGCCTTCCACAGCGGGGTCACCCTGCTCGGCGCGGGCTCCTGCGGGCCGGCCGACTTCGCGGCCATGGTCGAGTTCTGCCTGAGCCGGGGCCTGGTCCCGGTCCCGGACACGGCCTATCCACTGGCGGACGCGGCCGAGGCACACCGCCGACTGGAGAGCGGCGCCGCGTTCGGCAAGGTCACCCTGCTCCCGGGCAGCGCGTCGTGAGCCCCGCCGAGGCCCTGCTCGTCCTGGTGGCGGGCCTCGGCGCGGGCACGGTCAACACCGTCGTGGGTTCCGGCTCGCTGCTGACCTTCCCCGTGCTGCTCGCGCTGGGCTACCCGCCGGTGGTGGCCAACGTGTCCAACACCATCGGCCTGACCCCCGGCTCGATCAGCGGCGCCCTGGGCTACCGACGCGAACTGGCCGCCCAGTCCGCCCGGTTGTTGCCGCTGTCGGTGGCCGCCGTACTCGGCGGCCTGACCGGCGGCCTGCTCCTGCTGATCCTCCCCCCGGGCGCCTTCCGCGCCGTGGTCCCGGCCCTGATCCTGCTCGCCGCCTTGCTGATGGGTATACAGCCCTGGTTGTCGACCCGACTGCGCGCACGTCGCGCGGTCGCCGTGCCGGCAGCGCCCGCCGGGCGGACCGGTCCGCCCGCACCTCACGCATCCCCAGGGGCCGGGATCGGCGTGGCATTGCCCGCGGCGGTCTTCACCGTCAGCGTCTACGGCGGCTACTTCGGCGCCGCGCAGGGCGTGTTGCTGCTCGCGCTCCTGGCCACCGTCCTGGACGAGGACCTGAACCTGCTCAACGGCCTGAAGAACCTGCTCCAGGCCCTGGTCAACCTGGTGGCCGCGATCCTCTTCGCACTCACCACCGAAGTGGCCTGGTACCCGGTCCTGTTGCTGGCCCTCGGCTCGGTGGCGGGCGGCCGACTGGGCGCCGCCCTGGGCCGCCGAGTCCCTGCTCCCGTACTGCGCGCCCTGGTGATCGTGGTCGGCACGATCGTCGGCATCACCCTCCTGATCACCTGATTTCCCATTGCATCCGACGCACCGGATACATCCGATACATCCGGCACATCCGAGAGAAGGACACCCATGTTGCGTTGGTTGACCGCCGGCGAATCGCACGGCCCCGCGCTCACCGCCGTCCTGGAGGGTCTGCCCGCCGGGGTGGCGATCTCCTCCGCCGAGCTGGCCCACGCGCTGGCCCGGCGGCGGCTCGGCAACGGGCGGGGTGCGCGGATGCGCTTCGAACGCGACGAGGTGGAGTTCAACGGCGGGGTCCGACACGGGGTGACCCTCGGCGGTCCGGTCGCACTGCGTGTGGCCAACACCGAATGGGCCAAGTGGGCGGAGGTGATGGCCCCCGACCCCGCCGACCCCGACGGGCGCCGCTACGACGAGCCGGGCCGCCTCGCCGATCGTGGACGCGGCGCCGCGCTGACCCGCCCCCGGCCCGGGCACGCCGACCTCGCGGGCATGCAGAAGTACGGCTTCGACGACATCCGGCCGGTCCTGGAGCGGGCCAGCGCCCGGGAGACCGCCGCCCGGGTGGCGATCGGCGAGGTGGCCCGGGCGTTCCTGGCCCAGGCGCTCGGCGTGGAGATCCTCAGCCACGTGGTGCGGATCGGCGCGGTCGCCCTGCCCGAGGCACTCGTCCCCGAACCCGGCAGCGGCGCCGCGATCGACGCCGACCCGGTGCGCTGCGTCGACCCGGACACCGCCGCCGCGATGAACGCCGAGATCGAGGCCGCGCAGAAGGACGCCGACACGCTCGGCGGCGTGGTCGAGGTGGTGGTGTACGGACTGCCGCCGGGCCTGGGCAGCTACGTGCACTGGGACCGGCGCCTGGACGCCCGCCTGGCCGCCGCGCTGATGGGCATCCAGGCGATCAAGGGCGTCGAGGTCGGCGACGGCTTCACCACCGCGACCCGGCGCGGCTCGGTCGCGCACGACGAGATCACCCCGGTCGCCCCCGGCACGCCCGGCCCGGCCCGAGTACGCCGCGAGACCGGCCGCGCGGGCGGCATCGAAGGCGGCATGACCTCCGGCGAGTTGCTCCGGGTCCGCGCCGCGATGAAGCCGATCTCCACCCTGTCCCGCGCCCTGGCCACGTTCGACGTGCGCACCGGCGACCCGGCCAAGGCCATCGCCCAACGCAGCGACGTCTGTTCGGTGCCCGCGACCGGCGTGGTCGCCGAGGCGATGGTCGCCCTCGTACTCGCCGACGCGGTGCTCGAGAAGTTCGGCGGGGACAGCGTGGCCGAGACCCGCCGCAACGCCGCCGCCTACCTCGCGGCTCTGCCGGTGACCGTCGCCGACGCGTGACCACGGGCGCGGTCCGCACACCGACCATGGGCTCCGGGGCATCCGCCCCGGAGCCCATCGCCGGGTCAGCCCCCGGTCGCCGCCGCCCCCGCCAACAGCCGCTCCCGCAGCCCCTGGTCCAATGCCACGTCCACACCCGTCCAGGCCATCGCCAACCCACCGTCCAACAGCGCCCGATCCGCCGCCGGCCGCACGGCGTACGCGGCGAACTCGGCCTGATGCAACCCCGCGCTGCCCGAGTCGATCGACACCAGCGGCTGGATCGACGGGATGGCCAGCGACACATTCGCCATGTCCGTGGACCCCGCCTGCCGATCATCCGCCGCCGTCACCGGCGGAAACTCGCGCCCCACCGCCAACGCGTTGCGCTCATACGCGGCCAGCAACCCGGCGTCGTGCCGAAACTCCGAGTACGCCGGCGAGGTCGACGAGATGGTCAACCGCGACCGGGTGGCCACCGCGCCCGCCTGGAAACACTCACGCACGCGCGCCTCCAGGTCGGTCAACCCGGCCAGCGTCGCGGCGCGCACGTAATACGCCGCCTCGGTGTGCTCGGGAATCACGTTCGGCACCTGCCCACCCGTCGTGGTGATCCCGTGTACCCGTTGATCCGGCGTCATGTGCTGGCGCAGCAACCCGATCGCCACCTGCGCGACGGTCAGCGCGTCGGCTGCGTTGATCCCGTCCTCGGGGCATGCGGAGGCGTGTGCGGCCCGGCCGTCGTACTCCACGTGCAGTTGCGCGCGGGCCAGACACGTCGGGTCCAGGCGCTCACGCGGCGAGGGGTGCACCATCATCGCCGCATGCACGCCGGCAAACGCGCCGCGCTCCAGCATCAGCACCTTCCCGCCGCCGTTCTCCTCGGCGGGCGTGCCGAGCACCCGAACGGTCACCCCGAGATCGTCCGCGACCGCACCGAGCGCCAGCGCGGCGGTCACCGCGGCCGAAGCGATCACGTTGTGCCCGCAGGCGTGTCCGATGCCGGGCAGCGCGTCGTACTCGGCGCAGATCCCGAGCACCAGCGGCCCGCTCCCACGTTCGGCGACGAACGCGGTCGGCAGGTCGCAGACCCCGGCGGTGACGGTGAAGTCGTGCGCGGTCAGTTCGTCACCCAGCCAACCGCAGGCGCGCTCCTCGGCGAAGCCGAGTTCCGGATGGGCGTGCAGTCGGTGACTGAGGGCAACCAGGTCTGGGGCGGCGGCGTCCACCGCCGCCTGGGCGGCGGCCTTTGCGGGTGCCGCGAGGTCGAAGGCTCGCATGCGCGCATCCTGCCCCACGAAGGACGTAACGGGAAGTGACCGATCGAAGTATCTGTTCCGCGTAACAACGACCGGATAAGGTGCGGAAATCCATGATCGACAAGGCAGAAGTCACGGAAAACCGGACCCCCGTGCCGGACCGGGCCGAGGCGTTCGAGCGTGAGCTGAACGTCCTCGCCCTCTCCGGCGACGGCTGGCTCGCGATCCTGCGAGCCCTGGCCCAACGCACCGGTCGGACCGCCCGACTGGTGGGGGTGCACGGCGGTGTACTGGCCGCGACCGACGACGGCACCGAATCGATGACCCCCGTCGCGGTGGCCCACGTGTTCGTCGAGGACCGGGTCGTCGAGGTCACCTGCGACGAGGGCTGGCGGGCGTCGGCGCTGGCCGTGAAGGTGGCGCAACGCCGGGTCGGGCTGCTGCTGTTGGGCGAACCGGACGGGGCCGAGGACGACGAGCCGCTGCTGCGGGCCGCGGTCACCGCGGTGGCGATCGAGGCGATCCGCCGGGACGCGGTGGCCACCGCGACCGCCGAGACGGCGGGCCGGCTGATCGACGAACTGCGGTACGGCGCGCTGCGCAACCTCGGCGACGTGACCCGTACCGCCGCGCGCTTCGGCCTGCACCTCGATCGCCCGCACGCCGCCGTGGTGTTCGCGTACACCGGCCCCAACCAACGCACCTGGACCACCGCGCTGTCCTGGCTGGAGATGCCGGTACGCCAGGAGGGCGAACTGGGCCTGGCGGTACTGTCGGGCAACGTCGAACGCGAGATCAGCCGCATCCGGATCCGCCTGCAGGGCATGGTCGGGGACATCCCGGTACTGGCCGCCGCCGGCCCGATGGTCAGCGATCCGCGCGGGACGGCCCGCTCCTTCCACGACGCGGAAACGGTGCTCGGCCTGCTGCGTCGGCGCCCCGGCGAGGTGGAACTGCTGTTCTCCTCGCTCGGCCTGGCCCAACTCCTGTTCGGCGTGCCACCGGCCCGCCTCCAGGCCTTCGTCGACCAACACCTGGGCCCGATCCTGGAACGCGAGGAATGGGTCGCCACCCTCAGCGCCTGGCTGGCCACCAACGGCAGCCGCGCCGCGGTCGCCGAGTTGCTCCACCTGCACCGCAACTCGGTCGGCTACCGAATAGGCCAAATCCGCGAACTCCTCGGCGCCAACCCCTTGGACCCGGAAGTAACCCTCCAACTCCAAGCAGCCCTGACCGCAAGGGAACTCCTACTGGCCCTGAAGGAAGTCCCGTAGGCCCCACCCCACCCCACCGACCTGCCCCCCACCGCCCGGAACGTGCCCGCCCGAGCCCCGCATCGCGCATCGCGCACCGCGCTCGGCCGGGCCCGCGCCCGCGCTCCCGCACCCGGGCCGACAGCCCCGCACCCCACCCGACAGGGCGCCGCGCCGCCGGCCCCCGTACCGCCTCGTCACCCCGCCCCCGCCCGAGTGTTGCGGCCATCCGGATGACTCGTGGAGTGGTCTTCGGGTGGACCGGCCGCGCCTCGGCGGCATGCCGGGGGCCGTGGGTCACAGTCGATTGAGCCCCGGCGCGCGGCGTCGGGACGTCGACGCGGGATCGATTCGGTCGAGTCCGCCGGTTGAGAGGCGATCAGCATGACTGATACCGACGTCACCCGTCCCGCGCAGGCGGTGAGTTCGGCATGACCGATACCGAGGTCACCCGTCCCGCGCAGGCGGTGAGCGCGGCCACCCGGCTGCGCGAGCTGGCGTTCGGGGCGATGTCCGCCGGCGCGCTGCGCGCCGCGCTGCGCCTGGGTCTGCCGGACGCGCTGGGCGACGAACCGGCCACCGTCGAGGAGTTGGCGACCGAGGTGTCCGCCCACCCCGGCGCACTGCACCGACTGTTGCGCGCGCTGGCCTGCCAGGGCGTGTTCGCCGAGGAACCCGACGGGCGCTATGCGCACACCGACGCCTCGCTGCTGCTCCGCGCCGACGCGCCGCGCTCGATGCGCGACGTGGCGCTGTGGTCCACCGAGCCGTGGACCTGGCAGGCGTGGCCGCACCTGGACCGCGCCGTGCGTACCGGCACCAGCGTCTTCCCCGAGCTGCACGGCAAGCAGTTCTTCGACTACCTGCACGAGGACGCCCCCGAGTCGGCCGCCGCGCTGGATCGGGCGATGACCCAGTCCAGTCGGCAGTCCGCGCAGGACGTCACCGCCGCGCTCGACCTCACCGACGTGGACTCCGTCGCCGACATCGGCGGCGGCCAGGGACTCGTGCTCGCCACCCTCCTGGAACACAATCCGACCCTGCGCGGCACCCTCCTCGACCTGCCCGGCGTGGTGGCCACCGCCGACCCCCGCCTGCGCGCCGGCGGCGAACTCGCCTCCCGCGCACGGCTGGTGGGCGGGGACTGCCGGGTCGACATCCCGATCCGGGCCGATCTCTACCTGGTCAAGAACATCCTGGAATGGGACGACGACAGCACCCGCCGCACCCTGCACAACATCGCCTCGGCCGCCGGCCCCGGCGCCCGGGTCGTGGTGATCGAGAACCTGGTCGACGAGACCGCGTCGATGCGCTTCACCGCGGCGATGGACCTGCTGCTGCTCCTGAACGTCGGCGGTCGCAAGCACACCAGGGACAGCCTGCTGACCCTGATCGAACAGGCGGGCCTGCGCTGCCGGGACGTGCGCACGGTCAACCCGTCGCTGCACCTGTTCGAGTGCACCGTCGACGGACGGCATCACCACCGGTGACAGCCGGTAACTCCGAGCTAAACCTCGGACTGCGCTCGGCGAGTGAAGCCGGCCGCGAGATCCGCTCGGGAGGCCCAGGGACCGCCCCCGAATGCAGTCACGCGGGTCGCGGCCCGCCGGGCACCGTTCGATGGTGATGAAGGCGCCTCACCGATCCCCGTTGCCGATGCCCGTCGGCAGTTCGTGAGCGCCGGAAGGAATACCACAATGCGTCGTGCACGCACTCTCGTCGCCGGTTCCGCCCTCGGTTTTGCCGCCCTGACCCTCGCGATCCCCGCCGCCTACGCCGACGCCCCCGCGCCGGTGAAGCCGGACGCGGGCCAGCACTCTTCCGGCGGCGCGCCGGAGAAGCCCTGGGCCGGCGACGGAAAGTGGACGCCCGACAAGGCCAATGAGCACAGCAGCGAGGACAAGGGCGAAAGCAGCTCGCACGAGAAGTCCGGCAAGGAGCACAAGGACCACAAGAGCCCGCACGGGGGTGTGCACACCGGCATCGGTGGTGCCTTCCTCGACGACGGTGCCGCGCTCGGCACCGGTGCGGCCCTGATCGCAGGCGGTGTCGGCGTGGGCATCTACGCCCTGCGCCGCCGTCCGGGCGCGACGGCGGCCCAGGCCTGAACCGTCCCGCCCGAGGCAACACCCGCCGTGGCCACCGCCCTTCACGGGGACGGTGGCCACGGTGATGTCGTCGGCGGGTCCCTGCCGGGCTCGCCGCGTCGGCTCAGCAGAAAGGCATCGTCTTGCCCGAATCGGCACCGCCCATCGACCACTCCCACTCCCCGCCCCGTCGGACCAGCGCCGGCCGGCTGATGCTGATCGCCTGCGGGGCCGTCCTGCTCGGCGTCCTGATGATCAAGCACGACCTGAGCACCGACTCCGGCCCGCCCCCGCAGCCGGTGCCCGCCGCCGCGCAACCGAGCGCCGGCGCCGCCGTCGCGCCTCCGACAAGCGCGAGTCCCCGGGGGTCGCCGGCGATGAAGCGCTCGAAGCCGATCCGGATCAAGATCCCCCGGATCAAGGTGGACGCGCCGTTCACCGGGCTGAACCTGAACGCCAACGGCGTGCTCGAGGTGCCGCCCCCGACGGATCGCAACCTCGCCGGCTGGTACGAGGACGGCGTCTCGCCCGGCGCCCGCGGCAACGCGATCGTGCTCGGACACGTGGACACGCTGCTGGGCCCGGCGGTCTTCTGGGGCCTGGGCAGCCTCAAGCCCGCCGACACGGTGGAGATCTCGCGCCTCGACGGCAGCGTGGCCAAGTTCGCCGTCGACTCGGTCGAGGCCTTCCCGAAGGACGCCTTCCCCGACGACCGCGTCTACGGGAAGACCTCCGACGCCCAACTGCGCCTGATCACCTGCGGCGGCGTATACGACCGCAAGGCCAAGGACTACCGGGACAACGTGGTGGTATTCGCCCACCTGCTCCCCCCGGAGTAACCACTCGCGAACACACCTCGGCCGGCCCCGGATTCCGTTCCGGGGCCGGCCGAGGCGTGTGTGGGGTACGACCTACCGGTCCGTTTCCCCGGCCACCCCCGCTGCGGCGCCGGCTCCCGTGCGTCCCGTCACCGTGCGCAGGACCGCGGTCAGCGTGCCCTCCGGGTCGGGCTCGGCGGCCGGGACGCGCCATGCGACGAAGCCGTCCGGGCGGATCAGCACCGCGCCCTCGTCGGTGACCCCGTGTCGGGTCGCCCAGTCCTCGTCCGGCGCGGTGACCAGGTCCACCGTCGCGGCCTCCGCCTCGGTACCCACCCGGTACACCGCCAGCGGCACCCCGACCAGAGCGCTCGCGCGCCGCGCCGACCGCTGCCACGCCGCGCCCGCCGGGCCCGCGCCGACCAGCAGCACCGGCGTGCTCTCGTACAGATCCAGCGTGGACACCCGCACCCCGTCCCGGTGCAGCCACACATGCGGCGCCCGACTCCCGGGCTCGCCGCCCGGCGGGCGGAACCGCTCCGGCAACACCGGCAGTTCCGGGTCCGCGCCGAGCACCGCGGCGGAGGTGTAGCGATAGCCCAGCACCGCGCCGAGCACCCCGGGCTGTTTGCCGCCGGCCACCGGGGGAGCGGCATACCCGGGGTGGCTGTGCTCGGCCGAACGGGTGGACGCGCGCGCGGCGGTGGCCCGGGCCACCGGTCGGCGTTCGGCCTCGTAGGTGTCCAACAACTCGGGCGCCGCGTGCCCGTCGAGCACGGCCGCCAGTTTCCAGGCCAGGTTGTGCGCGTCCTGGATGCCGGTGTTCGAGCCGAACGCCCCGGTCGGCGACATCTCGTGGGCGGCGTCCCCGGCCAGGAACACCCGCCCGACCCGATAGTGCTCCGCCACCCGCTCGGCCGCGTGCCACGGCGCCTTCCCGGTGATCTCCACGTCCAGGTCCGGGACGCCCGCCGCGGCACGGATGTGCTCGGCGCAGCGCGCGTCGGTGAACGCCTCGATCGGCTCGCCCCGTTCCGGATGCCAGGGCAGATGGAAGACCCAGCGCTCCCGGTTGTCCACCGGCAACAACGCGCCCTCGCCCTGAGGGTTCGTCAGATAGCAGACGATGAACCGCCGTTCGCCGACGAACTCGGCCAACCGACGGGAGGAGAAGGTCACGCTCACGTTGTGGAAGAGGTCCCCGGGCCCGGACACCGCCACGCCCAGCCGCTCGCGCACCGGACTGCGCGGCCCGTCGGCGGCGACCAGATAGTCCGCCCGCACCAGGTGCCGCTGTCCGCTCGCCCGGGTCTCGATTACCGCGGTGACCCCGTCCTCGTCCGGCTCGAAGGACAACAGCTCGGTGCCGAACCGCAGTTCGCCGCCCAGTTCGCGCGCGTAGTCGGCCAGCACCGGCTCCAGATCGTTCTGGCTGCACAGACACCACGAGCTGGGACTGAACGCGGCCGGCCCGCCACCCGGGTCGATCTGCTTGAACAGCCACTCCTGTTCGTCCCCGGCGATGGTGTCCGCCTGGAGGATGCCGTGGTTGTCGGCCAGCACGGCGGACGCGGCGCGGACTCGATCCTCGACCCCCGCGGTACGGAACAGCTCCATCGTGCGCACGTTGTTCCCGCGCCCGCGCGGATGCCGCGAGGTGTCGGCGTGCCGCTCCACCAGCAGATGCGGCACGCCGAGTCGGCCCAGGAACACGGACGTGGACAGCCCGACCAGCGAGCCGCCCACGACCAGGACCGGTACCCGGTGTTGGATCTCGGGGTTCATCACTACTCCAGCGTTGGCGAGGACTGCGGACCCGGCCGCCGGGCGCGGCGACCGGTGGTCCGTCGGGGTCCTCCTGTTCCCGCTGATCCCGGGAGGGCGGTGCGACACGCCGAATATCACTCAAATGCCCTCAAAAGATGCAAAGGGTGATGACTCGCCGCCACGCTCGAATCTCGAGGCCGGGTCCCGACGGACGGATCGGTCGGGTGTCCGGGTGCGATCGTGCGGCAGGCGCGACACACCGTCGCCACCCCCGCGTCCCCGTCCCCCGGGCGGCGTCGGCGCGACCCGGTCCCCCGGGATCGCCCCCAGCGGACCATCCGACGCCGGCCGAACCCCCTGACCAAAGGAATGACATGGACACCCTCGTCCACTCCGCGGCGAACCCCACCGTCGACACCTCGGCCAAGCTCCGGGTGCTGCTCATGCTGGAACTGCACGAAGACTCGGAGCAACGTTTCCTCGACGCCTACGAACACATCCGCCATCAGGTCGCCGCCGTCCCCGGCCACCTGCGCGACCAGTTGTGCCAGTCGATCGAGGACCCGCGCCAGTGGCTGATCACCAGCGAGTGGACCGGCAGCGCCGAATACCTGGAGTGGGTGGACAGCCCCGAGCACCAGGTGATGGTCCAGCCGCTGCACGGTTGTGTACGCGGCACCCGGTCGCTGCGCTTCGCGGTGACCCGGGAGACCGACCTGCACGCGCCCGGCGGTCCGGTGATCACCAACGGGCCCGGCGAAGCGAAGGCGAAGGCGAAGGCGGGCCGGGCGAAAGCGACTCCGGCCGCGAAGACGCGCCCCGCCGCCCCGACCGGGCCGGCCGTGGTCCGCTGCGCGCTCACCTTCACCGTCAAGCCCGGCAGCGAGGCCGAGGTGGCGAGGATCCTGGCCGGCTACCAGTCCCCGAAGGCCCGCGTCGACGCCCAGACCTCGCTGCGCCGTACGTCGGTGTTCATGCTCGGGAACCGCGTCGTGCGGGCGATCGAAGTCGAGGGCGACCTGCGCGCCGCGCTGCGCCACGTGGCCGAACAGCCGCAGGTACGGGCCGCCGAGGAGGCGCTGAACCCGCATCTGGAGGAGGCCCGCGACCTCAACGACTCGGAGGCCGCCCGGGCGTTCTTCATGCGCTCCTCGCTCGCCGAGGCATACCACCTGACCGCGCCCACGCGAAAGTCGGGCGAGCCGCAGAGCACCCGGCGGGCGCTGCTCTACCCGGTCCGGCACGGCTGCGGCGAATCCGCCGCGACCCTGCTGCAGCGACACGACGAACGGGTACTCGTCGCCGCCGGCGGGCCGATCGCCGCCGCTTCGGTGTTCCTGCGCGGCGACACGCTGATCCGGGTGCTGGACGTGCGCGGCTCGCTGGACGAGGACCCGGCGCTCGCCCTGGGCGTGGACCGCAAGGAATCCGCCGCCCGACTGGGCCGGCTGCTCGACCTCGGCGACCTCGGCGAACTCGACACCGACGAGGGGCTGCGCCGGTTGTTGGCCGCCGCCGAGACGACCCTGGTCACCGACCGGCGCGCCGACCGCGACGCCTGATCCCCCGGGCGGCGTCCCGCCCGGGACGCCGCCCGCCACTTGGAGGTGGCACACATGACCACGCAGACCGTACGCATCGTCGACGTCGACGAGATCGAGCCCAACCGGCGCCGGGGCGGTGACCTGAGGGTCATGCTCGGCCCGGCGACCGTGGGCTCCACCAGCGGCTTCATGGGCCTGGCCCTGATCGAGCCGGGCGAGATGATCACCGAGCACTACCACCCCTACTCCGAGGAGTTCATCCACGTCGTCGCCGGGACCCTGGAGGTCGACCTGGACGGCGTCGCCCACGAACTCCGCCCCGACCAGGGCCTGATGATCCCCAAGCACATGCGACACCGATTCCGCAACGTCGGCCGGGTCCAGGCGCGGATGGTCTTCCAACTCGCCCCGTTGGCGCCCCGACCGGAACTGGGGCACGTCGACACGGAGGGGAACGAGCCCATCGAGTCCGTGGGCGCCGACTCTTGAGGCGCCGGGTGGCGGTCACCGGCGTCGGCGTGGTGGCACCCGGTGGCGTGGGCGTCGCCGCGTTCTGGGACCTGCTGATGGCCGGTCGTACGGCGACCCGAGGCATCACCTTCTTCGACCCCACCGGCTTCCGTTCCCGGATCGCCGCCGAATGCGACTTCGACCCGATCGGGTGCGGCGTCGATCCGGACCGGGCCCGACGCGCGGACCGATACGTGCAGTTCGCGCTCGCCTCGGCGGCGGAGGCGGTCGCGGACAGCGGCCTGGACCGCGACACCGAGGACCCCTGGCGGATCGGCGTCTCGCTGGGCACCGCCGTGGGCGGCACCACGCGCCTGGAGCACGACTACATCGCGGTCAGCCGGACCGGCGAGCGGTGGGGCGTCGACCACCGGCACGCCGACCCCTTCCTGCACCGGGCGTTCTCGCCGAGCACGCTGGCCGCCGAAGTGGCCGAGGAGTTCGCGGTACGCGGCCCGGTACAGACCGTCTCGACCGGCTGCACGTCCGGCCTGGACGCGATCGGCTACGCCGCGCACGCGATCGAGGAGGGCCGGGCCGACGTCTACCTCGCCGGCGCCGCCGACTCGCCGATCTCGCCGATCACGGTCGCCTGCTTCGACGCCATCAAGGCGACCTCGACCCGCAACGACGACCCCGCGCACGCCTCCCGACCCTTCGACGCGGACCGGGACGGCTTCGTCCTCGGCGAGGGCGCCGCCGTCCTGGTCCTGGAGGAACTCGGGCACGCCCGCGACCGCGGCGCGGAGGTCTACTGCGAGGTCGGCGGGTTCGCCACGCGCGGCAACGCGCACCACATGACCGGCCTGACCCGCGAGGGCCTGGAGATGTCCGAGGCGATCGACCGCGCGCTGGCCGACGCGCGCGTGGACCCCGGCGCGATCGACTACGTCAACGCGCACGGCTCGGGCACCAAGCAGAACGACCGACACGAGACGGCGGCGGTCAAGCGCTCCCTGGGCGAGCACGCCTACCGCACCCCGATGAGCTCGATCAAGTCGATGGTCGGCCACTCGCTCGGCGCGATCGGCGCGATCGAACTGGCCGCGTGCGCCCTGGCGATGCGGCGCGGTGCGGTGCCGCCCACGGCGAACTACCAGACGCCGGACCCGGAATGCGACCTCGACTACGTGCCGGGGACCGCCCGCCCGATGACCCTCAAGACGGTGCTCTCGGTCGGCAGCGGGTTCGGCGGCTTCCAGTCCGCGGTGGTCCTGGACCGTCGGGAAAGGAGACCCCGGTGAACACTCTCGCCCCCGGACGCACCGTGGTGACCGGCATCGGCGTGGTCGCCCCCAACGGCATCGGCGCCGACGTGTTCTGGAAGGCGACCCGCGAGGGCCGCTGCGTGCTCGACCGGATCTCCCGCGAGGGCTGCGAACACCTGCCGCTGACCGTCGCCGGCGAAGTGCGCGACTTCGACCCGGCCGCCACGGTCGAGGAGCGTTTCCTGGTCCAGACCGACCGCTTCACCCACTTCGCGCTGGTCGCCGCCGACCAGGCGCTCGCCGACGCGGCGCTGGGCCCGACATCCACCTTCGGCGTCGGGGTGACCACCGCGAGCTGCTCCGGCGGCGGCGAGTTCGGCCAGCGCGAACTCCAGAACCTGTGGGGCCGGGGTCCCGGATACGTCGGGCCCTACCAGTCGATCGCCTGGTTCTACGCCGCCACCACCGGCCAGATCTCCATCCGGGGCGGCTTTCGCGGCCCGTGCGCGGTGCTGGCCAACGACGAGGCGGGCGGCCTGGACGCGCTTGCACACGCGGCCCGCACCATCCGCCGCGGCACCGACGCGGTCGTGGTCGGCGGCGCGGAAGCCCCGCTCGCCCCCTACTCGATGGTCTGCCAACTCGGCTACGACGCACTCAGCCTGGTCGCCGAACCCGCGCTGGCCTACCTCCCGTTCACCTCCGCCGCGCGCGGCTTCGCGCCGGCCGAGGGCGGTGCGATGTTCGTCCTCGAGGACGAACACGCGGCTCGCCGGCGCGGCGCCCGGATCCGCGCCGAAGTCGCCGGGCACGGCGCGACGTTCACCGGCACCGCCGGCTGGGGACCCTCCCGACACGGCCTCGCCCGGGCCATCCGCGAGGCCCTCGCCGAGGCCGACTGCACGCCCCGGGACATCGACGTCGTGTTCGCCGACGCGCTCGGCGTGCCCGAGGCCGACCACGCCGAAGTACTGGCCCTGGCCGACGCGTTGGGCGCGCATGCGGCCAAGGTGCCGGTGACCGCGCCCAAGGCCGGCATCGGTCGCGCCTACTGCGGCGCGCCGCTGCTCGACTGCGTCGCCGCGATCCTGGCGATGGAGCACGGCGTACTGCCGCCCACCCCCGGCGTCTTCGACATCTGCCACGACCTGGACCTGGTCACCGGCCAGGCCCGGCCCGCCGACCTGCGCACGGCCCTGGTGCTCAGCCGGGGCCTGATGGGCCACAACGCCGCCCTGGTGCTGCGCCGCGGCGACGGCCGCGACGGTGCCGCCGCAGGCAAACCCTGAACACCCGAAGGACCCGAAAGGAAGCCCTCGATGGACGGACCCTTCACCTACGAAGAACTCGCCGCGCTGATGAAGTCCTGCGCCGGCGTCACCGCGGAGCCGGACCGGATGCGGCGCCCCGAATCGACGTTCGAGGAATTCGGACTCGACTCGCTGGGCCTGCTCGGCATCGTCTCCGAACTGGAACGGCGCTACCAATTCCCGCTCGGCGGTGATGTGGACCAGTGCAAGACGCCGCGCGAGTTCCTGGAAACCACCAATTCCCAACTCACCTCCGGAGTGTGACATGCCCGGCCACACCGACAACGACATCGTCATCGCCGCCCCGCTCGACCTCGTCTGGGACATCACCAACGACGTGGACAACTGGACCGAACTGTTCAGCGAATACGCGTCGGTGGAGGTCCTCGACCGCGACGACGCCAAGGTCACCTTCCGGCTGACCATGCACCCCGACCAGGACGGCAAGGTCTGGAGCTGGGTGTCCGAGCGCGAGGCCGACCGGGAGAGCCGCACGGTGTGGGCCCGCCGGGTGGAGACCGGGCCGTTCGCGCACATGCACATCCGCTGGGAATACCACGAGGCCCCCGACGGTGTGCGGATGCGCTGGGTGCAGGACTTCGCGATGAAGGAGACCGCCCCGGTCGACGACGCGTGGATGACGGACAACATCAACCGCAACTCGCGCGTGCAACTGGAACTGATCCGGGACAAGATCCAGCAGCGCGCCCGGGAGATGGGCCTGGCACCCACCGTACGCACCTGGTGAACCCCGCGTCGTCGCCGTCCCCGCGCGACGACGCCCCACCGGCGGGGCCGCGCCCACCCGGCGCGGCCCCGCCGGCCCTCGCCCCGCACCCCGTAAGGACGAAAACGTCATGCATCGCACCCTGATCGTGGCCCGGATGAAGCCCGACGCCGCGCCGCGGATCGCCGACATCTTCGCCGACTCCGACACCGGCGAACTCCCGCACCTGGTCGGCGTGACCGGGCGCAGCCTCTTCCAGTTCGGCGACCTGTACCTGCACCTGATCGAGGCCGACCGGCCGCCGGGACCGGCCGTCGCCAAAGTCGCCGGACACCCGCGGTTTCGCGAGATCAGCCAACGACTCGCCGAGCATGTGGCCGCCTACGACCCGCAGACGTGGCGGTCGCCGCAGGACGCGATGGCCCGCGAGTTCTACCGCTGGGAGCGCGACGCCGCCCACGGATAGCACGAACGGCCGTGCCGGCCGAGACCGCACACGCCCTGGCCGAACCGGACGAGGTCGGCGTGTCGGTGCTGTCCCTGATCACCGACCCCACGTACGGCGGAGTGGCCGGGCCAGGGCGATCGTCCGGGCGCCGGATCGGGAGCGGGCGATCGCGCGGGCCGAGCCCGCGTCCGTTTCCTGAATCCCGATCCGTGGTTTTCCCGTTCTCTCCCGAATCCGAAGGTGGATCATCGCTCATGTACGCACCCCGTCTGCATTTGCTCGGCTGGGTCACCGCACTGACCCTGGTGGGCACGGTGATCGCACCGGTCGCCCACGCGCAGGGGCGGCGCTTCGTCCATCCCGGCGAGTCGATCCAGGCGGCGGTGGATGCCGCCGCGCCGGGCGAGGTGGTCGACGTACTGCCCGGCACCTACCCGGGCAGTGTGTTGATCGGCACGGACGGCGTGACGTTGCGCGGGGTGGGCGAGCGTACCGTGATCGTCCCGGGCGACCCGGCCGGCAACGCGTGTGCGGCGGCCGGGCACGGGGTGTGCGTGTTCGGCACGGCGGAGCACCGGGTGGCCGACGTGCGGATCCAGTCGTTGACCGTCACCGGGTTCGCCAAGAGCGGCGTCTTCGGGAGTGGGACCGAACGGATGCGGGTGCGGCGGGTGTTCGCGCACGGCAACGGGGAGCACGGCATCGGTCAGGAGAATTCCACGCGGGGTGAGTTGACGGACAACACCGCCGACGACAACGGTCAGGCGGGCCTGTTCCTGGCGGATACCGCGGACGCGATGGGGGCGAGCATCGCGCGCAACCACGCCGGCGGGAACCGGTTGGGCGTGCACATCCGGCGCGGGCGCGAACTGGTCGTCGAGTACAACGATTTGACCGGGAACTGCGCCGGAGTGTTCATCGTGGGCGACGACAAGCCGCCGATCGCCGGGGCGTTGGCGGTGCGGCGGAATCGGATCGACGGGAACAACAAGTATTGCCCGCCGAATCCCCGGCTCGACTTCATCCAGGGCACCGGGATCGTGCTCACCGGCGCCCAGGAGACGCACGTGAGCGACAACCGCGTCCGCGACAATCAGGGCCAATCCTCGCTGTCGGGAGGCATTCTCGTGCTGCCCAGCTTCGCCGGGCGGTTGACCGCGAACAATGTGATCCGGGACAACGTGGTGATGGGCAACGCGCCGGTGGACCTGGCGAATCGGGAGGGTGCGGCGGTCAATACGTTCGAGCGCAATGTGTGTGCTCGGTCCGAACCGGCCGGGCATTGTTGAGCGTTGGCGAACTCTCTTGGTGAGCTGCCGACTTCGGGTCGGCGGCGGTGGATCAGGCAAAGTCGCGGGTCATGTTCGGCATCGACGCGTCGGGGGTGGTCGGGGTCGCGCCGTAGCCGAGGGTGGCCATCATGCCCAATTCGCTGTGGTAGAGGTTGTGGCAGTGCAACATCCACTCGCCGGGATTGTCCGCGAGTACGTCCACGGTGACCGTCTCGCGCGGGCGCACCATCACGGTGTCCTTGCGCGGGCCGCGGCCGGTGGCGCTGCGGACCTGGAAGGTGTGTCCGTGCAGGTGGACCGGATGCCACATCCGGGTCGTGTTGGTGAAGGACAGGCGGACCCGCTCGCCGGTGTCGACCGGTACGCGCAGGGGTCCCGCGTCGGGCGCGGCGGCGGTGCCGAGTGTCCAGCGGGTGCCGTTCGGGCCCCGGCCCAGGACCAGGTCCACGCCGCGTGCGGGCGCGTCGCCTCGGTCGACGCACGGGTCGGCGACCAGGTCGGCGAGGGTGAGCAGGCGGCCGTCCGCCTCGGGGACGGCGACGGAGGCCGTGGGGGCGTCGCCGGGTGCGGTGCGGATCACGGCGAACGCGCGGGCGTTCTTGCCCTCCGCGTCGGCCACCAGGGGGAATACGCCGTCGGCCAGGGTGACCAATACGTCGTAGCGCTCGCCCATTCCGACCAGCAGCGTGTCCACGGTCACCGGTAGCACCGGGAACCCGTCGGTGTGCGTGACGGTCAACCGGTGGTCGCCCAGTGCGACCCGGAAGGCGGTGTCGGCGCCGGCGTTGATCAGGCGCAGGCGCACGCGTCGGCCCGGGGAGCAGGTGAACTCCTCGGGGGCGGCCGCGGTGCGGCCGTTGACCAGGTAGTGCGGATAGGCGACATGGCCGGCCGTGCCGCCGAGCAGGGCGCTCTCCATGGTCTGCGCGGTTCGGGGCTGATCGCGCAGTTCGGCCAGTACCGCGTCGGGGTCGGTGCCGGTGCCGTCGATCCAGTCGTCCAGGACGACGGTCCAGTCCGCGTCGTAGCCGAGCGGTTCGGCCGGGTCCTCGACGATCAGCGCGCCGTAGAGGGCACGGTCGAGTTGGGTGCCCACGTGCGAGTGGTAGAAGTACGTGCCCGGATCGGGGGCGACGAAGCGGTAATGGAAGTCGCCGCCTGGGGGCACGGGGGTCTGGCTGACGCCGGGGGCGCCGTCCATCGCCGGGTCGATCCGCACACCGTGCCAGTGCACGGTGGTCTCCGCCGGCAGCCGGTTGTGCAGTCGAGCGGCCACCGTGCCGCCGGCGGCGACCCGGATCTCCGGGCCCGGTACCCGCTCGCCGAATCCCCACGTGTGGACCTCGCGCGAGCCCAACTCGACCGTGCCGGGCGCCGCGTCGAGCCGGACCGAGGTGTGGGCGGCCGGGACGATCGGCTCCCGGGCGGCCACGGCGGCGATGCTCGGGCGGGCGTCGGTGCCGAACCGGGTCCGGGCGCCGGCGCCGAGCAGGACGGCGGTGCCGGCCGTACCGAACAGCAGCGAGCGGCGGGTGGGGTGGGCGGGGACGGGCACGATGCGCTCCTGCTTCCTGGAGTCGGCGCGATGCGGCGCCGGTGTGGTCCGGCGGCCAGTACCCCGCGTCGGCCGATGGAACACGTTGCCGCTCCCGGGCGTGCCGCCGTCCGCCTGGACCGATGCCGCCACTCGGGTGAAGAACTCGCGCCGGACAGTTGCCTGTTCCGGTCGGGTTCGTTGCACCGGACGATCGCGCCACCCGCGGCGCCATCCGAAACGGAGATCACATGAAGACGATCAAGAAGACTGCGGCCCTGACCGTCGGCATCGCCGCGCTCGTCATGTCGGGCGCCGGTGTGGCCAACGCGAGCTCCGAGGCCGAGGGCGCGGCGGTCGGTTCGCCCGGCATCCTGTCCGGCAACAACATCCAGCTCCCGATCCACATCCCGGTCAACGTCTGCGGCAACAGCATCAACATCATCGGGCTGCTCAACCCGGCGATCGGCAACACCTGCATCAACGCCGACGGCGGGCACGAGAAGGGTGAGCACCACGAGGGCTCGCACCACGGCCACCACGAGCGCTGAGTAGCCGGCTGAACCCGCCCTCCAGGCGGGGCGACAGCGCTCGACACCTGTGTACCGGCGGCCCCTCGTCGCGGACGGATCCGAGGGGCCGCCACGGCCGGTGCGGGCGCGGGCGGATTACGGCTTGCGGCCCACCGCGCCCCACATGGCCACCTCCGGCGTGCGGTCACCGGCCTCGGGCCGCCAGTGCGAACAGGTGACCACGCCCGGTTCGAGCAGTTCCAGGCCGTCGAAGAAGCGCGCGATGCCCTCGGGCGAACGTTGCCTGAGCTTGGGCGTGCCGTGCTCGTTCCAGAACGCCACCGCGTCGTCCACGTCCGGCGGGGCCGGTGGGCTGGTCACCGTGTGGGACAGCGCCAGATGGCTGCCCGAGGGCAGCGCGTCCAGCAGCCGGCGCACCGTCCCGTACGCCTCGTCGTCGTCGTTCACGAAGATGATCACGCCGAGCAGGACCAGCGCGATCGGTTGGTCGAAGTCCAGCGTCTTCGCGGCGCGGGCCAGGATCTCGTCGACGTCGCGCAGATCGGCGTCGATATAGCGGGTGGCCCCCTCCGGGCTGCTGGTCAGCAGGGCCCGCGCGTGCACCAGCACCAGTGGGTCGTTGTCGACGTAGACGATCCGCGACTCCGGCGCCACGCCCTGGGCGATCTCGTGGGTGTTCCCGGCGGTCGGCAGTCCGGTGCCGATGTCGAGGAACTGCCGGATGCCCAGATCGCCGGCCAGATGGCGGATGGCCCGGCCGAGGAACTGCCGGTCGGCGAGCGCGTAGTCGCGGGTCCCCGGGTGGATCGCGGCGATCTGATCCCCGGTCTCCCGGTCCACCGGATAGTTGTCCTTGCCGCCCAGCCAGTAGTTCCACACTCGGGCGGTATGCGCCACCTCGGTGTCGATCTTCCGCTCGGGTAAAGCCGATTCTGCGTCGAGTATGGGCTCGGCCACGAACTCTCATCTCCGGATGCCGTGTGGGGTGGTCCAGTCCAATCTAGGGGGCCCTACACCCGGCCGACAGTCGTGACGGTGAATCTTCGATCACGTTCGGCAAACGTTTCTTCGGTCACGACCGGAATGCCCGATGTCCGCCGCCGGCCGAGGCGGGGCAACTCCGGCCTCCGGGCCAGGTGTTCAGTACCCGGGCAGTCGCTGTTGAACTCTGTCTCCTATTCTCCTTCGGTCAACGATCCACCGAAGAGAGGTATAGGAATGTTCAGGGTTCGTGTCGGGGCGCCGCTACGCGCGTCGACTTTACCGGTACGTCAGCGCCGCAAACGGGCGCGTCTGGTGGTGGCCGGGGCGCTGGCGGCGCTGCTGCTCGGGCCGCAGTCGGTACCGGCGGTCGCCGCCGCGCCGGCGGCCGACGGTGCCACGGCCGCGGCGCCGAACCAGGCCGGGCTTTCGCTCGGTACCAGGTTCATCACGTGGAACATGCAGGGCCGCAGCGGCAGCGGCCCGGACACCTCGAAGTGGCCCGCCGTCAACGGCCTCATCAAGGATGCCGACATAGTCGCGCTCCAGGAGGCCGGGACCGCGCCGCCGGAGAGCACGATATTCCTGCGCGGATTCAAGAACTACCGGCCCGAGGACGCGGTGGAAGGCGGCGAGGTACCGGAGGATCCCGACGACGGGGCCGAGAACAACGGGCCCAACCCGCTGCCGGAGCTCAAGTTCGACCTGACCGAGCGCCAGTTCAGTGTGTCGGAGCGTAAGGGCTATCTGTACTTCCTGAAGATCCACCCGCTGCAGAAACGGCGGGACGACGGCACCATCGAGCCGGTGAACACCCGGGGTGTACGCACCTCGATGGCCATGTGGTCGAAGACTCGGGCCGACGACTTCACCGCGCTGCCCGATCCCGCGCGCAATCGCAGCCGCCCGGCGCTGGGGCTGCGGTTCGGCAACCAGTGGGTGTTCAACGTGCACACCGCGTCGATTCGCAGCGGCACGGTCCCCAACCCGCACGCCAAGGGGCTGATCGGGGCGATGCGTGGGGTGGTGGCGCCGGAGGAGTCGTGGCGGGCGCTGGGTGACTTCAACTCGCTCTCGGATCGTTTTCCGACCGACACGGGTCCCACGTTCTTCGCCAGGGTGGGCGGGAGGGCCGACGGGCCGGCCGCGCCCACCCATCGCAACGGATATTCGCTGGACTTCATGGTCGCGGACCGACAATGGGACAGTCTGGCGGTCTCCGTCGGCAACGACATCGGCTCGGATCATTTTCCGGTCCGCATCGCGCCGCCGAGGACCCGTCCCTGCAACCTGTGGAACCACGAGACGGAGTACCTTCTCGCTCGTGCGCGCAGCGCGACCGATCCGCGGCCGGGCGATGTGGACACCGGGAGTCCGGCCTGTTCGATCGACGACGAGGACACCAGGCCGACCTCGGCCGTGTCGATCGGCGACAGCTACATCTCCGGTGAGGCGGGCCGCTGGGCCGGCAACGCGGATACCGGGGATACCAAGAGCAGTTACTGGAACACCGACCGGGGCAACGGTGTCTACGGCACCACCTCCTACGCCGGAAACGGGTGTGAACGTTCGGATGTCGCGGAGATCAACAGCGCCGCAATCGCGGTGGATCGCCGGGTCAATCTGGCCTGTTCCGGTGCCGAGACGAAGAATGTGATCGGTGAGGGCTTCAAGGGCGAACGACCGCAGGCCGAGCAACTCGCGGATGTGGCCCGGGATACCAGGGTCAAGCTGATCGTGGTTTCGATCGGCGGCAACGACCTGAAGTTCGCCGACATCCTGAGCAGTTGCGGCAAGGCGTTCTTCAACGTGGGATCCTCCTGCGAGAGTCGCGGCGGCTGGGAGAAGACCCTGGAGCAGTCGCTGCCCACGACGCAGGACAAGGTCGCGGCCACGCTGGAGGCGATTCGCGCCATCATGCGCAGGGCCGGGCAGTCGGACGGCTCCTACCGACTGGTGCTCCAGTCCTACCCGATTCCGCTCGCCCGGGCCGCCGACAACCGCTACGAGAACAAGATCTCGCCGCGCTACTCGCAGGGCGGTTGCCCGTTCACCGACGCCGCCTCGGACTGGGCGGTCGAATCGGTGGTGCCGCGGATGACCTCGATGCTGCGTGCCGCGGCAGCCTCCAGCGACGCCGAATTCCTGGACCTGACCTCGGCGTTCGCCGGCCACGAGTTGTGCGCCAAGACCGCCCGGCAGGCCACCGCCAAGGACACCAGCGACAAGCCGCTGCCGGCGGCCGAGGCGGAGTGGATCCGCTGGGTGCCCTACCTGCCCGGCGTGCCCATCCCCGAACCGCATCAGCAGGGCGACTATCGCGAGGCGGTACACCCGAACAGCTATGGGCAACAGGCCATCGGGGCCTGCCTGTCCGCGATCGTCAAAACCGACCCCGGGCCCGACAAGCGGAACTTCCGGTGCGTCAACACCCCCGGCAAGGGGCCGGACGGGATCACCGCCGACCCCACCGTGCCGAGCGTGGTGGAGCCGGGCTGGGTCCGGCTGCGCAACATGGCGACCGGGGAGCTGTTGCGCCCCTACGAGTCCGGTTCCAAGTGGGTCACCACCGGACCGGCCGGCGAGCCCGGGCAGGAGTGGTACCTGGCCAACCGGGAGTACGCGAGGGTGACGCTGCGCAGCACCCTGGGCAACCACCTGCGTGGGGACGGTGGTTCGTCCTGGCAGTGGGCCGCGCTCGGGGATCCGGTCGAGTGGCGGATCTCGGACGACGCGATCGGCGGCGGCCGGCAGGTGTCGTTCACGGAGCAGTCGAGCGACGGGTCGGCGAAGACGTACTGCCTGGCGCACAGCAGCTCGCGGCCCACCCACTGGGCCAGCGCGGACGCGTGCGACGCGGGGGAGAAGAACCAGCGCTGGTGGATCGAACGGGTCGGCAGTTCCCCGCCGACGCCACCACCGCCGGCGGCCCGAGCCACCGCGTGGTCCGTGGTTCGCGACGCGGCCACCGTGATCAACGTGGTCAGCACGAAGTGCCTGGACGTGGACACCCGTGACGCCGAGGGTCGGCGCGACGGTGGCCGGATCCACCAGTGGGGCTGTCTCGGAACCGCCAACCAGCAGTGGGACCTGAAGCCGCGACACGGCGACGGCTCGACGGAGATCGTCAGCCGCTACAGCGGCAAGTGTCTGGATCTGGACGTCGGTTCGGGTCGGGTCCAGCAGTGGGGTTGCGGTGGCAGCAACAACCAGCAGTGGTTCCCCGACGGTGCGCAGTTCCGCAACAAGCACTCCAACACGTGCCTTGCCGCCCGGGACGCCGCCGACGGCAGCGAGCCGACCATGGGTCCGTGCCAGACGTCCCCGGTGTGGGACGGCGACGCGGGCGATCCGTTCGACGCGGGTGACGGGCGCTTCGACGACGGTGGTGCCCGACCGGCGCGACCGGCGGACCAGGCGGCCTGTCGGCCGGACGGCATGCAGGCCACGCCCGGGGTGGCGACGCGCTATTGCGACGTGTACCAGGGCGACGGGCGCGAGTGGCTCGGTCAGGACCGCAGCCGGCGGGTGGTGGGCTACTTCACCTCCTGGCGTACCGGTGCCGACGGCTCGCCGCGCTACCTGGTCAAGAACATCCCCTGGAACAAGGTCACCCACGTCAACTACGCCTTCGCGAAGGTGGA